>JAWOHG010000320.1:0-8680 GCA_046485245.1 bacterium
GACAACATCACGAGCGCAACCAGGACCAGTCTCTGCATAGCTTTGCTCCTTTGACGTAGAAAGGGACCGGCGCTACCGGTCCCGATGCCTGACACTATATAATTATACCTCTGCCGCCCCGCCCGGTCAAACCGCCGCCTCGCCGCGCTCGCCCGTGCTGATACGCAGCGCATCTTCGACCGGCAGGACGTAGACCTTGCCGTCCGCTCGCAGGCCGGTGCGCGCGCCGGACTGCACCGCTGCGATGACCTGCTCGACCAGTTCGTCGCGACAGACGACCTCGAGCTTGACGTGCGGCACCCAGCGAACCGCGTTGTCCACGATATGCACCGGCTCGTTCCGGCCCCGGGTGCGGCCGAAGCCGTGCATGTCGAACAGGCTGACCCCGGTCAGCCCGGCGATCTCGTGGAGAGCAGCCACGACATCGCCGAGGCGCTGGCGCTTGATGTAGGCATCGATGCGTTTCACGAGACACCTCCGTTCAGGCCGCGCTGCGCGGCATCGCGCATCAGGCCGGGCGCGAACCACGAATACATCGCCGGCAGCAGCAGCAGCGTCAGGACTGTTGAGGAAAGCAGGCCGAAGACTACGACCACAGCGAGCGGGCGCTGGACCTCGGACCCGAGACCGGTCGAGAGCAGCAGCGGCACGAGACCGAGGACGGTCGTCAGCGCCGTCATCAACACGGGTCGCAGCCGCAGCAACCCGCCCTGCAGGACCGCCTCGTGCGTCGGGACGCCGTCCTGTCTGAGTTGGTTGATGCAGGCCGCCATCACCAACCCGTTCTGCACGGCGATCCCGAACAGCGCGATGAACCCGACCGACGCCGGCACCGACAGGTACTCGCCCGTCACCAGCAGGCCCAGCACGCCGCCGATCAGCGCCAGCGGCACGTTGAGGAAAATGAGCGCCGCCTGCCGCAGCGTGCCGAGCGACAGGTAGAGCATGAAGAAGATGAGCAGCAGCGCAGCCGGCACGATGAAGGCGAGCCGGTTCATCGCCCGCTGCTGGTTCTCGAACTGGCCGCCGAACTTCAGCCAGTACCCGGGCGGCAGCTTCACCCGCTCATCCACCCTGCGGCGCATGTCGGCCACGACACTGCCGATGTCGCGACCGCGGACGTTGGCGGCGATGGTCCAGCTCCGCTGGTTGTTCTCGCGGTTCACCTGAATGGGACCGGTGACCACCCTGACGTCGGCGACCTGGCCGAGCGGCACGAGCGAGCCGTCACCGGCGTGCAGGAGCAGGCTGCGCAGGGCATCGGGGTCGCGGCGGTACGCTTCCTGCACCCGGACGCTGATGCCGTAGCGGCGCGTGTCGAGGTAGACGTTGTCGACGACCTCGCCGCCGACGCCCATCTCGATCATTTCGAGCAGGTCGGCGACGCTGACCCCGTAGCGCGCGCAGGCCTCCCGGTCCGCGACGACCTGCACCTGCGGCTGACCGTGGCTCTGCTCGACCGCGAGGTCGGCGAGCCCGCTCACGCCCGCTACCGCGGCGTGAATCTCCTCGGCCTTGAGCCGCAGGGTGTCCAGGTTGTCGCCGAACAGCTTGACCGCGAGCTGGGTGCGCACGCCCGACAGCAACTCGTCAAACATATTCTGGATCGGCTGGGTGAACCCGAGCTGGACGCCCGGGTACTCGCCCAGCGTGCGGCTCATGTCGTCGACGAGCGCCTGCTTGGAGCGCCATCGGCGCCACTCTCGCCGCGGACGCAGCTCCATCTGGATGTGGGCGGTGTTCACCGGGTGCGGGTGGCTGCCCGCCTCGGGCCGGCCGATCTTGGCGATGGTCTGCTTGACCGCCGACCCGTACTTCGCGAGAACCATCCGCTCCAGTACCTGCACCGTTTCGGTGGCCTTCTCGAGCGATATCGAGGGCGCCATCGTCACGTTCACCTGGACCACGCCTTCCTCGAGCACGGGCACGAACTCGGTTCCCAGCCGCGTGCCCGCGACCAGCGTCGCCAGGAGTGCCGCCACCGCGCCGGCGACGACCAGTCGCCGGTGCCGCAAGACCCGCTCCAGCAGCGGCCGGTACAGCCGCTTCAGCTTCTCCACGAGGTCAGACTCCCGCCCGGTCGCCCCGCGCAACAGGAATGAGGACAGCGTCGGCGACACGACCAGGGCCGACACCAGCGAGCCCAGCAGTGCCGAAGCGATGGTGAAAGCCATCGGCGAGAACATCTTACCCTCGACCCCCTGCAGCGTGAACAGCGGCACGAACACGACGATTATGATGGCCACCGAGAACAGTATCGGCCGGGCGACCTCGGCGGCCGACTCGGACACGACCTCGGACCGGCTCGCGCCCCGCCGCCGCGGGTCGGACAGGTTTCGGAAGATGTTCTCGACCATGATTATCGAACCGTCGCCCAGCATCCCGATCGCGATGGCGATGCCGCCCAGCGACATCAGGTTGGCCGACATCCCGGCAAAGCCCATCAGTATCGCGGCGAACAGGGCGGACACCGGCAGGCTCAGCGCGACGATCGCCGCCGCCCGCAGGTTGCCGAGGAACACCAGCAGCGTCAGCGCCACGAGCAGGCCGCCGACCGCGAGCGCGCCCTTCACCGTGCCGGTGGCGCTCGACACCAGCCGCGACTGGTCGTGGTAAGGCACGAGGCTGACGCCGCGCGGCAGCGACGCCTGCACCTCCGGTATCTTGCGTTCCAGCCGGGCGATCACATCCGACGTGTTCTCGCCGTACAGCTTCATCACGATCCCGGCGACAACCTCGCCGGCCCCGTTGCGGGTCACGACGCCGCGACGCACTTCCCGGCCGTAGTCGACGTCGGCGACGTCGCGCAGGCGCACAGGCGCGCCGGACGCGGTCGCGACCTGCACGTCGCGCAGGTGCTCGAGCGTCTGGATGAGGCCAACGCCGCGCACGAGGAACTCCTCGGCCCCGAGGACGAGGAACTGCCCGCCCGCGTTGCCGTTGCTGGCGCTGATTGCCTCGACCACGTCCTCCAGCCGTATGCCGTTCTTGGCCAGCGCGAAGGGTTCCAGCGCCACCTGGTACTGCAGCACGTGGCCGCCCATCGAGAGTATCTCGGTGACGCCGGGTACCGTCTGCAGCTGGTACTTGACGACCCAGTCGTTGACGTCGCGCAGGTACGTGTCGGCCGCCTTGCCCTCGGTGTCGGCGGTCGAATCCAGCGCGAGGTAGTACATGAACACCTCGCCCAGCCCGGTCGATATCGGCCCCAGCGCGGGCGGCTCGTGCATGTCGGGCAGCTCGGCCGCCGCGCCCGCGAGCCGCTCGGCGACTATCTGGCGGGCGAAGTAGATGTCGACGTTGTCCCGGAAGTAGATGTACACCGCCGCCATCCCGAACGCCGACGTCGACTTCACGAGCGTGACGCCGGGCAGCCCGTTCATCGCCGACTCGATCGGGAACGTGATGAGCCGCTCCACCTCCTCGGGCGCCATCCCGTGCGCTTCGGCAAACACCGGCACCATCACCGGCGACACGTCGGGGAACGCGTCGGTCGGCAGCCGGCTGAACGTCAGCGCGCCCCACGCGACCAGGCCCAGCAGCAGCGCGACGACGGCCAGCCGGTTCCGCTGCAACAGGTCGAAGAATCGTCCCATCGCGCGCACCCGTCAGTGCCCGTGCCCGGCGTGGCCGCCGAGCGAACTCGTCACCGCGCGCGCCTTCAGCTCGAACGCGCCCCGCGCGACGTAGGCGTCGCCCGGTGCTAGGCCCGACCTGACCTCGGTGTGGGTCGGCCCCGACGCGCCGAGGCTGACCGGCTCGGCGCGAAACGAGTTGTCGCCCTCGGGCACGAACACCACCGGCTGGTCCCCGAGCATCTGCACCGCCTCGTGCTCCACTGCCGGGACCGGCGCGCCACCGGCCACGTGCACCTCGGCCCGCACGAACGTCCCCGGTCGCCAGCGGCCGGCCGGATTGGCCAGCTTCACGCGGGCCAGCGCCACACGCCGCTCCCGCTCGATCACCGGTGCGACGTAGTCGATCGAACCGGTCGCAGCGAGGTCTGCGCCGACACCGCGCACGCTGACTTTCATCCCCGTTGCCACGTCGGCCACGTGCCGCGGGAAGACGTCCAGGTTGACCCAGACGGTCGAGAGGTCGGCAATCACGAACAGCGACGCCTCCTCCGATGCGAACGCGCCGACCGCGCCCTCGCGCGCGACGACTCTGCCGGGCTGAGGCGCGCGCACCTTGTACGCGGTCAGGTTCTCGTTCGACTCGACAACGGCCAGCACGTCGCCTTCGCCCACAGCGGAACCAAGCTCGGCCCGCATCTCGAGGATGACTCCTCCGTAGCGGGGAGTCACGTGCACCCGGCGCTCCTCGTTGTAGCCGACCTCGCCCGGCAGCACCACCGTGCGGCTGATGACGACCTCGCGCACCCGCTCCACTCTCAGCCCCGCCAGCTCGGTGCCGTGCGCGGCGACACGCACCTCCTCGGCCGCATCGTCGTGGTCGTCGTGCGCCGGTTCCGGCCCGCCTTCGTGCTCATCGCCTGCCTCGACGTGCTCGTGACCCTCCTCGGCGTGCCCGGCATCGCCTGCGTGCTCGTCATCGTGCGCCTCGCCGGCGGCGGCCGCGTCCTGACGGGTGCAGGCCAGGTTGGCGGGCACGGTCACGGCGAACGCCAGTGCCAGCGCGACGGCCAGGCTCAGAAACTCACTGCGAATGTGTCTGTGCATTGCTCACTCCTTGAAGACGACCGGTTCGTGGCCGGACAGTTCCAGCAGGTCTGCTGCGAGCGCGGCCAGCCCCGCCTCGTGTTCCGTCAATTCCATCGCGGACTCGTGCAGCTCGCGCTGGGCCTGGATCACATCCAGTATCCCGGCCGCGCCCTGCTCGTACTGTCGTGTCAGCGCCTCGAGCACGCGCTGCTGTGTCGGCACCATCACCGTTCGGCCGACCGCAACCGCCTCGCCCACGGTCGCCATCTCGGCCCGCAGTCGCTCGACCGCTGCCGCGCGCTCGGCCCGACCCTCCACCGATGCGAGCTCGGCACGGGCCAGTTCGTGGCGGGCGACGCCGACCCCGCCCTGGTTGCGGTCAAAGAGCGGCAGCGATGCTGTCGCCCCGAGCGTCACGGCGCCCGGCCCGTCATCGCGCGCGTAGTTGCCGGTCACCCCGAGCGACGGCCAGCCCTCGGCCCGCGCCGACGCTAGCTCTGCCCGCGCCGCCTCCACCGTCGCGCGCTCCAGCTGTGCGGCCGGGTTGTCGTCTGAAGGCGGCGAGGGCTCGCCCGCGGGCGCGGCCAGGAAGCCGCCGGCCGGTTCCCACGCCTCCCCGGAACTGTCGGCCCACAGCGCCGCAAGGGTCCGGCACGCCGCCCCGTACTGCAACGCGACCCCGCGTGACTCCAGCTCCAGGCCCTGCACCTCCATCCGCGCGCGCAGCAGGTCCACGTCGGGTGCGGCGCCGGCATCCACCCGTCGCTCGACGCCCGCCGACGAGTGACGCACGAGGCCCAGCAACGTATCCGTCACGGCCAGCTTGTGCTTCAGCGCCAGCGCTGCGCCGAACCGCCGCAACGTCTCGGCTCTCAGCCTCAGCCGCACTACGTCCTCCTCCAGCCGTGCCGCTGCAACCGCTGCCCGTGCCGTGCGCACGCGGGCAAGCCGCCGACCGCCGAAGTCCAGCGGCAGCGAAAGCCCGACTTCAATCGCTCCCCGCCCGAAATCCTCAGCCGCGAGCTCCAGCTCGGGATTGGGCAACACGCGCGACTGGCGCTGCGCGGCAGTCGCGCTCCTCACACCGGCTGCGGCGCCGGCCATCGCCGGGCTGCGGGTCTGCACCAGCCCCCAGCACTCGGCCAGGGTCACGGGTCGGGCCTGCGCGACCAGCGGTGCCAGCCCCAGCGCGACAACAGCCGTGGTCCACTTCAGACTTCTCATCAATTCACCTCCGGTCAACCGTATCTCCTCAGAATCAAACACCCGTCATGCGGGTTAGCCGCCGGCGGCGGTCGTCGTCTCAGACGACCCGCCAAGGGCGATACCGGTCAGCGACCTGATTGTTGGTGGGTTCTAGAGGCGAAGCACCGTCGTGAGCACGGCGGCCATGACAGAGCCCGTGGGCCAGTCGACGACCTGTGCCGGGACCACGCTGACAGCGGCCGCGAACTGCGCTGCCGGCACCGGGACCGCCAGTTCGAGCCTCGGCTGGCCGGACGACCTCGCGCGTCCGGCCGACTTGGCCGGCGTCGCGTGCTCGCCGGCAACAACATAGCGGCAGTCCCCGACTCCGCAGTCGAAGTGTGACATCTCGCTCGTGTCGGTTCTGCCGTCGCCGTCGTGGCTGCAGTCCGGTTGCGGCAACGGCCCGGTCGAATGCGGGGCGTGGCTCTCCTCGGCAATGCAGACAGCCATTTCACCCGTCACGCCGCCCAGCGCCAGCGCCGCCACGGGCACCAGGGTAATCACCGCCGCTAAGATGCTCCGTAGCATCGCCATTATCCAGATGATACCGACACGGCTCGACCGGTCAAGCGTCGCGACGTGCGCACGCGACGACTCTGTGCACGCCCCCAAGCCCGGCACCTTGCCCGCGGCCGCGGAACTCGGGACCGAAGCGCGTCCCGATTCCCTTGAAGCGCCAGTCGACCATCAGCGTTGTCGCCCGAGCCTCTGGCCCGTGGCGTCGAACACGCCAACGCGGGTACGGCCGAAGAACCCGGGGCTGCAACTGCAAACTGCCGACCTGGCCTTCAAGACCCGCGCCTTCAAAGGGAGACCAAGAAGGGCAGTTCGGGCAGCGTGAGGAATCGGCACTTCCGAGGCCACTGGTTGTCGTCGCCCTCTGTAACTATAAGCAAGATATCGACTTAGACTCTGGATGCGACTGGGAACTGGACTCGCAAGGCCACTGGGGAGTGACCCCCCGGGTGACCCACTCAGTCAATCGCGGCGTGAGTGGGTGAGTAACAGGGCAATCCAGTCGTCCAGTCACTTAACCACTGAATCTAAGGGTGATTGGGCAATTGAATGGTGGGTTCACCGGTGGTCTGAACCCTCTAGTGACTTGCCGGCTGAGTTGTCCATTCAATGGACGGTTGACTTGTCCAGTGACTCACAGATTTAGTTGCCGTCTGAATCGGCGTTCGAGTCGAGGTGTGAGTCGGCGATTGACTGTGCGAGTCCTCTTGTCCGTGACTCACGGCCGGACGGCCACGGTCTCAGTCTGCGTGCTGACTCCGGATGAGCTTGAGGTCTGCCTGCCGTGCCTGCCGCCGGTTCAGGCCGTACCGGCGAGCCCGGCACGCGGCCGCGTGCTGTCTGGCGCTCAGCCGCCGAGCTCGGTCAGAACCGAAAGAGCTGTATGTGTGTCTTCTCGCCCTGGCAGTACCGGCCAACCGGCACGACTGCGGCCACGCTGAGCGTCTGGATGACCGAATCGTCCAGCCCGATCGACCGGGACGTGTCCTGCACCGAGTAGATTGCGCCGTAGTGCGGGATGTCGACGTAACGGATGACGTCGCCGCGCCGCGCCTTCACCACGGCCGCGCGTCCGCGCTTGTCGGTCCAGTTGCCCTGTCCGTCCACGAACCCGGCGAAGTACAGCCGGTCCGGCCGCACCACGTGGATATGCTCGTCGTATGACAAGATTTGCCCGGCGCGGTTCAGGCCGTAGATGACCATATCCTGGCAGTCGGCCGCGATGTAGTTGGCCACGTGCCGGCTGGTGCTGCCCCAGACCCACGCCGTGTTGAACAGCATCGTCATCCAGTCGACCGCGTCGCCCCCGCCCCGGTTCTCGCGCAGCGACACGCGCCTCACCTGCTTGAGCAGCGGGTCGGCGCGCGGCTCGATTCCCGGCGAACTAACGCTGTCTTGGCCGATGCGCGCCCGCACTCGGAACCGGTACGTCCCGGCCCTCGGTTCGACCGGCAGGTACGCCCCGTCCCGCAACCTGGCCTCAGCGAACGGCACGTCGCCGGCCGGGGTGCGCACGTAGCCGCTCGGCACCGGCGAGATGTCGAACCACGCGAGCCTCAGAACCGGCAGCCGGTCCGGCGGCCCGGCCACACGCACGCGCTTGCCCCCCACCTCGACCGTATCCAGCGCGCAGAAATACTCGACCCCGCTGCCCCGGTCGGCCGCGATGAACGCGTACAGGGTCACGGCCTCCTCGACTGTGGCCTCGACGTTGCGGTCCGTTGCCGGCCCGGTGTTGCCGACGCGGCCGAGCACTGCCGCCGAGACAAGCTTCGCCGCCGGCGGCTGGGCCGCACAGGCTGACGCCAGGCAGAAGACCGCTGCTGCGGCGGCCATACTCGGGCCGAGTCGCGGAATCCGGTCAGTCATCTATGAGAGCATCCTAGCAGCGGCCCGTTGCCGGTCAACGCGCGCCGGCCGGGCTTGACACGCGGGCTGGTTCGGGCGTAGGCTGTGGCGGATGCGCATAGTCCCCTACGACGAGATAGTCGACCCCCACGACTTCCTCCAGCTCATGATGGCCGGATTCTGGTGGCAGGTCACGCCCGAGCGCGTGGCCGAAATCCGCCGCATCGACACGCGCTTCCGCGAGCCCTACGGGTTCGGCGCCTACGTCGGCCGCATCCTCGCCGGCTTTGTCGGGACCATCGACCTCTTGGTGCGCACGCGCGATGGCCGCACCGAGACCGCGCTCGGCATCCACCATGTCGCGACCCGGCCCGAGTTCTGCCGCCAGGGCATCGCCATCCGGC
>JAWOHG010000253.1:0-3044 GCA_046485245.1 bacterium
AATCTGCGAACAGCAGGACATCGAGCACGCCGAACACGGAGTGGTTGCCGACGAACAGCGTGGGTCTGTCCGGGTCTGCACGATCCAGGTGCAGGTACTCGGGTGCGAAATACCAGCGCCGGGCGCGGTTGCCCCACCGCAGGCGGACGGCGGGCGGGGTCTGCAGTTTCGGGGCGTCGACGCTCACGGCGCCAACGTACGCGGCTTGTCGCCGGATTCCAATCGCCCCGGCCCGGGCGGCGGCATGTCGAGTCAAGCCACGCACGTGCGGCCCGCTTCGAGATGCGCCGTGCCTATCGCCACAATAGAAAAGATCGATTTGTCCAATGAGTGGCACCTGACCATAGTGCGCGGTGTTCATTGACTACCCCGCACACCAGGAGTGCTTCGAATGCCCAACAAGACACCACGTCTGACGACTGCGGCGGCTGTCCTCGCCGCACTGACGGCCATGTCGCCGCTCGCGGCCCCGACGGCCTCGGCTGCCGCCGGCACCGGGCAGTCGAACCGGGACTGGTGGCCTGAGATGCTTGACCTGAGCCCGCTGCGCCAGCATTCGCCCGGGTCCAACCCGCTGGGCGCCGACTTCAATTACGCCGAGGAGTTCAAGCAGCTCGACCTCGCGGCCGTGAAGGCGGACCTGAAGGCGCTGATGACTTCCTCGCAGCCGTGGTGGCCCGCCGACTACGGCCACTACGGCCCGTTCTTCATCCGCATGGCCTGGCACAGCGCAGGCACCTACCGCGTGTACGATGGCCGGGGCGGCGCCGACGGCGGCCAGCTCCGCTTCGAGCCGCACAACAGCTGGCCCGACAACGTGAACCTCGACAAGGCCAAGCGCCTGCTGTGGCCGATCAAGCAGAAATACGGCCAGCAGATCTCCTGGGCCGACCTCATGGTGCTCACCGGCAACGTGGCGCTCGAGTCCATGGGCTTCAAGACCTTCGGCTTCGCCGGCGGGCGCGTCGACGACTGGGAAGCGGACGTCACCTACTGGGGTTCCGAGCGCAAGTGGCTGGCCGACGAGCGCCACGGCGGCGAGCGCGACCTGAAGCGTCCACTGGCCGCGGTGCAGATGGGTCTCATCTACGTGAACCCGGAGGGACCGAACGGCAAGCCCGACCCGCTCGCCGCGGCGCGTGACATCCGCGAATCGTTCGGTCGCATGGCCATGAACGACGAGGAAACCGTCGCGCTGATCGCGGGCGGCCACACCTTTGGCAAGGCACACGGTGCCCGCAAGCCGGATGACTGCATGGGCAGGGAGCCCGCCGCGGCCGACGTCGAGCAGCAGGGCCTCGGCTGGGCCAACAAGTGCGGCACGGGCAAGGGCGCGGACACGATCACCAGCGGCCTCGAGGGCGCCTGGACCGCGAACCCGATCGCCTGGACGACGATGTACCTCGATTTCCTGATGGGCTTCGACTGGGTGCAGACGAAGAGCCCTGCGGGTGCGATCCAGTGGATTCCATCCGACGGCTCGGCCGCAAACCTGGTGCCGGATGCCCACGACCCGAACAAGCGGCACGCGCCGATCATGTTCACCACCGACATCGCACTGAAGTTCGACCCGGCGTACCGCGAGATCGTGGAGCGCTTCCGCAAAGACCCGCAGGAGTACGCTGATGCGTTCGCGCGCGCCTGGTTCAAGCTGACCCACCGCGACCTCGGTCCCAGCTCGCGCTACCTCGGGCCCGACGCGCCCAAGGTGGAGCTGCTGTGGCAGGACCCCGTGCCCGCCGTCGACCACCCGCTCGTGAATGCGCAGGACGTGGCGCAGCTCAAGTCGAAGATCCTGGCCTCTGGCCTTACCGACCCCGAGCTGGTGCGGGCCGCCTGGGCGTCGGCGGCGAGCTTCCGCGGCAGCGACATGCGCGGCGGCGCCAATGGTGCGCGCGTCCGCCTCGAACCGCAGCGCAACTGGGAGGTCAACAACCCCGCCGAGCTCGCGAAGGTGCTGCAGACCCTCGAGGGCATCCAGGCTGACTTCAACCGCGCGCAGACCGGCGGCAGGAAGATCTCGCTGGCCGACCTGATCGTCCTCGGCGGTGCGGCCGCGATCGAGCGAGCCGCTAAGCAGGCCGGCCAGAACGTGCAGGTGCCCTTCAAGCCGGGTCGCACGGATGCCTCGCAGGCGCAGACGGACGTGGAATCGTTCGCGCCGATGGAGCCGGCGGCGGACGGCTTCCGCAACTACTTCGACAAGGGCAGCTGGGCCTCGCCGGCAGTGATGCTGGTCGACCGGGCGAACCTCCTGACCCTGACCGTGCCCGAGATGACCGCGCTGGTCGGCGGCCTGCGTGCCCTGAACGCCAATTCCGGACAGGGCACCCACGGCGTGTTCACCGACCGGCCCGGCGTACTGAGCAACGACTTCTTCGTGAACCTGCTCGACATGTCCACGCAGTGGTCGAAGTCGGCCCAGGCCGAGGGCCTTTACGAGGGCCGTGACCGCGCCACGGGCAAGCTCAAGTGGACGGCCACCCCGGTCGACCTCGTGTTCGGATCGAACTCCGAGCTGCGCGCGGTGACGGAAGTCTATGCCGCGAACGACGGACGCGAGAAGTTCGTTAAGGACTTCGTGGCCGCATGGGACAAGGTGATGAACCTCGACCGCTTTACCCTCTGATACCGCTTGAGCCGGTAGTGGAACGGCGGCGTTGAGACACACGCCGCCGTTCTTGTTCTCCTCCCCCGCACGGTAAGATCCGGCTGCGCCATCCGGCACGAGGGGACGACCGTGAGCTCTGGCACCCTGGACAAAGATCTCGTCGCGGCGGCGCTCGAATATCACCGCCACCCCACGCCGGGCAAGATTTCGGTCGTGCCGACCAAGGCGCTGATCAACCAGCGCGACCTGGCGCTGGCCTACTCCCCCGGCGTGGCCGCCGCCTGCGAGGCCATCGTGGCCGATCCTGGCGAAGCGGCTGCGCTGACCTCGCGCGCCAATCTCGTGGGCGTCGTCACCAACGGCACGGCGGTGCTCGGCCTCGGCAACATCGGCCCGCTCGCCGCCAAGCCGGTCATGGAAGGCAAGGGCTGCC
>JAWOHG010000288.1:0-3913 GCA_046485245.1 bacterium
CTTGACGCCTGAGGCAATACGCCGGGTTCCGGTAGCCTTAGGATGCCGCGGATGACCGTGGCCGCCGGCGTGATGCGCGAAGCATTGGGCGTCAGGCTCCTCTCCGCAACCCCCACCCGCAGGCTGTCGCGGATGACCGACACGGTTCCCTCAACGCTGTTGGCGACAAAGGTCCGCAACCGCGTCGGGTCCCAGGCCAGGGCCACCGGCGTACCGTCGCGAATCACCGTGACCACGCTGCGGGTGGCGCAGTCCAGCACCGCGACGACATCGGTGTAGCTGCTAGCGCAGTAGATGCGGTTGTTCACCGAGTCGTACTGCAGCAACGTGGGCACGACCCCGACCGGCAGGGGGATGCCCCCGATGAAGCTGTCCGACCGGCAGTCGAGTATCGCCAGCGAATCGTGGTCGGCGGCGCAGTAGAGCAGGCCGCGCGCCGGGTCGATGCAGGCCAGCCCGCGCATGACCGGCCCGTACACGGCCCTGGCGAAGCGGTTCTGCGCCACGTCGATGACGTGAATCCAGCTTCCGTCGCCCGGCACGATGTAGAGCTTGTCCCGCGGCGGCCCGAGGTAGACCAGCGCCGCCATGGTGATGAGACAGCCGTGCACCGAGTCCACGGCGAGCGTGCCGCAATCCACCGAACTCAGCACCTCGCCGCCGAAGCAGTACAGCCGGTCGTAACCCTCGACATAGCAGAGCGCCTCTGAGTACCCGGGCAATGCCAGCGTCGCGACCAGCGAATCTGCCCCCGCGTCGACCACGGAAAGCAGGTTCTCGTTACCATACCCGGCATACACGCGGTTGCCAACCGAGCCGTACGCCAGGTTCTCGGCACGCTCCGGCAGGCGAATCGCAGTACCGAGGCTGTCGGTCGCGCAGTCGAGCGGGAACAGCACCGGCCCGCCCTGCAACCCATCGTCGCCGCCGATGAACAGCTTATCGGCCGGCGGCACCCAGCAGGTCGGACCCGCCCCCTCCAGGCCCCAGAGCACCCCGGTCGGCGCCAGCGTCGCGCCGTCCACGACCGCGACTGCGTCGGCGAAGAACGACGGGCAATAGAGCTTGTCCGATGTCGGTGACCAACACGCTCCGTTCGGCTCAAAAGGCAGGCCGGTCAGGAACCGATTCTCAGCGAGGCTGTCGTCCACTGCGCCGACGCCGTCGTATGTGCCGTAGAACACGAGCCCGTGCCCGGCGGCGTAGCAGAGCGCGGCGGCATCGTTCGGCCCGTAGGCCAGCACCGTGTCGGTCGCCCCGTCCAGGATGCGCAACCGCTCGTAGCCGCCCACGAACACCCGGTTGACCGCCGCCGCGTAGGCGAGGCTGGTCGCATCTTCGCTGCGCGGCCCGGGCAGGGCGGTGTCGCCGATGCCGTCGACAACCAGCAGCGAGTCACCGTCCTCGTGACCGCAGTACACCTTGTCGTTGATTGAGTTCCAGCACAGCGCGACCGGCCCCTCACCGGTCGGCAGCAGGACGCGCAGGCTGTCGCGCGTCGCGTCGATGATTGCCAGCCGGTTGCCGCCGTAGCAGGCCGCGTAGACCTTGTTGTCGGCGGCGTTGAAGGTCAGCGCGCACGGCCCGCTGCCCACGGTGACCGAACGCCTGACCGTATGCGTGCTGCAGTCCACGACCGTGACCAGCGACGTGTTGTTGCGGGCGACATACAGCTTGTTGCCGACTGGGTTGCAGCACAGCGCATAGGCCGAACCGAGGTTCGTGACTCGTGCGACAATCATGTCGGCCGCGCCGTCGATGGCCGCCACGGTGCCGCTGTAGCAGGCGACGTAAACGAGATTGCGCGCCGGGTTGAAACACAGGGCTACGGGCTGCGCCGGCACGGCCAGCCGCCGCAGCACGGAGCGCGTGTCGGCATCGATGATTGTCACGGTGTTGTTGCCCAGGTCCGCGGTGTAGACCTTTCGGTCAACCGGGTTCACGCAGATGTCCCTGACGTCGGGCCCGGCCGGGATGCGGCCGAGCGCGTGTCGGGCGGCCGCGTCTATGACCAGCACGCACCTGCCCATTTCAGCGCCTGCGTACACGATACCTCGCGCTGAATCGTAGGCCAGCGACCGCACCTCACTCATCTGCCCCAGCGAATCCGGCAGCGGTATGGTCGCCTCCAGCCACTGCCCCGCGGCAAGTGCGACCGACAGGCTGCACAGTACGGCAATCCGTCTCATTGGTCCTCCACGCATTCGTCATGCCCCTTAAGCATTCGGGCGGCTCGCGGCCGCCCACTCATAGTGAACTGAGAATGCCCGCTTGTCAAGCCCCCGCCGCATCCGCCTGCCCGCGGCCAACGCCCGGCGCTGGCTCTGTGCTCGCACTCCTGTCCGTCCGACGGACCTGCCGTCAGCCGCAAGCTGTAGGCCGAGTACGCCCCGGACCACGGTCCCGCCGTTGACAGCCTGCGCGCCGCACCTACACTCGCCGTGATGAAGGCGACTTCCGACTGGCCCGAGCGGTGAAGTGAGGCCGCGATGCTGACCGAGTTTGAGAAGCGGTCGTTCTACTTCCTAAACTGGACCCTGCTGTTCTACGTCTCGCGCCAGCTCGAAATCCTGCCCCTGCCCGAGTCACCCGACGCCATCCAGTTCGGCCCGGACGCGCAGTGGATGAAGCTGCGCGACGCGCTCTACGACAACCCCGCGCTCTTCGGACGGTACGCCGACGACAACCCGGAAGGCCTGCCGGACGAGCTCCTGGACGAGGTGCGCTCGTGGCGTCACTTCCTGCGCTCGGACTTCATCTACTACAAGTCAATCGCGAAGCACGCGGTGTTCCTTGACGGCAAGCCGCCGCACCTGGCCTACGGCGTGCTCGCGCCCAACAAGCCGATTGAGCAGGTGCTGGACCGGCAGCCGCCGGTCCCGGTGCAGGCCGTGCTGCTGCCGTTTCGCGGCCGCATCGTCTACGACGGCCGGCTCTCGAGCTGGCCCATCGAACTCGGCCCCGGCCTCCGCGCGGCCCTTGCCGACGACTACCGCAAGGCCGTGGCGCAGCGGGGCGTCATCACATCGCTGCCCCGCCGGGTGCTGCACATCGACGAGGGCAGGAGAGACTAACGCCGGAGCCCCACGCCGAGGCGGCGTAGCCAGCAATCCCCTTCCCGACAAGACAGCCCCTGAGCTCAGACAGCGTGCGGGCTACAGGGAGTCGCCGGCGCGGAACCGGCCCGCGCCGAACCCAGACGCCTGATGGAACTTGCCGCAATGTCTGCTTATCGTGATATACCGAACCCGTGGTTATACCACCAGGCTACATTGGCCGATGCCCGCAGAACAGGGTTAAAGCCTGAAGCTGCGGCGGGTTGCGGCCGTGACCGAAAATAACCCCCTCCCGTCTCCCCCGCGGTCTTGCAGGCCGTCTTCAGGATTCTCTCGAACGCCATTTTGCCGACCGTCCACACCGCGGTTTCCACCGGGGCTTTGCCTCTGGTTACTATGGCGACAATCGCCGCGACGATGGTCTACCCTGTGCTTGTGGCCGGCTTCGCGGCCGGTAACGACGCCGGTATCGACGCGGGTCGCTACCCTGTGCCTGCCGCCGTCACGGCAATTGTCATCGTGGCTTCCATCGTGGCCTCCAACGCGGCTCCCAAAACCGCGGGCAGAATCCCTTTCATCGCGGCTCTGCGCTCCCGCACCCGACCGGCCCTGACAGCTCCCGGCTGACAGCTTGCAGCTTACGGCAGGACGTCGGTCATTGCGAGGCCGCTCTGGCGGCCGCGGCAATCCTCCGAGTGAGACCGCCACGCTGCGCTCGCGGTGACTGGTGGGCTGATGGCGCACGACTTGCGGCCACAAACCACGGGCCCAGACCACATGGTATACTGTTATCTTCCTGGCACTGGCTTCGACATTCATTGCTGGTAAAATCCTTGAACACAGCTATACCAGCCTGT
>JAWOHG010000322.1:0-3065 GCA_046485245.1 bacterium
ACCTCGAACAGGGGATTGACAAGCTGCACCGTGCGGTAGATCGACACGCGGCCCGAGAGCAGTATCTCCTGGCCGGCCTTGAACCGCTCCTTGAGGTCGGCGCGGTTAAACCAGACCGCCTCGAGCGTGCCGCTGCGGTCCGACACCACGACCGAGACCACGGTGCGGAAGCTGCGCCCCCGCCGCGCGCCGGCCGCGACCACCCGGCCGATAACGGTCGCCTCGTCGCCCGGGCGCAGGGCGGCGATGCGGGCCATCCGCGAGCGGTCGATGTAGCGCCGCGGCGCGAGTGCCAGCAGGTCGCCGACCGTCTCGACCCCGACCCGCGCGAGCATCACGGCCCGCTTCGGGCCGATGCCCTTCAGGTATTGTATCGGGCTGTCGAGCCGGCAGCCTGCGGCGCTCAACTCGCCTTGCCCGCCACCAGCGCTCGGAACCCGGCCTCGTCGAGCACGGTCACGCCGAGCTCGCGTGCCCGGTCGAGCTTGGACCCGGGCGACGCCCCGGCCACGACGTAGTCGGTCTTCTTCGATACCGACGACGCGACGCTGCCGCCCAGCCCTAGGATGAGCTCGGTGGCTGCTTCACGCGTATAGCCGTCGAGCGTGCCGGTGAGCACGAACTTCCGGCCCGAGAGCGGTTTGGGCCCGGCCGCGGCCTGCTCGGCCAGCCGCAGCCCGGCCGCCCCGAGCCGCTCGACAAGCTCGACGTTCTCCTCGTCGCCGAAGAAGTTCTCCAGCGACTCGGCCACCACGTCGCCGACCCCGTTCACCTCGGCGATGGCCGCCCTGCCCGCGCTCATCAGCGCCGCCATCGAGCCGAATTGAGCGACCAGCAACCGCGCCGCGTGGACCCCGACGTGGCGGATGCCGAGCCCGTACAGCACGCGGGCAAACGGCCGCGCCTTGCTCGCCTCGATGCCCGCCAGCAGGTTGTCGGCCGACTTCTCGCCCATCCGCTCCAGTTCCAGCAGGCTCTCCCGGCGCAGCGAGTAGACGTCGGCGATGTTGCGCACCAGGCCGCGCCCGGCGAGCGCCTCGACCAGCTTCTCGCCCAGCCCGCTGATGTCCATCGCCCCGCGCGAAGCGAAGTGCAGCAGCCGCGCCTTCACCTGCGCCGGGCAGGACGCGTTCACGCAGCGCCAGGCCACTTCTTCGGCCTCGCGCACGAGCTTCGTGCGGCACGCCGGGCACTTGCGCGGCATCCGGAACGCCTTGGTGCCCGTGGGACGTTTCTCTGTCACCACGCCCAGCACTTGCGGGATTATCTCGCCCGCCTTGTGGATGCGCACGGTGTCGCCGACCCGCAGGTTCAGCCGCTTCACCTCGTCGGCGTTGTGCAGGGTCGAGTGGGTCACGGTCGTGCCCGAGATGAACACCGGGTCCATCACCGCGACCGGCGTCACCGTGCCCAGCCGTCCGACGTTCACGATTATCTCCCGCACCACGGTCTCGGCCTCCTCGGGCGCGTACTTGTAGGCCACGGCCCAGCGCGGGCTCTTGCCGGTCATCCCGAGCTCGACCCGGTCGCCGAACCGGTCCAGCTTCACCACCATCCCGTCGACGTCGTAGGGCAGGCCGCGCCTGCGCTCGGCCCACTCCTCGCAGTGGGCGATGACCGCGTCGATGCCCTCGAGCACGCCACTGCCCGGCACGACCGCGAACCCGGCATCGCGCAGGGCCTCCAGCGTGGCGCAGTCAGTGTCCAACCCGGCAATCGGCCTCGGTATCGTGTGGACGAAGCAGTCCAGCCGGCGCCGGCGCACGGCCTTGGGGTCCAGGAGCTTCAGGGTCCCGGCCGCGGCATTGCGCGGGTTGGCGAATACGGCCAAACCTTCCTCGTCGCGCTCGGCGTTTATGGCCGCGAACCGCTCGCGCGACAGGTAGACCTCGCCCCGCACCTCGAACCGGCGCAGCCCGGGCCGCTGGCCGCGCAGGCGCAGGGGCACCGTGCTGATGGTGCGCACGTTGGCGGTGATGTCGTCGCCCCGCAGCCCGTCGCCGCGCGTCGCCGCCAGCTCCAATCGCCAGTCGGAGAACCGCAGGGCCACGGCCACGCCGTCAATCTTCTGCTGCACGATATAGCCGGGCCTTGCCACGACCTTGCGCACGCGGGCGTCGAACTCCCTCAGTTCGTCATAGGAGTAGGTGTTGTCCAGCGACAGCATCGGCGGGTCGTGGGCCACGGGCGTGAACCCGGCCAGCGGCTCGCCGCCCACGCGCTGGGTCGGCGAGTCGGACGCGACGAGGTCGGGAAACTCGCTCTCCAGCTCGGCCAGGCGCGCCAGCGCGCGGTCGTACTCGACGTCGGGCACGGTCGGCTGGGCCAGCACGTAATAGCGGTAGTTGTGCTCGTTGAGTTCCTGCCGGAGGCGCTCGATTTCTGAGCGGGCTTCGCTGCGGTTCACCGCGCTATTCTTGCCGAAAGGGCCGAAATGTCAACCGCCGTGCCTTGACCGCACCGGCGACCGCCGCTAGAGTCGATGCATGAAGAGGGCAATACTGCTCTGCGCGCTCGTCAGCCTGGCGGCTCTTGCCGGCCCGGTCGGCTCCTACCTCGGCATCCAGTTAGACCGGACAACGGTAGTCCAGCATGCCGGCCGCGACTCGCTCCACTTCCTCTTTGGCGGCGACAGCGTCTTCGACCACGCCTACACCGACACCACCCGCGTCATCGCCGAGACGCTGTACTCGGGCGACCCGGCGTGGCTGGTCCGCCGCGTCTCGGTCCAGGGCGGCCAGCCGACATACAGCACCGACACGCTTGTCGAGTCGGGCGACACGCTGCTCCGCGCGCGAATCAACCTCCTCTTCGCCTCGCAGTGGGCCAACGCCTACCGCGTGCCGTTCGACTCGGGCGCCGCCTGGCCGATGGGACTCGCCGGCACCTACATCGGCGAGTTCACCGGCGACACCATCATCGACACGCTGTCGGTCTGGGCCGACACCGCGCGCTTCACCGGCCGCGAGACGGTCACGGTCCCGGCCGGCACCTTTACCGATTGCGCCCGCATCGAGCGCTCCCTGCGCCAGCGCTTCGCCACGACCATCGACAGCCTGCGCCTG
>JAWOHG010000324.1:0-4202 GCA_046485245.1 bacterium
GGCCAAGACTGCCGTTGCGGCTGAGGGAAAATCCACGTCGGATGTCGAACGCGCCTGGCGCCGGCACTGCCCGACCGGTGATGCTGAAGACAGCTTGATGGTCGTGTCGGCAGAGGGCAGTTGGTTAGTCGATGCGGCGGGCCGCCGGTTCCTCGACTGCGCGGGCGGGGGGACGCGGCCCCTGGGCTGGATTCACTCGGCCTTGACCAATATCGAAATCCCTTTGGTCGGGTCGGGAGAGAGTGTGGTCTGGCCCGAGTCGGTGGAGCTGGCCGCGGCGCTGGCCGAAGCGACGCCGGGCGGGACAAACCGCCGCGTGCTGCTGTGCCAGTCGGGCCGCGAGGCGCTCGCCCGCGGCATCGAGCTGGCCCGGCAGGTGACCGGCCGGTCCGGAGTGCTGTACCTGTCGGGCAGCGCCGCAATGGACGCGTCCCGGCTTGAAGGTGTGGCCGCAGTCGTGGCCCATCCATTCGACGCGCGCCTGGCCGCGGCGCGCGCGGCCGCAGACCGCGGCGGGGCCTGGCTGGTCGACGACGAGACGCGCATCGCGCCCGGCACTACCGGCCGGATGCTGGCCGTGGAACACTCAGGCGTCAGGCCCGACCTGTACGTGCTGGGCCCGGGCGCGGCCGCGGGCCTGCCGTTCGGTGCCGCCGTCACCGGCAGCTCAAAGCACTGCTGGCGCGAAGGGGCAGACAACCCGAGCCGGGCCGCCTGCATTGCCGGGCTGAGTTACCTAAGGTTACTCAAGTCCGGGCTGGTCGACCGGGGGACGGCCATCGGCGACCGGTTCGAGCGTGGGGCCAAAGACGGGCCGGATTGGTCGCGGGGCAAGTGGTTCGGCATCGGCACACACTGGAGTCTTGTCTTCGACGGCCCGCGCCCCGACATCGGCCGGCTGGTCGCAGCGTGCCGTGAACGCGGCCTGCTGGTCGGAGCAGCGGGCGCAGCGTCGATCGCGGTTCGGCCGGCACTGGTCATCACCGACTCGGAGCTCGACACCGCGCTGGACGCCCTCGCCGGCGCGGTCAGGGATGTTGCCCGGAGGCTCGTTGGCTAGACCGCGCGCGGCGTCGGCCTACGGTCGATTCTTGGAGACCGTGCGCGCCGAGGGCCTGCTGGAGTCCGGCAGCAGAGTGTTGGTTGCCCTGTCCGGCGGCGCCGACTCGGTCTGCCTACTCGACCTCTTGCTCGCGGCCCGCCGGGAGCTGGACATCGAGGTGCTGGCGATGCACGTCAACCACGGGCTGCGCGCGGACGCGGCCTCCGACGAGGCGGCGGTCAGGCGACTGTGCGGCGAGCGCGACGTCAGCCTGACCGTCGCACGGCGTGACGTACGCCGGGTGGCCCGCACGCGTGGTCTCTCGCTGGAGGAGGCCGGGCGCGAAGTGAGATACGAGGCGCTGGAGCGGGCGGCGCGCCGCCTGGGCTGCGCCCGCGTCGCGCTGGGCCACAACGCCGAGGACAACCTCGAGACCATCCTGCTTAACATTGCGCGCGGTACCGGGCCGGCCGGGGTCGCCGGCATCCCGGTCCGGCGCGGCATCTTCATCCGGCCATTGCTCGACATCGACCGCGAGTCGATTCGGCGCCACCTTGTCGGCCGCGGCATCGAATGGGTCGAGGACGAGTCGAACCGCGACCCTGCCTTCCGCCGCAACCTCGTGCGGTTGCAGGCCCTGCCGGCGCTCGTGGCCGTGAACCCGGCCGCGGCTTCAAACGCCCGGCGGCTGTCCCGGACGCTGGCGACTGAGGACCGGTACCTGGACAGTCGCGCGCGCGAGTGCCTGGATGCGGTGCTCTGCCGCCCCGGCCGGAGTCGCGTTGACATAGTGAAGCTCGGCCGATATGATGACGTCCTGCAGCGTCGCGCACTCCGGTTGCTCTTTCCCGCACTCGATATGGCGGCTGTCGACAGGGCGCTGGAGCTGGCGCGCGGACGGCCGGGCCGGAGCGCGGACCTCGGCTGCGGCATCCGGGCGCGCCGCGTGGGCGCCGAACTGGTCTTTGAGATGGAGGATTCGACAAGCTGATGGCAGACAAGTCTTCCCGTTTCCGTTTCCTCGGACCGCTGGCCGTGTGGCTGCTGGTGTTCCTCGCTGCCTGGTTCGCGTGGAACATGCTTTCGGCCAGGCGCGGCGGCCGGGCGGCAATCGACTACACCGACTTCGTCCGCGAGCTCGGCAACGGCAACGTCGCCGAGGTCGTCATCGTCGACCGGGACGTGACCGGCAAGCTCAAGGCAGAGTCGGAAATCGTGACGCCGCGCGGCACCGTGAAGTTCACCGAGTTCAAGACCTACACCCCGGACGACCAGCAACTGGTCCAGCGCCTGCTCGACGCCGGGGTCAAGGTCAGCGCCCGGCCACCATCGCAGTGGATCACCATCGTGCTCAGTATCCTGCCGTGGATACTGATTGTCGCGGTCTGGTTCCTGTTCATGCGCCGGATGTCCTCGGGCCAGGACCGCGCTTTTACCTTCGGCAAGTCGCGGGCCCGGTCCATGGCCTCGGACCGGCCCAAGGTCACCTTTGCCGACGTGGCCGGGGTGCCCGAGGCCAAGGAAGAGCTGCGTGAGATAATCGCTTTCCTCAAGGCGCCGCACAAGTTCCAGAAGCTGGGCGGCCGCATACCCAAGGGCGTGCTGCTGGTCGGGTCGACCGGCACGGGCAAGACCCTGCTGGCCAAGGCGGTCGCGGGCGAAGCGGGCGTGCCGTTCCTGTCGATATCGGGCTCCGATTTCGTGGAGATGTTCGTCGGGGTCGGCGCGGCCCGGGTGCGCGACCTGTTCGAGCAGGGCAAGCGGAACGCGCCCTGCATCATCTTCATCGACGAGATCGACGCGGTCGGTCGCCAGCGTGGGGCCGGGCTCGGCGGCGGCCACGACGAGCGCGAGCAGACCCTGAACCAGCTGCTCGTCGAGATGGACGGCTTCGAAACCACCGAGGGCGTCATCATCATGGCCGCGACCAACCGGCCCGACATCCTCGACCGGGCGCTGCTGCGACCCGGCCGGTTCGACCGCCAGATTTCCGTGGACCGACCCGACGTCCAGGGCCGGGAGGAGATTCTCAAGGTTCACGTCCGCAAGATTACGGTCGCGCCCGACGTGAACCTCAACGTGCTCGCCCGGGGCACGCCCGGGTTCACCGGGGCCGACCTCGCCAACATGGTCAACGAGGCCGCCCTGCTCGCTGCCCGGCGTGCGCGCACCGCGGTGACGATGCTGGATTTCGAGGACGCCAAGGACAAGGTACTGATGGGAGTTGAGCGCCGTTCCCTGCTCATCAGCCCGAGCGAGAAGAAGTGGATCGCCTACCACGAGTCGGGCCACACGGTGGTGGCGCGGTCGATACCCGGCACCGACCCGGTGCACAAGGTGACCATCATCCCGCGCGGCCAGGCGCTCGGCCTGACCCAGCGCCTGCCCATTGACGACAAGCGGATATACTCGCGCGAGTACTGCCTCGACCAGCTCGCCATAATGCTCGGCGGCCGGGCGGCGGAACTGCTCGTGTTCGGCGACGTGTCGACCGGCAGCCACAACGACATCGAGAACGCGACCGCGCTCGCCCGCAAGATGGTCTGCGAGTGGGGGATGAGCGAGAAGGTCGGCCCGCTCGCATTCGGCCGGCCCGACGACCAGATATTCCTCGGCCGCGACATGGGGATGCACCAGACTTTCTCCGAGGAGACGGCCCGGGTCATCGACTCGGAAATCCGCCGCATCGTCGACGGCCAGGCGAACCGCGCCACGTCGCTGTTGACCTCGAGCCGGGTCGGGCTCGATGCGCTGGCCGCGGCCCTGCTCGAGCGCGAGGTGCTGTCCGGGGACGAGGTCGATGTCGTGCTCGGTCTGAAGCCCGGGCCGGAACCGGCGCCGGAGACCGAGCCGGCCACCGAGCCTGCACCGGCTGCAGACCCGGCCAAGGGTGAACCGGATGTTTGAGGGCTGCGTCACTGCCCTGGTCACGCCCTTCAAGGGCAGGGGCCTGGACATGGCCGGGTTCCGGCGCAACGTCCGGTTCCAGGTCAAGTCGGGTGTCGCGGGCGTGCTGGTTTCCGGCTCGACCGGCGAGTCGCCGGCCCTGACCGACGTGGAGAAGACAAGCCTGCTGCGCGCGGCCCTGGCCGAGGTCAAGGGGCGGGTCAAGGTACTGGCCGGGGTCGGGACCAACGAAACATCGCGCTCGGTGAGCGGC
>JAWOHG010000063.1:0-4906 GCA_046485245.1 bacterium
CCAGCACCAAGCCAACCAGTCCCCAAGTCACCATCAAGGCGCGGGCCGCCCGCATCCGCCTGAGCAACATGTACACCGCCAGCGCAGCCGGTACGATCACCAACAAACGGTCAACAAGAACAGCCCTCACTATGGGCGAGGCGTATGCCCGCGCGAACGCGTCCCCGCGCACTATGTACACCCAGTTGCTCAGCGTGATAACAAAGTCGGTGCTCGACTGCAATGCCCAGACGACCGCCTCTGCCGACAGTGCGACAACCAACAGGAGCGTCACGACAACAAGCAACGCGCCTGCCTTGGGCCGAGCCGGTGCCGACAACTCAACCACAACCGAACCGCGCTTCCGCCGGCCGACCAGCCGGCCTGCGAGTCCCGCGAGCGCTCCAAGCACGCAGCCGGCAGCAGCGATGAGCGCCCCGATTAGCAGGTCCTCCCACGGAAAGTACCCCGCCCTGAAGTCGGGCAAGTAATTGAGGACCAGCATCAGCAACGGCACAGACATCACGGCCAGCCCGATAAGTGCGCCGGCTCGCGGCCGCGCAAGACGGAAGCATCCCAGCAGGGTGAACACGATGACGACTGAACCTAGGTTGTAGATCATGACATCGTCCGACAGTGCCTGGCCGACAGCAGTGGCCACCCCGGGCCCAAACGATGGAGCGGCCAGCGCCGCGAATACGACCGCCAGCGCCCAGTCCGGCTTCCGAATCCAGCGGCTCAGAGACGCCATTGCAGTCTGACTATATGCCCGCCCGGCTTACAGTCAACAGCCCTAAACCTGGTGAGGCAAGATCCGACGTCGCTCCGCCGCGTGTCTGAGGCCTGCCGGCCCGGCGCAAGCCCTGCTGACAAGCAGGCGGCGGGCATCTGCCCGCCGCCTGCAACGACCGCTCTGGTCTAACTACTCCGCCGACACCGTCGTCCTGTCCCGCCGCCGGCGTGCAGCTTCGCTCTCTCCTGCCTCAGGTTACTCCTCGTCCGGGTACTCGTCGGTCACGTAGCTGTCGATGCCGAACTCCCACGCCGCCACCGGTTCGAGCCGCGTACCGTTGTGCCGCTTCAGGACGTAACGGTTGTACTTCTGCCACAGCGCGGCGGCCTTCCCGGGCGGCGTGTTGATCGAGGACGAGACCTCCTTCTCATGCAACTCGGCGACCGACGTCTGGGTCTCGTAGCCGAACGTCGTGCTGAGAGTGGTCGAGACCTTGCCCGAGAACATCCCGATGCTGACCCCGCCCTCGACCGTTATCGAGATACCGGTCTCGTTCCAGAACCGGTTGCTTTCGGTGGTCGTGACCCCGGACCTGATGGTCACGCTGTTGGTCTGGACCTGCGATGTCTGGTTGTGGTTGTGGTACAGCAGTTTGTAGTAGACCTGCCGCTCGAGCCGGTAGAAGGGCGAGTTGTTGATGCGCCACATCGGGTTGCCGGCGAAGAGCGAGTCGTTGAGCAGCGTGCAGGGCATCAGCACTTCCTTTGCCATGGTCGGCACGGTCTGCTCCGACGGCGACTCGTAGCCGGTCAGCAGCGGAACGTAGGTCTGGTACGGCGCCTCGGACAGCAGCGGCAGCGGGATCTTCAGCACGTTCATCACCGGGTGGGCCGAGGGCGGGTTCCCCGAGGTCGAGGCCCAGGCCACGAAGGTGCCGGTCGAGATGTAGGCGTCGTCGTGCGGGCCGGCGTTGGGTGGGTCGATGCGCCAGGAAGCGAACGGGTAGCTCGGCGGGAAGGCGCGGTATCTCCATATGTAGGAACCGGCCGCGCCCGGCACCGTCAGGTCTGCCCGGACGCAGACGACATCGTCGATGCTGGGCACGCCGTAGCCCCGTTGCGCCACGAGCCCCAGCGCCACGTACCCGTCCGGAGGGATCGGCATCCAGAATGACCCGTCGTCGTCCGCCCCGGAGCCGCGGTCTGCCCACACGAGCCGGAAGCTGTCCGGCGGGGCGAGAGCATCCGAGCCCGGCTTCGCCTTCACGACCATGATCCACTCCCGGCCGCTCGGGTTGTAGTAACCGCGCAGACCGATTGAGCCGAGCGCCTTGAAACCCTCGGGCGGCAGGGGGTGGTAGTACTGGCCGTCGTCCGGCTGACCGCTGCCCCGGTCGCACCAGCGGTACTCGAACGAATCGGCAAAGGCGATCAACAACTCGCCCGCGTTGAGGACCATGTTGTCATAGACCTTCACGGGGAAAGTCCGAAGCAGGCTGCTGTCGCAGCGGACGGTCACGTTGGCCGTTCCACAGCTCAGTCCCGTGACCCTGATTGTCGAGTCGGTGCGGGTGATTGTCGCGACTCCCTCGGAGTCGCACTCGACCGTGAACGTCCTGGGCATGTTGTCCTCGTCGGTGGCGATGACCGCGACGTCCTCGGTGCCGCCCGGGACAACCGACACGCTGAGACGGCTCAGCAGGAGTTTGGGCTCCAGCGGCTCTACGTCCGGGGCTTTGTGACAGCCGACGGCCACGAACACCGCCGCGACCGCGAGCGCACCCCGGACTGGCGATCTTCGATAGATCATAAGGTCCTCCTTACTGTCACGACTGTAGCGCGGCGCCGGCAGCATGTCAACCCACCTTGGTCGACGGCGGAGCCAGACCACCCGCTCGTCAACTGCCGTCAGGCTCGCAGCGTTCCGGCCCAGGCTATCGGCAGTGGGTCAGGACCAGCCTCCGAGACCTCGACAGGACGGACAACTTACAGGACATCAGGACATAGCGATGAGCTTGATGGTCTGACAGATGTTCGTACTTCTGCTGAGCCCGAAATCGAACCAGGGAGCCGTTCCCCCATTGGGTCGCCAATCAACTGATTGGCCGACCCAAGCAACCAGAAGTCAACCGACTAGCCCGTTCGGACCGAAAACCAGCCTTTCGGACGGTCTCCGGGGCGCTGACAGGACCTGTTACTCGGGGAAATCTACCGCTAGTGCCGAGGAAGTGACGTAAGTGGTAGCAGGCAGTGTTCCAGTGGTCGAGTGGCCTAGTGGTCGAGCGCAGGCATCACCCTCACCCCAACCCTCTCCCATCAAGGGAGAGGGGGGATAAGAACAACTGGGTCGGTGTCGCGCGCCGGGCAGTTCCGGCTCTGCCCCTGCCGTCGGCTGTCAGCCGCTAGAGCGTGCCGGCCGGGATTTCGGCCAGCGTGAACACCGGGCCGTCCTTGCAGATGAGCTTGGCCCCGATGTTGCACCGGCCGCACTGGCCGATGCCGCACTGCATCTTGGCCTCGAGCGTGGTGTACACCTGCTCTTCGGGCCAGCCCAGCTCTTTCAGGGCCAGCGCGGTCAGCTTGATCATCATCGGCGGGCCGCAGACGACCGCGACCCGGTTGTCCGGCTTTGGCGCGAGGTCCTTGACCACCGCCGGCACGAACCCGACCCGGCCGGTCCAGCCCTCGGCCGGGAAGTCGATGGCCGTGTGCAGCTTCGCCCGGTCGTCCTTTGCCCAGTCGGCGAGGTCGTCCTTGAAGAGCATGTCGCCCGGGGTTCGGGCGCCGAACACGATTTCGAGCCCGGCGTAGTCGCCGTGGTGCGCGAGCACCCAGTCGACCACCGGCCGCAACGGGGCCAGCCCGATGCCGCCGCCGATGACGACGATGCCGCGGCCGTGCCACTGCTCGACCGGGAACGGCCGGCCATAGGGGCCGCGCACGCCGACCGTCTCGCCCCTGGTCGCGCGGTGCAGCGCCCGGGTCACGTGGCCCATCCGCTTGACCGACACGGTGAAGCGCCTGTTCCCGGCTGCCTGGCGGCTGACCGCGAACGTGCTCTCCCCCGCGCCCGGCACCGACACCTCGACGAACTGGCCGGGCAGCGACTTCAGTTCCCTGTCCCCGACCGGTTCGAGCACCAGGCTGCGCACATCGGCCGACTCTTCAATCGTCTCCGCTACCAGCGCGGGAAACGGTACCAGTTCCATCTTCGCCATCACTTCACCTCCGCGGCCGGTTTGCGCTGTTTGGCCCGGGCCGCGAGCTGGCGCCCGAGGTTGGGGAAGCTGCGCTTGATCGGGCAGATGAGCACGCACCGGCCGCAGCCGACGCAGGCCGAGACGCCGTACTTCAGCTTGCGGTAGGCGAACTTGTCCAGCGTGCGGTTGCGCAGCCGGTCGGCGTTGGTCTTGCGCGGGTTGTGGCCGCTGGTCTCGCGCGAGTAGGACAGGAACTGGCACGAGTCCCAGCAGGTCACCCGCTCGCCCTGGCCCGCGTGCTTCTCGTCGGCGACGAGGTAGCACGAGCAGGTCGGGCAGGCGAACGTGCAGGCGCCGCAGGTCAGGCAGATGTCCGATGCCTCGGTCCAGAACTCGTCGTCGTACAGCGCCATCAGTTCCTCGGGCTCGGGCACCGGCCAGTTACCCTTCGGCCAGTCGCGCGCGGGCGGCGGCGGCGCTGCCTGTGCCTCGGCGGCGGGCAGAAGCTCCCCTCCGCGCTCGGTCAGCGCCAGCGCGTGCCAGCCGCCCTCGCCCCGCCGCAGGGCGACGTCCATCCCCGCGGTCTCGTCCGGCGACAGCCCGCGGTCGGTGCAGTGGCAGCTCGGCTTCATCTCG
Organism: bacterium; assembly: GCA_046485245.1. GTDB lineage: Bacteria > Hydrothermota > Tepidihabitantia > Tepidihabitantales > Tepidihabitantaceae > CBFGJX01. The sequence continues at coordinate 4,548 of JAWOHG010000063.1, forward strand.
TCGCAGAGCACGCCGACGATGGCGGTGCGCGCTCGCTCGGCCGTGTAGAGCGCGTCGCCCGGCTCGGTGTCGATGAACACCCGGTCGAGGTAACGCAGGGCCGCCACGTCGCAGGAGTGCATCCCGACGATTACCCGCGGACCGGCCGGCGGCTCGACCGCCGCAAGCGACCAGTCGGCGCCCTGTTCAAACCGCGCGATGACCCGCCGGCGCGGGAAGAACAGCTTGCGCGCCGAGACTTCGACGACGCTCGCCGGCAACTTGACCGCCTGCCCGGGCCGCCGCATGAACATGCGCGAGCAGCTCATCCGCGAGGTCGAGATTATCCCGCTCGAGGTCGTGGTGCGCAACGTGGCCGC
>JAWOHG010000328.1:0-6002 GCA_046485245.1 bacterium
GCGCTGACCGACTTGCCGGGTTGTGCAAATCGTGCCGGCGCAAGGCGGACAGCAGGCAGGCAGACCAAGTCAAGAGCCACAGGCCAGGCTCGCCGAGCGGAATTGCCAGTGACGAAGTCCGAATGACGAATGACGAAACGGAACACGGAGAGAGCAAGCCAGAAGCCAGATGCCAAAGCGTCCGAGGAGGAAGTCGGAAATGGGTTCGGCCGTCAGCTGTCAGCGGCGAACGGCGCGGGGCCGGGCCTGTAATATACCTTACAGGACGCCGGAGGCCGGTTTTTGGGCCCAAGTGCCGTCAGGGCCGAAAGTTGCAGGGCCGGAGGCAAAGTGGACTCCCCTGCCTCCTGGGCGGCCCTGCTCGTGGCCCAGCATCACGCCTGGCGTGTCACGCAGTACGCCAAATCAGGCTTGGTCTTCAGCCCGGCCAAGGCCGCGGCCGGGGCTAAGGCTTCGCCTTTGATAGCGGTCGGGGTTCCGCGCTGGGCCTGGCCCTGCGCCGCGCTGTTCGCGCGGCCCTGGGTCGGCCCTGCGGCCGCGAGATGTGCCGGCGCTTTGGCCCGGCAAGCGGCTCCACAAGCGGCGCGGGAAGCAGCGCGGGAAGTAGCCCCGCATCACGCTCGACGCATCACGCCGCACGCCGCGTCAGGCCGGAAACGGAGGGCCCGAGGTCAGAGGTGAGATGTCAGAGACCAGATGTCAGAGGTGTCCTGCGGTAAGCCGGCGCTTGTGGGCGGCAGGGATTGACAGGCGGCCGGCCGCGGCCGACAATGTAGAAGTCAAGACCGGGCAGACATCGACCAGAAAGAGGTGCCTATGATGAAGGCCTTGCTGGCGGTCGGCCTGCTTTTTCTTTTAAGCGGGTCCGGACTGGCCAACCTGATTGTGAACGGCGACTTTGAGCAGTCGCTCGAGACCGGCTGGACCGATACCGTGAACGTGATAACGGGCGACCACCGGTTCGAGCGGGGCGACACGTTCGGCAACGGGACCGGTTACGCGGCCAAGGTGTACAAGTACCTGGGCTACTTCGCGTCGCTGCGGCAGACCGTGGCCGTGCCGAACCTGGACCTGACGCTCGCGTTCGACGCGCGCCTGCTGCAGGAGCTCGGTTCGTCGACCTGCTGGCCGGTGGCGGCGTTCCTCGTGCGCTACCTGGACGCGGCCGGCGCCGAGCTGGGTTCGACCGTCTGGTATAACCACAGCGTGTATGCGAACTGGCAGCGCAACGACACCTGCAATCTCATCGAGGTGACGTCGACGGCCTGGAACCACTACGAGCTGAACCTGGCCAGCGAGGTGGCCGCGAACCTGCCGGGCGTGAGCGCGGCCGACGTGTCGCAAGTCTGCCTCGACCTGTTCGCGTACAACAGCGGCACCTGAAGTGGCGGCTGGGCGGAAGTTTCCGCCGACAACATTTCACTGACCGCTTCGGGCATCGAGGAGTCGGGCAGGCCGGTGACCGTGCGCGACCTGCGGGCCGGGTCGAACCCGGTGCACAGTTCGACGCGCATCTCCTACACGCTTGAGCAGGCCGGGCCGGTGAACTGCGCGGTGTATGACGGCGCGGGCCGGCGCGTGGCCGAGCTGTTCAGAGGACAGCAGGCGGCCGGTGAGCAGTCGCTGACCTGGAACGCTGCCGGCGCCGGGCCGGGCGCTTACTTCGTGCGGCTCGAGGGCGCGGCGCAGGGCACGGTCCGCCTGGTCAAGGCCGAGTAGGCAGTTTGATTCGATTCGACCGGCAGGCCCCAGGCGGCCTGCCGGTCGGTCTTGAGCGCGGGGCAGGAAACCCGAGGAGGTCTGATTTGCGTCTGACACTGGCGGCGTGCGGCCTGGTCGCGGCGATTGCGTGGGCACAGCCGATGAGCGGAACTTACCCGGTGGGGCCGGGCGGGCCGGGCGTGGACAGCTTCCCGACCGTGCAGGCCGCGGCGGCCGCGCTGTCGGCACGGGGACTGGCCGGGGATGCGGATTTCCCGATACGGCAGTTCGTGTACACCGGCGCGGTGACGGTGCGCAGCGTTGCGGGCAGCGACCGGTTCCTGACCCGGTTTTTCGCCTCCGGCGCCGGCGCGATCATCGACGCGGCCGGCGGGCGGCACGGCTTTGCGGTCGAGAGCACGGCCAACGTGACGGTGCAGGGCCTGCGGCTGCGCGGCTGCCGCGACACCGGCACCGCGTTCCTGCGGTTCACGGCCTCGGACAACGGCGTGGTGCGCTCGTGCCGGCTGGAAGATTCGGCCCAGTTCGGCGTGCAGGTGATCGGCTCGGACAGCTTCCGCGCCGAGTCGCTGCGGCAGGAGGGCGACCTGTTGGGACCGCTCAGCCGGGCGCTGGACTTCCGCAACTGCCGGTACGCGTTCGCGACACGCTGCTCGGTGCTCGGGCAGGTCGGCAACGGGCTGTGGATGGAGGGCGGCGGCGAGAACGGCAGTTACCGCGTGGTGGTGATGGACGCGTCGGGCCACGGCCTGCACGTCGAGGACTCGCCGATGGCGTCGATTCATAACTTCCGGTCGCTGGGCAGCACGCAGTACGCCGGGTACTTTCTCGACTCACCGTTCGCGATGCTGGAGAGCTGCGTGTTCCAGGGAGCGTCGCAGGCGAACGCGCATTTCGAGCGGTGCGAGTCGCTGCACTTCGACATGGCGATGGGCATCGGCGATGCCCGGCGGTCGGTAGCGGTGATAAACTCGCCGTACAGCAAGGTGATGGGGTTGTCGGTGATGGGTTCGCCCGGGGTCGGGCTGTACATCAAGGGTTCGCCCGAGTGCCACGCCGAGAGCACGCAGTACGCCGGGTTCCAGTCCGACACCTGCATCGGCGTGGTGGTCGACTCGTCGGACTGCACGATGTTCAAGTGGCTGCAGGTGTACGGCCGGTTGGGCCGGGGCGTGAGCGTCAGGAAGTCATCGGACGTGAAGATAAGGCACGCGCGGATGGAGCTGACCGCGGCTGAGGCCGGGATCTATCTTGAACAGGCCGACCGCTTCGCGGTCGAGCCGTGCTCTCTCAGCGTCACGGGCACGACCGCCGCGGTGCTGCTGGCGGACTCCAGCGCGAACGATTCGCTGCGGCGAATGACGATCCTCGGCACGCCGCAAAGCGGCGTGCTGGCCCGGGGCAGCCGCGGCCTGGTGGTCGCGAACTGCTTCGTCACCGGCTGGTCGGTCGACGGCGTCAGGCTGGAGGGCGGCCGGTCGAGCGAGCTGTACTACAACACGGTGAAGGGCAGGGCCGGCGGGACCGGCGCGGCCGCGCGCATCGAGGGGACGGCCGACGTGCGGGCGCTGGACAACATCCTCGCGAGCCCGGGCGGGGACAGCTCGGCCTGCTGGAGCATCAGCGGCGCGTGGCCGTTCCGCGCCGCCGGCGTGGACCACAACGACCTGTTCGCGTCGGACCGGGGCAGTGCGGGCCGGTTCAACGACACGCTGTACCGGGCGCTGGCCGACTGGCGCGGCCTGCCGGGCGCGCCCGACCTTTCGAGCATCGCGGCCGACCCGCTCTTCGCGGCCGACACCGACTGCCACATCACGTCGGGTTCGCCCTGCCGCGCGGCGGGTACGCCGGTGAGCGGGTTTGAGTTCGACATCGACTCGGACGAGCGCGACCCGGCCACGCCCGACATCGGGGCCGACGAGTACGTGCCGCCGGCGGTGGCCGAACGCCCGCCGGGCCTGGCGCCCGCCGGGTTGCGGCTGGAGCAGAACCCGGTTGCGGGGCAGGTGGCGCTGCGCTACTCTCTTTCAGTTGACGCGCGCGTGCGTTTCACCGTGCGCGACGTGAGCGGCCGCGCTCTGCTGGAGCAGGACGCCGGGCCGCGGCGAGCCGGTACCCACATCCAGCGGCTCGACCTCGGTGTGCTGGTGCCGGGCGTGTACCTGCTCGAGCTGGGCAGCGCGGCCGGGTGCGGGACTGTGAAGCTTGTCCGGCCGTGGCGCTGAGACGGACGTGGTCTCCTACTGCGGAATCGTCTGCTCGGACTGCCCGGCTTTCCAGCTGACCCGGGCCGGGGACCGGCAGGGCCTTTCTGAGCTTGCGGCGCGGCTGAGCACCGAGGAACGGCCGTTGCGCGGCGAGGACATGGCCTGCGACGGGTGCGTGCAGCAGGGCGGCCGACTGGTGCCGTTCTGCCGCGAATGCGCGGCGCGGCTGTGCGGGCTCAATCGCGGGCTGGCCAACTGCGCGCACTGCCCGGAGTTCGGCTGCGACCGGCTGCAGGCAGTATGGGCCATCATCCGGCCCAAGGACGCGCGGCCGCGGCTGGAGCGGCTGCGCGCGGAACTGAAGGCGGCGAAAGAGGCCTCGTGAACGAACCGGTCTACTGGGAGATTCCATCCAACGCCCCGGCCGCGACCAGCCGGTTCCTCGTCACTGTGTTCGGCTGGAAGATCCAGGCTTCGACCGGCGGCTGCGTGATGGTGGAGATCGAAGGCGGCATCGGCGCGGGCATCTTCCCGGTCGAGGGCGAGCCGGATGCGGGCATCAAGGTCTACATCAAGGTGGCGGACATCGCGGCGACGCTCGAACGCGTGGTCGCTGCCGGCGGGACCGTGCTCAAGCGGAAGACCAGGGTCGGCAAGGGGTGGGGCTGGTCGGCCGAGTTCGCCGAGCCGGGCGGCTGCCGCAGTATCGCGTTGTGGTCGAAGGACTGATTGCGCCGGACTAGCCGGCTTCGTAGAACACTTTTCCCCAGAAACTGACCCGCCGTATGCGGCGGGAGCGGACCAGTCGCGCGAGCGCGGCGCGGGTGGCGGCGGGCTTGATTCCCAGCGCGCGCGAGAGGTCGGCGAGCGTGGAGGGCCGGCCCGTGACAAAGGCGGCAATCGCCGCATCGGGCGCACCGCGGAACCGGCGCTGTTTGGGTTTGATGGGCGAGAGCGCGATTTCGGTGCCCGGGCCGAAGAGCAGGCGGACCTGTTCGAGGTCGTCGGCTGAGAGCGGTTTGGCCGAGTGGACCGCGGGCGGCCGGACCACGGTGTTGAGCTGGACCCGGTCGGGCCGGATGGCGTGGGCCGCCCTGCGCAGCAGCACCAGGTGCTCGGGCGAGTCGTTGACGCCTTTGACCAGCATTATCTCGAGCCAGAGCTGGCCCTTGTAGTAGCGGCGGAACGTGCGGATGCCGTCGATGATGGCCGCGACGTCGAGGTCTCGGTGGCAGCGGTCGACGCGCTGGAAGACTCGCTGGTCGGCCGCGTCGAGCGAGGGCACGACGAGGTCGGCCGGGTAGAGGTCGCGGCGCACCTGCGGGTCGGTGAGCAGGGTGGAATTGGTCAGCACCGCGACCGGGATGGTGAACTCGCGCTTGAGCGCGCGGATGATGCGGCCGATGTCGCGGTTGAGCGTCGGCTCGCCTTCGCCCGAAAACGTCAGGAACTCGGTGCGGGCCTGGCCGACCGCGGCACGCACTGCGGCGAGGATGTCGCGCACCGGGTAGAAGCTCTCGCGCGCAAGCGTCTTGCGCGTGGTCGCGCCGCACTGGCAGTAGACGCAGTCCAGCGTGCAGGTCTTGCGCGGGATGATGTTGATGCCGAGGGACAGGCCGAGCCGGCGGGAAGGGACAGGGCCGTAGATGAAGGGATGAACAATCATGGATTTCCGATTTCCGATTTTCGATTGTCGATCGCATCCCCTGCTGACGGTCCGGTGAGACCGGACATCGGCAATCGGCAATCGGCAATCGAAGATGCGGGGTTCACTTGCCGCCGCCTTCACCTGACGCCAACCCGCTGAGGTGTGTCTTGAGGTAGTCCAGCCCCTGTTCCTTGGTGGTTATCCGGCCCTCGATTTGCAGGTCTTCGAGTTCCCGCAGTATGACCTTGAACGCCGGGCCGGGAGGCATCCCGAGCGCGATGAGGTCGGTGCCGTCGACCAGCCGCGCGACGCGGACCTTCGCGTCCTCGGCGCGCTTCTGCTGAATCATCCGCGTGACCGTGTCCTCGAGGTGGCTGGTGCGGCCGGCCGTGGCCCAGCCGTCGGCATAGCAGAGAATCATCAGG
>JAWOHG010000117.1:0-3753 GCA_046485245.1 bacterium
AACCTGTATCGCCTGATGCCCGACACCGCCAACACGGACCGGTTCGGGTTCACGCCGATGGCGCGCATCGGGTTCGGGCCCTTCGCCGTCACCGGCACCTGGATTGTCTACAACTACACCCGTTCTTACAGCCTGTACAGCATCGGCTACGACACGACCGGCGCGGCCACCGACTCGGTGCTCGGGACAAAGAGCAAGGACTACGCCAACTCCGGCATCGACATTCTCCCGGTCGTCACCCTGCTTGACCGCAAGCTCGACGTGTTCGGCCGGTTCTCGACCTGGCAGCGCAAGGAGCAGTCCGGCGACTCGATGCCGGTCAACCTCGGCGCCAGTTTCATGCGCTACGGCGCCGGCGCCAACTGGCACATCCAGCGCCGCCCCAGCGGCAAGCCGGGGATGATGCTCCAGCTCGCCTGGACGCGCGAGCAGTCGCGCGCCGCTGACGCCGACCCGAAAGACACCTTCATGGCCCAGTTCCGCTTCGAGTGGAACCTGGTCGTTAACCCGCCCCAGCTCTAGGGCACTGCCCAAGGAGGCACTGCAATGAGAAGACTCGCAGCTTTGCTCACCATCGCCGCCCTGGCCGCGCCGGTCATCGCCGGCGAGGTCCTGGTCAAGGGCTCAGATACGATGCTCAACCTGACCCAGCGCTTCGCCGAGGCATTCGGCGCGGTCAAGCCCGACGTCTCGGTTTCCATCACCGGCGGCGGTTCCGGCGTCGGCATCAACGCCATCAGCAACGACGAGGTCGACATCGCCAACGCCTCGCGCGGCATCAAGTCCAAGGAGATTAGCACCTGCCGCGCCAACGGCGTCAACCCGGTCGAGATTGCCATCGCCATCGACGGCCTGTCGGTCATCGCCAACGGCTCCAACCCGGTCGAGAAGCTCACCATCGACCAGCTCGCGAAAATCTACCGCGGCACCGTCAAGAACTGGAACGAACTCGGCGGCCCCAACCGCAAGATAACGCTCTACGGCCGCCAGCCCTCCTCGGGCACCTTCGTGTTCTTCCGCGACGAGGTGGTCAAAGCCGAGTACTCCGCCTCGATGCGCCAGATGAACGGCAACGCCCAGATAATCGAGGGCGTGAAGGCCGACCTCGGCGGCATCGGCTACGTCGGGCTCGGCTACATCAAGGGCATCGAGGGCATCAAGCCGGTCAAACTCTCGCGTGACGGCAAGACCTACGTGTCGCCGCTGGACGAGGAACTGGTCAAGTCGGGCAAGTACCCGCTGACCCGGCCGCTCTTCCAGTACACCAACGGCAAGCCCAGGGGCGACGCCCGCGCCTTCATCGAGTACGAGCTCAGCCCGGCCGGCCAGAAGATTGTCGAGGAAGAGGGCTTCCTCCCGGTCACCCAGGACTGGGTCGAGAAGAACGCCGCGCGGATGAAATAGCCGGCCTCCTTTGCGGCAGGGGACGCCCGCCTGTCCCCTGCCGCCCCGGCCAAAGATGAAGCTGCGCCACGCCGCCGACCGCACCGCCCGGGTCGTGTTCTTTGCCAACGCCCTGCTGGCGTCGGCGGTGCTCCTGGGCATCCTCGTCTACCTAGCGCTCTACGGCCTGCGCACCTTCGCCGAGGTCAACCCGGCGAAGTTCCTGTTCGGGACGACCTGGAACCCGGACGCCTACGGCGAGCCGAGCTTCGGGCTCCTGCCCCTGCTCGTGGGCAGCATCGCGACCACGGCCCTGGCCCTGGTCATCGCGGTGCCGCTGGGCATCGCCAGCGCCCTGTTCATATCCGAGCGGCTCAAGGGCTGGCTGCGGGTGACGGTCAAGACCCTGGTCGAACTGTTCGCCGGGTTCCCCTCGGTCGTGCTCGGCTTCTTCGGCCTCATCGTGCTCGCCCCGCTCATCGCCCGGCTGTTCAACGTGCCCTCGGGCCTGGGCATACTCAACGCCGGGCTGCTGCTCGCCCTGATGTCGCTGCCGACCATCATCTCGGTGGCCGACGACGCCCTGCGCGTGGTGCCCCAGTCCTACCGCGAGGCGGCCGCCGCGCTCGGGGCAACGCCCTGGACCACCGCGACGCGAGTGGTCCTGCCCGCGGCCAAGTCCGGCATCCTCGCCGGCTGCATGCTCGGGTTCGGCCGGGCGGTCGGCGAGACGATGGCGGTGCTGATGGTCGCGGGCAACGCGCCCCATATGCCCAAGTCGCTGTTCGACGCGGCGCGCACCATCACCACGACCATCGCCATCGAGCTGGGCGAGACCCCGTTCTTCACCTCGCACTTCTACTCGCTGTTTGCGCTCGGCCTGGTGCTGTTCCTGCTGACGCTGGGCACCAACCTGCTGGCCGAAGCGCTCATCCGCCGCGAGCGCCGGAGCTTCATGCTGTGACGAGATACGCACGACGCCTCACGCCTGACGCCGTACGCCGGACTCCTGGCTCCTACCCGGAGCGTGGGGCGTGATGCGTAACGCGTCCGGCTCTGCCCACAGCCACACCCGCACCCGCTTCGCGTCCAACGCGCTGTTCATCCTGCTGGCGATACCGCTGTTCCTGTTCATCGCCTTCATCGTCTTCATGTTCGTCTACCTGTTCCGCAACGGGTTGAGCGTCGTGTCGTGGGAGTTCCTGACTCAACCGCCGACCCGGGGAATGACCGAGGGCGGCATCCTGCCCTGCATCATCGGCACGATTGCGGTCACCTTTGTCTCGCTCGTCTTCTCGGTGCCGGTCGGCGTCTGCTCCGGCATCTACCTCGCCGAGTACGCCCCGGCCAACCTGTTCACGCGCGCCATCCGCTCGTCCATCCGCAGCCTCGCCGGCATCCCGTCCATCGTCTACGGCCTGTTCGGGGTCGCGCTGTTCGTCACCGCGCTCGAGTTCGGGATGTCCATCCTTGCCTCGGGCCTGACGCTGGGCCTGATGAACCTGCCCTGGATAATCACGACCGCGGAGGAAGCCATCACCGCGATTCCGTCGTCGTTCCGCGAGGGCGCGCTGGCCCTGGGCGCGACGCGCTGGGAGGCGATACGCAAGAACGTCCTGCCCTACGCCTTTCCCGGCATCCTCACCGGCGCGCTGCTCGCGCTGGCCCGCACGGTCGGCGAGACCGCGCCGATTCTCTTCACCGGCGTGACCTACTACACGAGGCAGTTGCCGACCTCGCTTTCGAGCAAGTTCATGGCCCTGCCCTACCACCTGTTCACGCTTTCGACCCAGCACGACCAGTTGATGGCCGTGCGGCCGCTGGCGTTCGGCACGGCCATCGTCCTGCTGGTCATCGTGCTGGCGTTCGACGCGCTGGCCTTCTTCATCCGGCTGCGCATCGCCCGCACCAACACCTGGCAGGTCTAAAGGAGAGAGATGACCGACAACACCCGCATATCGGTACAGGACCTCGACCTGTCGTTCGGAACCAACCGCGTGCTGAAATCGGTCAGCCTCGACATACCGGCCAACGCCGTGACCGCGATAATGGGCCCGTCCGGCTGCGGCAAGTCGACGCTGCTGCGCACCATCAACCGGATGAACGACCTGGTCAACGACGTGCGCATCAGCGGCCGCATCATCATCGACGGCAAGGACATCTTCTCCGACGTCGACGTCATCGAGCTGCGCAAGCGCGTCGGGATATGCAGTTTATCCACTTTTCTCTTCCTAAAAAATCAAGCCAGCCCAAACAAACCCTGAAAAACTAGGGGCAGGATATTTGCCAATCAGCCAGGATTTTGCAAACGGAAATTTGTCTGAAATTCTTTTGAGTTTCTGGTCATCGCAAAGGATAGAGTGGTATTTT
>JAWOHG010000279.1:0-10397 GCA_046485245.1 bacterium
CCAAGGGCCTGCCCGCCGCCTGGGAACGGGACCGGGCCATGTCCCGGGCCAGAAAGGCGCTGGACTGGGAAAAACAGATCGAACTGGCCATCCACCCGGCCAAGGCCAGGGCCTATCGTGACGCCAGTGCGATCGGCGATCAGGATGTGTGCACCATGTGCGGCGAGTTCTGCGCCATCAAGCGCCTGCAGCAATTGTGAGCGGCCTCGACCCAAAGGAAGGGAAACCGCTTAATGCAAACCGGCGCTAATCGGGCTGGGAATCGGTGGGTGATGCTGTGCGGAACGAGCTGAAGGCCTCGTTGTTGGCCGGGTTCTCGTCGGTCGAGAGCGCCGTGGAGCAGCGAGCCCGGTACGAGCCGACCACGTTGCTGGACCAGTCGCTGAAGTCGACCGTGTCGATCACGTTGCCGCCGAGCATCACGGTGACGCTGTCGGTGTAGCCGTTGTCGACGTGGAACCAGACCGGGAAGGTTTCGGCGTTGGACGTGTAGTTGCGCACTACCGCCATCGGCGTGACCGTGTCGTTCACGGGCACGGAGTCGACCGGCGCGAGGATGGACAGCACGCCGACGTCGTGGGCCGGCGGCGGCGCGGTCTGGAACATCCCGATGGCCGCGAGCGCGAAGGGCTGCGGGCCCTGCGGAATGTTGCGGGCGTAGACTTTCACCGTCCACTGGCCGATTTGCGGCGTGTTGAGGCGGAAGCATTCCTCGACGTTGAGCGAATCGTAGACGCCGCCGGTGGTCGACTGGCCGCCGGTCCAGACGTTGCCCTTGTACTCGGTGCCGGAGGGCGATACGACGAGGAGGTTGAGGTCGTTGACGATGATGCGCTGGGCCTGCATCACGCCGGGGTAGTCGGACCAGCAGAGCGCGACGCGGAAGGGCTGCGAGTCGGAGGCGACGTCAATGGTGAAGACGGCCGAGTCGCCGGTCTGGAGCCCGAGTTCGTCGTCGTTCACCCAGAGCTTGGACTGCTCGCCCGCGAAGTAGAGCGAGGAGTCGATGCAGACCCGGCCCCAGCCGACGTTGTTGTCGGGCACGGTGTAGCCGGAGATGTCGTTGCTGGCGCCGACGATGCCGACCGCCTTGTTCATCGCGGCCGAGATTTCCATCGGCGTGCCGGTGGTGGTGTCGCCGGTCGGGTAGTAGCCCTTGCGGAAGTAGTCGCGGAGGAGCGCCATCGAGCCGGTCATGTTGGGCGTGGCCATCGAGGTGCCGCTCATCGAGACGTAGCCCGACGCGTTGGTGTGCGACGCCGAGTAGACGCCGCTGGCCGGGGAGATGAGCTGGGGCTTTCGGCGGCCGTCCGAGGTCGGGCCGCGCGAGGAGGTGGTGTAGAAGGTGCGGCAGGACGTGCCAGGCATGGTGCCGCCAGTGGAGATGATGTTCTTGGACATCACCGGGTGGCCCATCTGGTTCGTGCCGAAGTTGCCCATCGAGTTGCAGTGCAGGAACTTGGGGTGGTTCCAGACGAACTGGTCCGCGGTCATGTCGGAGAAGACGTAGATGTTGTAGGTGTCCTTGCGCGACAGCGACATCGAGTGGTTGAACGCGCGCAGGCCCGCCGCGCCAGATTCGGGGCCGGCGAACCAGACGTTCATGTCCCAGCCGGTCGGAAACGAGCTGTAGTACTGGAAGTAGAGCCGCGACTTCTTGGCCAGGCCGTCGTGGAGCGACGTGCCGCCGACCGGTTCGTCGTCGCCGCAGAGCGTGCCGCTGGTGTGGGTGCCGTGCGACTCGGCGCCGATGGTGCCGAAGTAGTGGTAGACCTTGCGGTGCAGCGGGCCGGGCGTGCTGTTGGCCGGGTCGCGGAACAGGTCGTGGCCGTGCCAGAGTCTCTGGTCGGTGAGGCTGACGTAGACCGAGGAGCCGTCGACGCCCTTGTTCCAGACGGTGCGGGAGGTGTCGGACGGCGAGTAGCCGTGCATGTCGACCCATTGGGCATCCTTGTTGTCCGGGGTGACCGGGTAGAAGGGCTCGACCCAGAACACGCCGGGCAGGCGGACGATGTCGGTGATGCGGGACGCGTCGACGGTCAGGCGCACCGAGTTGTTCCACTCGTTGAACTCGGGCACCATCGCCCTGGCGCCGAGCGCGCCGAGGGTGTTGAGCAGTTCGTAGGCGTTCTCGGCCTTGTGGAACACGACGATGAGGTCCTGCGGGCCGGTGTGGTCCAACAGGCCGGTGAGCAGTTTGTACGCCGGCTGGTAAGCCCCGAGCCAGCGCACCTCGGGCAGGGCCGCAATCGCGGCGGCGCGGTCGTTGCGCACGCGGGCGATGAACGAGTAATTGGGCAGGTACCACAAGAGGTCAGCGCCCTCCGCTCCGACCGCGGCCTTCCATTCGGGCCGCACCGGGCCGGGGAACTGGACGATGTAGTAGCCGTACGCGCCGTCATACTGCGCGACGGTGAGGTCCTCAGGCAGGTTCGGGCCGCTGGCGAGCGGGTCGAAGCTGTAGCCCTGGACCAGGTCAATGGTCATCGAGCCGGTCTGTTCGACCGGCAACTGCACCTTGGGCGCGGCAACGGCCACGGCCAACGTCAGCAGGACAAGCACTGCTGTCTTGCGGTTCATTCCGTTCTCCTTTTTTCGGGTCTTGACGACAACTACCGATATTATAACCGCCCGGCGGCCGGTCAGGCAAGCGAAATCGTCGGGGCGGGCCGAAAGGCGCCGCCCCCGCAATCGGGCGGGGGCGGCGGCAGGAGGCAGCTGGGCTAATCGCTCTCGGCGGTGGAGCGGCGGAGCGCGAAGTCGATTTCGCCGGTGATAGCGCCGGGACGGACCGGCACGGGCCGCGGGAACGACTCGGGCTGGTAGCCGCGGGCGCGACAGTTGACGCGGTAGACACCGGGCCGGACCGGGATGCGGTAGACGCCGCGGGCGTTGGTGACGCCGCGGCCGGCGCCATTCTCACCGATGGCGGCGACCACTGCCCCGGCGAGCGGTTCCTGGGTGCGGGCGTCGGTCACGCGGCCGGTGATGAAGCCCTTGCGGGGGCGGGGCACGAGGCCGAAGTTGATGTCCTCGGTGACTTCGCCGGCGCGGACCGTGACGGCGCCGGGGTAGCCGGTCTTCAGGTAGTGACGGGCGCGGGCCTTGAGCGCGTACTCGCCGGCCCGGAGGCCACGGATGACGTAGACGCCGTTGCGGTCGGTGACGCCGCGGCCGGCGCCGCCGCGGCTGCGGGCGAGGACGGTCGCGCCGCGGACCGGCTCGCCGGTGACGCGGTCAAGCACACGGCCGGTGATGGCGCCGGTCTCGGTGCGCTGGGGCCGGAGGCGGAAGTCGATGTTCTCGACGGTCTGGCCGGGCCGGACATTGACCGGGCCGGGCCAGGCGGCCGGCTCGAAGCCGCGGGCAGTCGCCATCACGCGGTACTGGCCGGGCTCGAGGTCGCGGGCGACGTACACGCCGCGTTCGTTGGTCGTGACCTGGACCGGGCGGGCGTTGGCCGCCTGCAGTTTGACGGTCGCGCCGCTGATGGGGTCGCCGGTGACGGCGTTGACCACCTGTCCGGTGACTGCGCCCGGGTCGCCGGCGAACGCGACCGTGAAGGCGGCGAGGACCAGGCTGATGCTGAGCAGACGTTTCATTGAGAACCTCCGTTTCGGTTTCTGCGATTGGCGAATGTCGGCTTGCTCACGACGTACAGGGATGCATCGAACGTGCCAGCGGCCCAAGTGCCGCAGTTAGTGGAGATAGCGCCCAGCGGGCGCGCGGGCCGGTGGACCGGCGCGGCCGCGCGTGGACCGCTCGGTGCAGGCCTAGACCGGGAAGGGCTTGAAGAAATCGACCCGGCCGACCCCGAACGGGTAGCCGGCCACGCGCTCGACCGACTCGTCCGGGCCGACCGAGACGATGGTCAGCGTGTCGACGAGGCCGAGCGTGCGCAGCAGCGCGGTGATTGCACGGGCGGCAGCGGCGCGCTCGGACTCGCTGGTGACGCGGCCGAGGGCGAGCCGCGGCTCGTAGGTGCCGTGCTGGAGCAGGGGCATCGGCTCGGAGCCGATTATCTGCGCGTGCAGGGCGACAAGTTCGTCCCAGCCGGTCGCGATATTGTAGTAGAGCCGGTCGCCGATGGCGACGCATTCGTGGAAGGTCACGGCAATCGGGTGGAGCCGGCGCCGGGCGTTGCTGACGAAGTCGGCGACGTGCTGGATCTCGTCGAGGTCGAGCGGCGTGAACGGCAAAACGACCGGGATGTGGGGCTCGACCGCCATCGTCCAAGACGGGTACCGGTCGCGCAAGCGCCGCAGTTCCGACTCGTTATCGAGTTTCGGGAACGCGACGACGCTGTACTGCGCAACCCTCACGCCGAGATTGTAGCGGCCCGAAGCGGGTTTGGCAATAACGGGGAATAGGGCCGGGAGCCGGGCGGTAAATGGCAACGGAAGGCAACGAAGCGCCGGCAATGGCCGGCGATGAGACTTCCCGGTGTTCTTCAGTACGGACAGCGGCCCGGCTGCGCATCTCCCCCAACCCGCAGCCGGGCCTTTCTTGTTTGCCGCGGCGTTGACTTCGCCGCCCCGCGCATCGATAATCTGTTGTGAATATGCGGCTTGCGGCCGTCGCGCTGCTGGCGCTGGTCGGCTGCACTGCGCCGATTCGGCGCGCGGTCCTGCTCCCGCCGAGCGGTGCCATCACGGTCGCGGCCGACGGGCAGGGCCAATTCACGACCATCAACGCGGCCATCGCCGCGGCCCGGGACGGCGACGTCATCTACGTGAACCCAGGCGTGTACCGCGAGCAGGTGAGAATCGCCGACCGGCGCGGCCTGACAATCATCGGTGCCGACCCGGTCATGACAATCGTCGACGCGGCCGGGCGTTACGCGGCCGTGGAGATCCGCACCGACTCCAACAGCATCGCCAACCTGACCCTGCGCGGCGCGGACGACCACGGCATCTGGGTGCGCGACGGGTCGCAGTCGATCAGCTACTGCCTGGTCGTCGGCTGCGGCGACCGCGGCATCTACCTGAGCGCGCTGGCCGGGAACGCGTTCGCGCGCATCGAGCACTGCACCATCGTCGAGAACGGCACGTCGGGGATTTACGCGGCGCGCGACGACGCGCGCACGGTGATACGGCACTGCATTATCGCCCACAACCCGCGCGGCATCGTCACCGATGGGAGCGATGGTAAGCTCGTCATCGAGAACAACTGCCTGTTCAATTCCGAGGCGGATTTCGACCGGGCGACGCCCGGCGCGGACAATATCGTGGTCGACCCGCAGTTCAGCGACCGCGACGCAGGCGACTACGACCTTGCGCGTGGTTCGCCGTGCCGTGGACGCGCCCCAAACGGGCGCAACCTGGGCTACCTTCCGTAGTCCGCAGGATAACTAACTGTAATCTAACGACTTAGGCCGCTGGTCGTGTGTTTCGTCGTCCGGACGGCAATATCCGGGCCACTCGGCCGGCCGGGTCTAACTCTTTGACCCATAGGGCGTTAACCTACCGACCCCACCCGGCGCGGGGGATTGTCTGTAAGGACTTACTTCGGCAGGGTTTACCGACCCGCACCCGGCATCAGGCCGGGTCGGACAAGGGCTTGGAGGCCGTAAGCGACCGGCTGTCAAAGGCCTGCCTGCCCGGAGTTCCAGCAGATGTAAGTTCTTGATGTGTCAGAACTGCCCAAGTTACGTAATTGCGAGGGTTATGCCAATTTTCTCAGGTGCTTGACACCCTGCCTGCTGGGGTCTATCTTGAAACACGGTTGTGTCGGCTTTCCCAAGTCGACTGCACCTCAGCTATCCGCAGCAGATATTCCGAGCCGGCCGACAGATGGGTCCCGACCGGCTCTCTGGCGAGGCAACTCGCGGCCACTGTAAGGAACCATCGACCTCCTTTGTCGTCGCCCCGGCCACAAGCCGGGGCGACAGGTCGTTATGGCGGGTCTTGCCGAATTGCGCCGCGGCGCTAAGCTGTCGCGATGAAGACTAATCGGCTGGTTGCGATTGCCGCGGCGGCCGCAGTGGTTCTCGGCGCCGCGTGCGCGAAGCCCCAAACCAAGACTGAAGCAGTTGAGGTTGTGACGACGCTGGACGTGCTGGCACACTGGGTACGCGCGGTCGGCGGCGACCGGGTGCGCGTGCAGAGCCTGCTGTCCGGCTACGAGGACCCGCACAACTTCGAGCCGCGGCCGGCCGACGCCGAGCGCATCGCCCGCGCGAAGCTGCTCGTGCGCGTCGGGTTGGGACTGGAGGAGTGGCTCGACGGGCTGGTCACGAACTCGGGCAACCGCGCGCTGGTGCTGCTTGACGCGGCCGACGGCGTTGACGTCATCGGCGCGGGAGACGGGCACGGCCACGAGGCGGGCAACCCGCACGTCTGGCTCGACCCGCAGAACGCCCGGTCCGCAGTGCTGCGCATCGCGGGCGAACTCGCGCGGCTCGACCCGAAGGGCGAGAGCCTCTACCAGTCCCGGGCCAATGCCTATGCCGCGCGCCTGGACAGCTTGACCGCCGAACTGGTGGCGCTGGCCGCGGCTTTGCCGGACCGCCGGTTCATCGGGTATCACGACGCGTGGCCCTACTTCAACCGCCGGTTCGGGTTCGAGGCCGTGGCCAACATCGAGCCGGTGCCGGGGCAGGAGCCGTCGGCGCGGCGGCTGGCCGAACTGGTCGACCTGGTGCGGCGCGAGCGGGTCCGCGTCGTGGTGACCGAGCCGCAACTGGCGAGCGACCTGCCCAACACGCTCGCGCGCGAGACCGGGGCCAGGGTCGTCGCGCTCAACGCCCTGCGGGCCGACTCGGCCGGGGGCGACCCGTACATCGGGCTCATCGAGCAGAATGTGCGCCGGCTCGCCGCGGCGCTTGGGAACTGACCGAGGAGGAACAATGGTGCGAATACTGCTGGCAGTGATGGTCGCGACCGCGGCCTTCGCCGCGGACAAGGCGCCGCGGACCCTGCAGGTGACCGGGACCGCCGAAACCGCGGTCCGGCCCGACATCTGCTACGTGACCTTCGGGGTCGAGACCCGCCACAAGAAGAGCGCGGGCGAGGCGTACCGGGCCAACGCCACGCTGGTGAACCTGGTCATCGCCGCAATCAAGGAGCAGGGCATCGCGGCCAAAGACATCCAGTCGACGGGACTGCAGGTGAACCCGCAGTACATCTACGAGGAGGAGTCGCGCAACCGCCGGTTCGACGGCTACCTCGTGCAGCACGCGGTTGCCGTGTCGGTGCGGGACATCGACAAGGTGTCGGGCGTGCTGGACGCGGGCATCGGGGCCGGCGCCAACGAGGTGAACGGGGTCAGGTTCGCGGTCGAGAACCCGAAGCGCTACACCGCTGGCGTCCGCGAGGAGGCGGTGCGCGCGGCAAAGGACAAGGCGCGGACCATGGCCGACCTGCTCGACGTGAAGCTGGGCAAACCGCTTTCGGTGAGCGAGCACGAGCCGGGCGGCTGGAACCAGCCCTACGCGCAGTCCAACGTGATGATGGCCCGCGGCGAGGGCGGCGCCGGCGAGTCGATGAACTTCGAGCCGGGTGAAGTCAAGCTCTCGCGCACCGTCAACATAACCTTCGAGATACTGGAGTAACCTTGACGGCCCGGTCGCGGCGGCTGGTCGGCTGGCTGGTCGTGCTGGCGCTGTTTGTCGCCTTTGTCGCCATCGTGGTGTACAAGGTGCAGCACCCGCGCATCGTGCGCGCTCCCGGCGAGACGCGTGGGCCGCGGCCCTTCCGGCCGGGCCCGCCGGACACGACCGCGCCGAAGCCGCCCGGCGCCTGAGCCGGCAACGGGCTTGACCGGCATTGGGCCGGGTCTATACTGGCGCATGAGGACACTCTGCGCCGCCGTGCTACTCCTGCTCGCGGCCCAAGCCGGGGCTTGGACCGCGCCGATGCTGGCCAACGTCTGCAACTCGGCGCCGGCGCCGGGCGGGACGATGACGGTGCACGCCGACCTGGCCGAGGTTCCGGGCGCGGTCGACATGACAGCGCGGCTGTTCTACTCCCTTGACAACCAGGCGAACTGGGTCGAGACTGGTTTCGCGCCCGTCGGTCGGCCCGGGTTCGACAGCACGTTCGCGGGCGTGGTGCCGCTGCCGGGGTCGGGCACGGTCTTCTACTACATCCAGGCGAGCAACGGCACGAACTACGGCACGCAGGGCCCGACCAACCCGGCCAACACCTGGCCCGCGCCGATGAGCGCGCTGGTGTCGGTGACCAACGAAACCGCCGGGGATACTTTCAACGGCGCGCGCGGGCCGTGGCTGGACATGACCGGGGTGTGGTTCGGCCGGTCCGCGGACCGCATCTACACCCGGATAACCAACAACCACAACTCGTGGCCGTTGAACAGCGGCATACTCGGGCCGTGGTACATCTACGCGGCCGGGGTGGGCAACCCCGACTACCCGGGCGACACGTTCGGGTTCGCGCTGGCGTACGCCAACGTGCTCGGCATCTACACCTCGGGTCTGTACGTGGCGAACAAGTACACCGAGGAGTTCACCCGCATCGGCGATATCGACGTCGAGATTGACGGCAACGCGCTGCAGATGCGCTGTCTCATCTCCGAACTCGCCGCGCACCCGAAGTTCGGGCCGTGGCCGATCCCGTCGGGGTTCTTCAGCTCGGCGCGCGGGGACGCGCGCTCCGCCCGCGCCAACCTCACGAGCACGCTGCACGACACGACCGCGCAGTCGCGCTGGTATGTCAACCGCACACCCGAGTACGCAATCGGCACCAACCGGCCGCCGCAGGTCGACCGGGGCCGGGTCAGCCCCGAGGTTGGCGCGCCCGAGACCGAGTTCTTCTTCAGCGTGCGCTACCTCGACCCGGACACCAACCTCGCGCGGCAGTGCGCGGTCGTGGTGGGCTCGGACACCTTTGAGCTGGCCCCGACGAACCACTTCTACTGGCAGGGCGTGACGTTCTCCTCGACGCGCAGTGGATTCGCGCCCGGCCTGCATGAGTTCCACTTCACCGCGTGGGACGGGATGAGCCGGGTCGAGACTCCGCCCGACACCTTCGAGGTCATCGGCACGGCCGTGGCCGAGACGCCGGCCGGCACCCGCGTTCGAGTGTCGGCCGCGCCCAACCCGTTCGGCGGCCGCACGACAATCACCGCGCCGCCGGGCGTCGGCAACATGGACGACGCCCTGGGGCGTGTGGTCCGGGCATTCGGCGTCGGGTGTGATGCGTCCGGCGTCACCTGGGACGGGCGCGGAGACGACGGCAGGCTCGTGCCGCCTGGGCTGTATTACCTGCGCGCGGCGGGCGAGCGGTTGCGCCTGGTGCGCATCGAACGCTGACCGGCTGAGGAGGCCGCAATGCGGCACATCACCATCATCGCAGTCCTGTGCGCGGCCGCGAGCGCGGCGCCGCGCTGGCACCAAATGCCGTTCTCGTACGGCATCAATACCGTCCGGCTGGACAGCGACACGACGGGCTGGGCCGCGGGCACGGCGGCGGCGCGGCTGTCCGGTTTCTTCCGACTTGCGGGCGGGATGTGGACGTCGTGCGACACCTTCCGCAACCAGCTCGTGTACGACATCGCCATCGCCGGGGACACTGCGTGGGCGGTGGGCGAGCAGTTCAACTTCCCGGACGGCATCGTGTGGCGCAACGCCGGCGCGGGCTGGTCACAGCAGACCGACCCGTTCGACCGCACCCTGCAGGCGGTGAGCTTCCCCGAGCCGGGCATCGGGTTCGCGGGCGGGGCGTCACCGGTGCAGCACCACCCGGTGATGCGGTTCGCGGGCGGCGCGTGGCGCATCGACTCGACCCTGACCACCAGCCACGTCGTGCTCGGGCTGTGGGCGACGTACCGCGACAAGTGCATCGCGGTCGGCGACTCGGGCGCGGTGTTCCATTTCGACAACGACACCTGGGTACAGAAGCGACCGGTCACGGGCCGGCACCTGCGCCGGGTCGAGTTCGAGTCCAATACCGAGGGCTGGGCGGTGGGCGACGGCGGCGTCATCCTGCGTTGTTTCAAGGACACGTGGGCGCTGGCGCCCTCGCCGACCGCACGCAACCTGCGCGGGCTGGCCGTAGCCGGGACGAGCGGCGAAGCGTGGGCGGTCGGGGACTCGGGTACGATACTGCACTGCGTGCGGGACTCGTGGCGCGTCGACCCGTTCGTGCCCGACCCGCCGCACATCCCGCTGTACGCGGTCGCCTTCCACTCCGGCAGCGAAGGCTGGGCGTTCGGGTACAACATCACCGGGACCGCGGTGGCGCTGCGCTACTGCGAAGATACCACCGGCGTTGCCGAAGTGCCTGACCCAAGCGGGGTCGAGGAGTTGGCGTGTCGGCCGAGCATCGTGGCCCGAGGCGGCCCGGTCCGCATCAATGCTTGTGGTCCAGTCGATGTCATCGACTGCGCAGGACGGGTCGTCCGGGCGTTTGGCGTCCTGCGTCGCGCGTCGGGCGTCA
>JAWOHG010000333.1:0-4935 GCA_046485245.1 bacterium
CCCTTTCCCTCTCCCCTCAAGGGAGAGGGAACAGAGGCTCCCGCGCCCGCTGCTTCGCTTCGTACCTCTGCAGACTTCGTGTCTTGAGGCTCTTTGTGTCCTTTGTGGTGAGTCCGCACTCCCGCAAACCGCGGTGAGCAGCATCCGCACGCGTGAGATTCTTCGCTGCGCTCAGAATGACAACCTGCAAAGCGGCCTCGCAATGACAACTCGGAACGGCCCGTCAGCCGCTTGCCAGCGTGATGCCGACCGGGCAGTGGTCCGAGCCCATCACTTCGGGCAGGATGAAGGCCTCGCGTACCAGCGGCGCTACGTCGTCGCCGACGAACCAGTAGTCAATTCTCCACCCGACGTTGCGCTCGCGCGCCCGCGAGAGCGGGCTCCACCAGGTGTACTGCTCGGGCTTGCCTGAAAACATCCGGAAGGTGTCGACGAACCCGGCCGCGATGAGCCGGTCGAGCCACGCGCGTTCTTCGGGCAGGAACCCGGATATCTTCGCGTTCTTTTTCGGGTGGGCGAGGTCGATTCCCTTGTGGGCGGTGTTGTAGTCGCCGCCGACCACCAGCCTTCTCCCCTGCCGCTTCTCGCGCACGAGATGTTCGAGGAAAGCGTCGTAGAACTCGAGTTTGTACTGCAGGCGCTCCGCGCTCTGCTTGCCGTTGGGGAAGTAGACGTTGTAGATGTCGAACCCCTCGACGCGCGTCAGCACGACCCGGCCCTCCGAGTCGAACCGTTCGACCCCGAACCCGGTGCGCTCGAGGTCCGGCTTCGCACGGCTGTAGGTCACGGTGCCTGAGTACCCGGGCCGGTTGCCCGGGTTCCAGCAGGCGCGGTAGCCGTCGGGTTCACGCAGCTCCGGCGGCACCGCGTCCGGCCCGACCCGCGCCTCCTGTACGCACAGCACATCGGGCTTGTCCTGCCCGAGCCAGTCGAGAAACCCCTTGCGCGCGCAGGCGCGGATGCCGTTGACGTTCCAGGACAGGATTCTGAGACTCTTGGTGCCCATCAATGCGGCGGCCCGGGACCGGTGAGTCCCGGGCCGCCTGTGTCGCTATGCTAGAAGTCTACCGACAGGGTCACGCGGTGCGAGGCGCCGAGCCGCGCGAGGTTGCGGTAGTTGTAGTCCAACTGCAGCCCGAGCTTGTCGGTCGGCTTGACCCGGAACCCCGCCCCGGCCGAGATGCCCGTTGCGAACCCGAGCGCCTCGGCGTAGTCGAAGTCGGTGTTCAGGATGTAGCCGGCCCGCACGTAGACCGGGTTGTAGTTGTACTCGAGCCCGACGTTGACCTTCTCGTTGATGTCGTTGTAGTGGACGAGGTCGGCCGCGCCCGAGAGGTATGACCGCTCGGTGCGCATGAAGTCGTAGGCGAGGCCGAAGCGGAACGTGATGGGCAACGGGAAAGTCTCGGTCAGGTAGGTGCCGGGTATCGGCTCCCGCGACCACGGCCACTCCCAGCCCGGGTCGTGCGTGAAGTTGAGCTGGGAGCCGGTGTAGCGGATGTCCGGCCCGAAGTTGGCGATGGACATCCCCAGCCGCAGGTTGCGCCAGCCGGTGTTGTAGTGGACGCCGAAGTCGAACGCGACGCCCTGCGCGCCCACGTCCCACACCTGTTCCGTGATGTACTTGGCCGACGCGCCGAATGCCAGCTTCTCGGTCAGCAGCCGGCCGTAACTGACGCCCAGCGCGACGTCGGACCCGGTGAAGGTCCGGCCCGTGCCCTGGTACTCCTCGATGGTCGTCTCCTCGAACACGCCCAGCGTGAGCGCGGTCAGGGCGACACCGAAGTTGCCGACCCTGGTCGGCACGACCAACGCGGCGTACTCGTGCGTGATGTCGGACACCCAGTCGATGTGGTTGACGACCGCCTGGCGACCGCGCAGGAGCGCGATGCCGGCCGGGTTCCAGTACGCCGCCGACGCGTCGTCCGCGACCGCGACGAAAGCCTCGCCCATCCCGGTGCAGCGGCCCACGCCGATCTTCAAAAACGGCATGCCCGCCATGCCGACCTTGGTGAACACCGCCGGGGCGGGCGCGGCCAGGACCGCCAGCAGCACGAGCGCCGCCGTCATCTGCGAGGTGAAGTTGATGTTTCTCATTGCTCCCCCTCTAGAAGACCAGCATGAACTTGCCGACCTGGGTGCCCACGTCCGAATCGATGTGGAAGATGTACACCCCGGGCGACGGCTTCTGCTGGCTCTCGTTTAGCAGGTCCCAGTCCTCGTCGCCGCCGTACTGGTTGGGCAGGCTGCCGAGGTCAGGCCGGGTCGCGTTGTGTTCGAGCGTGCGGATGAGGTCGCCGGCGAGGTTGTAGATGCGGATGGTGCAGTGGTCGGGCAGGTTGATGAACTTCAGCTTGCGGAAGTCGGGGTGCCGCTCCCACTCGTTGCGCACGATGTAGGGGTTGGGCACCACCTTGACGTCCAGTTCGGTCTCGTCGGCCTCAAACTCGGCCGGCGTGAACTCGACGTCCCAGGACGAGAAGCTCGGCGCCGGCCCGAGCAGGCGGCTGTAGACCAGCCAGGTGTCGCCCGGTGCGGGCGGCGTCGTGACGCTCGTGGCGAAGGTCAAGTACGAACCGCAGATGGCCATCGCCAGCGTCTTCTCCAGGCCCGTCGTCGCCACGAAGGTGTCGACCGCGGCGCGGGCCGAGCGGAACGCCCAGCCGTTGGCCGTGTCCGGGCTCGGGTTGGTCTGCCGGAAGTAGGGCTTGAACGGCACGACGAGGTTGTTCTGGATGTCGGTGACCTCGCAGGTCAGCGCGCTGCCCCGTGCCTGCCAGACGATGCGGTAGTCCGAGCCGCGGTAGGCCCAGACCCCGCGGTTGGTCGGGACGTCGGGCACGGTGACGGTCGACTCGGGGTAGGTCCCGCTCACGACCTTGACGTTCTGGAAGAACTGGTTGGGCACCAGGTCCATCTTCAGCTTCATCGTCATCTGGGTCACCGGCAGCCAGGCGCGCGTCGTGTCCGTGACGGTCGTGTTCTCGGGTGTGGTCCGCTCGCGCACTTCGGTTACGACTGAATCGAACACGGTCGCGACCGTGGTCGTGGTGTCGGTCGTCTCGGTTATCTTCACGCCGAACTGGGTCAGCGGCACCACCGTGTCGCCCGCCGCGTCGGTCACGGCGTAGCGGTACAGCGGCTGCTGCCCGACCGGGTCGTAGACGTGCTCGAGGTACTGGATGCGGTAGGTCTCGGCCTTGAGCGCCTCGGGCACCAGCGCCAGCGGCAGCACCGCCATCTTGAGGCGGTCGTGGCCCGCCAGCCTGGTCACGGCCGCGCCCGGCGGCACGTAGTTGCCCGCCTGCGTGCGCGGCACGGCCCGGATCGGCATCATGCCCGACTCCAGCGTCAGCGTGTCCGGCGGCGTCGCCGAGTCGCCGCCGACGTAGTTCAGGTCGAAGGCGGTCACCGCGTAGAAGTACGGGAATCCCAGCCGCAGGGCGCTCGAGTCGACGTAGGCATAGGCCAGGCCGCGGTCGTTGGCGATGCTGCGCAGCGACTCGACCACGGTCGTGTCCTCGAACCGTAGCCCGTCGGCCTTGTCGAACTGGTCAAGCAGCTGCCAGGTGTTGGGCTGGCCGGTCCGGCTGCGGTACACCTTGTAGCCCTGGAAGTCGACGCCGACGTAGTACGGGCTGGCCAGCGACGGCGCCAGCGGGAAGAACCGGTCCTCGACGTCTTCGGGGAAGTCGTCCCAGACCAGCGTCACGCGGCCATCGCCGGGCACCGAGGTCAGGTTGGGCGAGGGCGGCGGCTCGGGCGCTATCCAGTTGTTGTCGTATGCGGCCTGGGCCGCGCGCGAGGCGAGGCCGAACTCGTAGAACATCGCGTCCCCGCTGGGCGCCGACCGCCGGGCCGCTATCGCGCCGATGGTCACGGTCGCAATCTCGTTGGGCGCCAGCGTGAACGGCCCGGTCGACTGCAGGAACCGCTTGTCGGCCGGGGCGAGGTCGGACGAGTCGTACGGGTTGTACGGGTGCTGGGGGTTCCAGTAGTCGTACCCGGCCATCGCCAGGTACTGCTGGAAGTCGTCGACCGGGTCCGCGTCGGTCAGGGTGAAGATCTTGAACGAGCTCATCCCCAGCTGGCGACCCTCGGCCGGCTCGTCGATCAGCCCGTTGTCGTTGTCGTCCTGCCCGTTCGGGAAGTAGACGTCGTTACCCGGCTTCGGGTTGGCTTCGAGCATCCGGCCGTTGGCGTCGCGGTAGAACGGGCTCTGCAGGAAGTCGAAGCCGACGATGCCGCTGGGCACCGCGTCCTCGCTCCACACATAGCCCAGGTTGTCGACCCAGACCGAGTCGGTGCCGGCCGGGCTCGGTATGTACTTGGCCAGCGCTAGTCCCGCCCGGTCGTCGGTCGCGTTGCCCACGTCGGCGTCGCAGGCGATGCTCTCTCGGCGGTCGCCGAGCGAAACGGCATGGATCACGACACGGCAGTCCGGGTCTCCGCCGGCTTCGGCGGCGGCATGTATCTCGGCAGCGTCTGCGGCGCCGTGACCGGCGGGATCATGGCGATCGGCTTGAAGCACGGGGGGACCGGGATGGCGGGCGGGATGAGGACGACGAGGCTGGTCCGCGAGTACGCCGATCGGTTCGTGGCGCAGCACGTGTCGATCTACTGCCCCGACCTGATCGGAGTCGACCTCGGCAAGGTCGATCCCATGAACGATCCCGAGGTCATGAAGGACCTCATGGCCAGGAACGTATTCGCGAGCTGCCTCGGAATCGTCAAGGACGCCACGGCGATCCTGGACGAGATGCTGGCTCGGCCGCTGCAGGAGGGGTGATTCAGCCCGCGACTTCATCTGCTCGTAGGACCCGCCTTGCGGTTACGAACACGCTGCCCCCCTGTTTGCTCCGGCCAAACTATGCCCTCGATGCCGGGATGAAGGGGCAGGAGATCGAGAAGATGACTCGGGCGATGTCCTATGGC
>JAWOHG010000019.1:0-7578 GCA_046485245.1 bacterium
GAGTGGGAGGGGCAGCGTTTGCTGGGTGCGTCGCCGCTGGTGGTCGAGGTGACGGCGGCGGCGGTGCCGGACAAGCCGCTGCCGCTGCCGATCGGCGCGGAGCCGGATTTCCTGAAGCCCTCGGTGGCGATCCAGTCGGACGACCCCGAGGTGCGCGCCAAGTCGCGCGAGGCGACCGGCGACGCGCGCGAGGCGACGGCCGCGGCGCGCAAGCTGGTCTCGTGGGCCTTCACCCTGATCGACAAGGAGGCGACGGCGTCGTACCCGACCGCCCTGGACGTGCTCAAGCATATGAAGGGCGACTGCAACGAGCACGCGGTCGTGGTCGCGGCTCTGGCGCGCGCAGCCGGCATCCCGGCCAAGGTCGCGGTCGGACTGGTCTACCTCAACGGGGCGTTCTACTACCACGCATGGAACGAGCTCTACCTGGGCCATTGGGTGCCGGTCGACGCGACGTTCGGCGAGTTCCCGGCCAGCGCCGTGCACCTGAAGCTGGCCGAGGGCGAGTTGAGCCAGCAGTCGGAGATACTGGGCATCGTCGGCAGGGTCAAGATCAAGGTGCTGGAGTTCTCGCTGGCGCAGCAGGGCGAGTAGCCCGGCGCTGCAAAGCAGTCGCCCCCGGCAGCCGTAAGGCACCGGGGGCGACGCTTTGACTCGGGCTATTCCTGCTGCGGGGTCGGCTGCGCCGGCTCCTCGGGCAGGGGCTCGATATCGAAGTCCGATTCCTTCATCAGGCTCTCGATCTTGGCCTTCGAGCGCAACTCGGTGACGAGCGCCTCGTTGAGGGCTTTCTCCTGATTGCGGCGGAGCTTGTTCTCGATCTTGCCGCGCACTTCCTCGAAGGGCCGCGTGCGGGCGGCCTTCTTCTCTTCGGTCAGCACGAACGCGTAGGTCGTGTCGTTGATCTTGGTCACCGGCGAGATTGCCTTCTCGGCCTGGCCGAACGCGGCCGTGACGAGCCGGCTGTCGTGGGCCTTGTCGTCGCGCGTGACCCAGGACCAGTCGCCGCCCGACCAGCGCGTACCAGCGGACGAGAAGCGGCGCGCGATGTCGGCGAAGGCGGCCTTCTGGGCGCTGTCGTTCTTGGTGACTTTGACCAGCAGTCGACCGGCCGGGGTCTCGATGGCGTTCGGGCCGGCCTTGTCGTCGAGCCCGAACAGCGCCTTGAACGCGGCCGGGGCGAGGGGCTTGCTGACCTTCACGTAGGTGCCGAATTGGCTCGAGTCGTAGCCGGCCGAGTCAGGCGGGCCGATGAGCGCGGCCAGGTCGGCCGTCTCCAGGACCGGGAAGGGCTCCGGTTCGTACAACGCGTCTTCGCGGGACACCTCGGAGAAGCCGAAGCCGAGCACCGTACCGTCCCCGAATGGTCCGGTCGCCGCCGACGTGCGGCTGAGGTCGGGTGCGGATTTGCCCGACACCTGGATGACGGGACGACCGGGCACGGCCGGGGAGCCGGCCATCGCGACGGCCGCGACAGCGGAGTCAGAATTGGCGGCCAAGCCGGCTGCCGCCTCGTCGGCAGCAGCGGACTCGGTGACGAGCAGGGCGCGTCCCTGGATCATCTGGGGCAGGCGCTCGGCCCTGGCCCAGCGCCTGATCTGCTCGGCGCGGGCCCGGGTCGCGGCCGCTATCTCGCGCACGTGGACCTTGGCCGGTTCCTTGAACTCGTCCAGGGTCGCCTGGTAGTCGGCCATCGCCTCGGTCGAGTCGACCGTCACCTTGCCGGTGACGGCGTCACGGATGTAGGTTTCGTGCAGCAGCGCCGCGCGCCGGGCGAGGACCTGGTCCACGACCTTGTTCTCAAGCCAGAGCTTGCGCCGCTCGGATTCCTTGCCGAACAGCTGTTCGAGGATGAGCTGGTCGACGATGCGGTTGCGGCCCTCGGGCGAGTCGAACTGGGCGCGGAAGAACGGCGGTATCGCCTCGAGCCGCTCGGCGAGCAGCGCGGCGTCAATGACGAAGCCATTGACGGTCGCGATCGTGTCGCGGCCTTCTTCCATCGCCGTCGAGTCCCGCGTGATGTCGGCCGCCTGCTTCAGGTCCTCGACGACCTGGTCGTAGAGTCGCTGCGTGTTCTGCTGGCGCATGTCGGCGGCGATCTGGCTCTTCACCTCGTCGAACTTGCGGACGGTCTTGGCCTGGCGGTCGGTCACCTTGAGCAGGACCCAGTTGTCCTCGAGCGCCACGGGCTTGCCGATCTCGCCGACCTTCAGCCGGAACGCGGCGTCCTCGATCGGCTTGGGCTGCACGCCCCGGGCGAAGAGGCCCATGTCGCCGCCCTGGGACTTGTCCGGGGCGAGCGAACTCGTCTTGGCGACCGTGTCCCAGGTGACGGTGGTGTCGCCGGTGAGCAGGTTGCGCAGCGAGTCGGCCTCGGCGCGCGTCGCGACGCGGATCTGGTAGGCGTGGACCTTCTCCGGCGTCGTGTAGCGGGTCTTGAGGTCGCGGTTGTACGCCGCCTTGACTTCCTTGTCGGTCGGCTGGGCCCGGTTGGTGACCGCCTGTTCGTACCACGCCTGGAACATCGCGCGGTTCCGTGCCTCGTTGAGGCTGAACTGGAACGCGGGGTCAGCCGTCACGTCGGCCGACAGCGCCGCCTGGTAGAGCAGGCGGTTGTCGATCATCGTGTCGAGGAGTTGCTGCTTGCTTTCGAAGGTCTCGTACTGCGCCGGGTTGCGGCTGATGCGGTCGTCGAGCTCGATGCGGGTGATCGGGAAGCCGTCGACGTACGCGACCCGGTCCTGGTAATTCTTGCGGAAGCAGCGCTCGATGGCGTCGAGCGCGTCGTCGGCGAACTCGGACTTCTGGTACTGGGTGGCGACCTTCTCGTAGTTGCGGGCCGCCTCGAGGAAGTCTTCCTGCATTTCCTGCGCCAGCGCGAGGCGGTAGAGTACGGCGGGCACCTGGCGATCCTTGGGGAACCGGGCCAGCAGGCCGGCATAGACCGACTCGGCGGCGGCGTAGTCGTGGAGCTTGTCGAGCAGGAAGTCTCCACGCTCGATGCCCAGGGCGAGCTGGTCGGCCGCGCCCTTGGCGTCGGCCTCGAGACGTTCGAGCAGGGCCCCGGCGCCGGCGTGGTCGCCGACAACGTAGAGCTGGTAGAGGCTGTCGAGTGTCGTCGGGCTGATGCCGGCGGCGGGTGCCGCGGCGACAACGGCGAGCAGTGCCAGTGCTGCAGTCAGCTTCATCATACCTCCTGGTTGGCAGTCGGTGGTAACCCGCTGTCCCGGTCCGGCGCGGTCGACAAACCGCCCCGGTAACACCGCCGGCCGCGGCGAGGCGTCAGCGCAACAGCTGGAGCCCGACCATCATCGCGGTGCCGGACAACAGCGGGACCACCACGTTATCATTTACTTCGATGGGCAAGGCCTCGACAACCGAGGCCAAGACAGCCCCAAGGATACCGATTCCGAGAGGCAGGTCAAGACCGGGCAGTATCGATACCACGAAGGCGGCCGCAACGCAGGCGGCCAGCCCGGCGAGCGTGCCCTCGAGCGTCTTGCGGAAAATCCGGATGCGGCCGACGGACAGCCCGACGATGGCCGCGGCCGTGTCGCCGAGCACCAGGAAGGAGACGGCCGCGATGAACACGCCGCGGCCGGCCTGCGAGGAGCCGAAGACCAGCATGCAGACCAGCGAGGAGAGCATCAGGTAGCTGCCGCCGGTGAGCGAGTTGTACTCCTTGCGCCGGAGCAGTGAGCCGAACAGGATGATGAAGACGCTCTTGAAGAAGCCCAGGCGCAACCGGAGCAGGTCGACGGTGATGAAGATGACCGTGGCCGCGACCATCAGCGGCAGGCTGATACTGCGCGGCATCAGGTAGTAGAGCGCGGGTATGGCAAGGGCCGCAAGGTGGACCAGCTTGCGGCCGATCTCGGCGGTCAGAACTCGATACCCCCGGAAATCTGCTGCGGGCTGCCCAGCTCGCGGGCGCCGGGCGCGGTCCCCGCCGCATAGCCGTAGTCGACGTAGAACCGCTTGTAGCGCAGCCCGACGCCGAACGCGAAGTTGCCCCGGTAGACACCGAGGCGGCCATGGAGCAGATTCCGGAAGGCATACTCGACACCGAAGTTCGGCGAGAAGGCGGAGCCCTCGAAGTCGGCTTCGTTTTCCGCGGCCAGGGTCAGCCGGTCGCGGCCGAATCGGAAGGTCTTGGCCACGCCGATGCACGCGCGGGGCAGGATCTGCTCGCGCGTGCCGGTGTCCCAGAAGAGCGGGGAGGTGCTCGCGTTGCGCAGTCGCACGCCGACGTCCAGGTCCGCCACGGGCGTGACGGTCGCGCCGACGTCCAGCCCCATGCCGAAGCAGGAGCCGACGCCGATGTCCTGGTAGATGATCTTGGCGTTGGCGCCGAGCGCGACGTGCGGCCCGAGGGCGCGGGCGAAGTTCACGTAGCCCACGACCTGGTTGGCGCTGACCTCGCGGACGACGTACGGCCGGTTGTCGGGACCGGGCGGCCGGGTGGAGTCGGGCAGCGCGGTCAGCTTGATGCCCGGGATGCCGTTGTGCAGGACGGCGAAGCCGAAGGCCTGGCGCGAATTGCCGAAGCTCACGCCGAGGAAGTTGTGGCTCAGCAGGCCGGAGAAGTCCTCCGAGTGCAGGAACGTGGCGGCCGTGCGGGCGATGCGCGAGGTCATCGAAGGATTGTAGTAGATCGCGCTCGGGTCGAAGGTCGCCGCCACGACCGCGCCGCCCATCCCGATGGATCGGGCCGAGGTGCCGAGTTCCTCAAAGTCGCCCGCATACGGTGTCGACAGCGCGATGCCGCAGCATGCGACGAACGCGAGCACGGCGATAGAGAATGCCGGGCCGGACTGCCTGCCCGCGGGCCGCGCGCGCCGTTGCCGGTCAGTATGGCTGGTCGTCAGCATGGATGAATGATAAGCGGTGACGGCATCGTTTTCAACTGTCGGCGACGCGCCTGACCGAGCCGGACAGCTCCTTCTTGAGGATGAAGCGCGGCCGGCTGTAGGTCGGCCGGGCGGTGACCTGGACCCGGTACTCGCCGACCGGGACCAGCCGGCCGTCGTTGTCGCGGCCGTCCCAGACAATCAGCACCTCGCCGGGCCGCTGCTGGTGCGGCGGGGCGAGCGTGCGGACGGTGCGGCCGGTGCTGTCGGTGACCGCGACCGAGATGTCGGCCAGCTCGGTCACGTAGAGCGCGATGGTCGTGCCCGGCGTGCGTGAGTCGAACTGCTGGGGGTAGAAGCCGACGAGGTAGGCGTCGAGCCCGAGCCAGTAGTACTGCCCGCCGTCGGCCTCGATGATGAAGACCTGGCCGAACCGGCGCCAGATGGTGATGCCGCGCGGCGCGGTGAAACGGCCCTCGCTCGTGCCCTCGCGGCCGTAGGACACGATGTAGCGGAGCATGGGGTCGAACATGTGCAGCTGCGCGTTGGACTCGTCCGTGACGTAGACGTTGCCGTGCCGGTCAAAGGCGCAGTAGGCGAAGCCGGCCTCGGCCAGCCCGATGCGCCGGCAGTCGACCTGGCGCTCGAGGCCGCCGGAGAGCGTGAACCGGTTGACCCGCGTTCGGCCGCGGTCGATGACCACGGCGCCGTCGTAGGCGAAGTCGTTGAACTCGGCGCCGGCATCCATCACCGCGATGCCGGTCGGGCGGTCGAGGCCCTCGGACCAGACCGCAACCCGTCGGCCCGACGAATCGAACACCACGACCCGGTTGTTGTCGGTGTCGGTGACGTACACGCGGCCGCGCGAGTCGAGGGCGACGTCGCGCGGGCGGCCGAGGCCCGAATCCACCACCGCGACCCAGCTCAGCTCGGCGGCGGCGTAGCGCAGCCGGACGAGCCGGTTGTTGTCGGTGTCGGCGACGTACACGTCGCCGCGAGCGTTGCAGGCCAGACCGTGGGGATGGTTGAACTCGCCCTGACCAGAGCCGGCGCGGCCGTACACCTTGGGTTGGAGCAGTTTCACGTTGTAGACGACCTGGCCGGTGCCCGAGTTGACGCCGAACAGCGTCAGGATGTGGTCGTCGCGGATGGTCTTGGGGTCGTCTTCCTCGACCATCTTGGCGCCGCAGATGGCCTGCGGCTCGGTGAGGGCGAAGTCCTTGCCGAGGTACATGTTGATGTAGAACCGGCCGATGCGGTTGAATCCGAGCGTGTGCTCGAACGGCGGCACCATCAGTGTCGTGGGAGACTGGGCTAACAGGGCGAGGACGATCAGCAGCTGCACCAAGGAGATGTTAGTTCCGCCCGCCGGCGAGTCAAGCGGGCGGCGTCAGCACGGGAACCACCGCGCCGGCATCGGGGATGATGTAGACGCGCGCCGCGCTGCCGAGTTCCGCGAGGGCGGCGTCGACGGCCGCCTGCACCGAGCGGAACGGGGTCATGAACACCGACCGGACGATGTCGTCCGGGATGCCCATCACCGTGCTGAGCTTCGTGTGCTGCATTATCTGGGCCAGCCGCGCCGACTTGTGCCAGCCCAGCCGAGCATCGTCGGCCGAGCACTTCAGGACGTCGGCCGGAGTGGCGCAGCCTTTGAAGACGCCGATGAAGCCGTCGTTGCCCACGCCGTCGCGGCAGGCCGAGACCGTCACGTGGACCGACGGCTGTTTCAGCACGGGCCGGGCGAACTCGACCGCCCGCTGGGCCTGGTAGAAATTGATGTCGTAGGGCTTGCCCAGCACGCTGACGACGAGGTCCGCCACTTCGGTGACCGGCACGGCGAAGACGCGGTGGGCGTCCCGGCATGCCTTCGTGAACGAGTCGTGCACCGAGCCGTGCCGGACCGAGAGTAGCTTGTGGTTGCGGTCCTGGACGAGCTGGACCGAGAAGACCGGGCGGTTGACCATCCGGTACGCCTCGACCATGTCCTCGTGAACCGGGTTGCCCGATAGGCTGAACGTGGCCGAGCCGGGCCGGGTAACCATGTTGTGGTTGCGGGCAATCGTGTCGTAGCCGGCGATGCCGGGCAGGAAGCCCTTGCGGCCGCCGGTGTAGCCTGCGAAGTAGTGCGGCTCGATCGAGTTGACAGTGATGACGCGGTCGGCCCAGAGCAGCTCGCGGTTGAACCAGACCGGCGTGCCGAAACCTGTCTTGCCCGCGAAGAACAGCTTCGTTTTGTCCTGCGAGTCGTGGCAGGAGGTCTTGGCCCGGTGGCGGGCGTGGAACTCGGACCCGAATATCGAGCGGTACTCATTTTCAGTCGGCGGGCGGTGGGTGCCGGAACAGACGAGGTAGTGCACGTCACGCCCGGCAAGCGCGGGCGTCAGGGCTTCGAGCACCGTCGAGTTCGGTGTGGGGCGGGTGTAGTCGTTGACCAGGACGAGCACGCGGCGGACATCGCCGAGGAACGCGGCGGAGTCGATGGCCACCTGGCCCAGCACGGCGGCGGTGTCGTGGAACGGGCAGCAGTCGTTCGGCTCGAGGACCCGGATGAGGTTGCGGTCGGCTATGGTCAGGGCCTGGAAGGAGTCGCCGAACGCAAGCTGGAACTGCATCGTGTCAGTATAGGGTGCCCGACCGGGCCGTCAACGGGGCAACAGCAGAACCGGGCTCAACCGGCACGGGTGGCCCGGCTACTCGGGCACCTGCCAAACCGAGTCCAGCACCG
>JAWOHG010000245.1:0-3492 GCA_046485245.1 bacterium
CTTGCTCTCGCCTACTCCCGCCCGCCCGACTACACACCGGAATGGCAATACCTGCCGGGCAAGCCCGGCGCCCCTCGGTCTCTCGGTCTCTCGACCCCTTCCTTCGCTGACTCGCTTCACTCCTACGACGTGCGGCATTACCGGCTCGACTTCGACATGCCGATGTACCGCTCGGGCTACGCCTGCCGCGAGGTCGTCTGCATAATGAGCCGCGAGCCGGCGCTCGACACGTTCTCTCTCGACTTCGCCTCGCTGGTCTGCGACTCGGTGCGCCGCGGCGGCACGCGCCTGTCGTTCACCACGCCTACCGGGAAGCTCGCGATAACGCTCGACTCGCCGCTGGGCTCGGGCGACTCGGCCGAAATCGAGATATTCTTCCGCCGCGAGTCGACCGCGGCCAACATCGGCTACTTCTACGGCCGGCCGCCCCAGACCGCGTTCGCCCACGGCATGGCCTGCGGCTGCCCGACCGACAACCACCAGTGGTTCGCCTGCTGGGACCTGCCGATGGACAAGTCCGACCGCGGCGTGATGATGAACTTCACCGTGCCCGACACGTTCCAGGTCTGCGCCAACGGCCGGCTCGACTCGGTGACGACCGGGCCCGGGACGCGCACGTACTGGTGGCGCCACGCCTATCCCATCTGCACCTACCTGATGACCTTCTCGGCCTCGCGCTTCACGAGCTGGGACACGCTCGTGCGCAACAACGGCGGCGACAGCGTGCCCATCCGCCACTGGATGTGGCCGTTCGACTCGGCCCAGACCCGCACCGGTTACGCCAACCTGCCCCGGATGATGAACTACTTCGCCGACACCGCGGTGTTCGGGCCCTACCCGTTCGAGAGCTTCGGCCACGTGCCCGGCTACTACGGGTTCCCGTGGGGCGGGATGGAGCACCAGACGCTCGTGATGCTCAACCGCGGCTACATCGGCGGCGGCCACGACGGCACGATTTCGCACGAGCTGTCGCACATGTGGTGGGGCGACATGGTGACCCACGTCGGCTACGCCGACGTCTGGCTTAACGAAGGCTTCGCGACCTGGGCCGAGTGCATGTACATGGGCCACGCCAACGGCCGCTCCTACTTCAACAACTACGTCAAGGGCAAGATGTCGACCTACATCAACGGCGACCGCACGCGCCGCTTCCCGGTCTACGACCCGCCCTGGGAGCTGATTTACGACTACGGCACCATCTACTGCAAGGGCGCGATGGTGATGCACATGCTGCGCTGGGTAATGGGCGACACGACGTGGGAGAGCCCGGGCGTCCTGTTCCGCTGCCTGCGCGCCTACCGCGACTCGCTGGAGTACGGCACCGCCTCGACCGAGGACTTCAAGCGCATCTGCGAAGGCGTGTCCGGGCTCGAGCTCGACTGGTTCTTCGACGAGTGGATATACCAGGCCGGTTACCCGAAGTACCGGCTAGGCTGGACTGCCGAGCCGGCCGGCGACAGCTTCCGCATCGTCACCTCGCTTTCGCAGGCCAACGGCGCCCAGGCCCCGGACTTCTTCCGCACGCCCCTGCCGGTGCGCTTCAAGTGCCTCTACGTCGACACCAACGTCGTCATCCGGCCCCGGGCAAACCCGCAGGTCGACACCTTCCTCGTCCACACCTGCCCGGACTCGGTCAAGGTCGACCCGGACAACTGGGTGCTCGATTCGAGCTACGTCCTCGCCGGCATCGCCGAGCCCGGCAATCGACATTCGTCATTCGACATTCGTCACTCTCTTTCGGTTTCCCCCAACCCCACCCGCGGCCTCATCACGGTCCGGACCGGGCCGACACTAGACCTTGGACACTGGACACTAGACATCTACGACGCGTCCGGCCGCTCGGTCCTCACTCGTCCTATCGGCTCATTCGACATTCGTCATTCGTCATTCGACATTGACTTACGCTCTCTACCCTCCGGCGTCTACTATCTCCAGCTTTCCGGCCGCGAAGCGGGCCCGCTCACCCGGCTCGTGTTGACGCGCTAGCCTTGGCCGCATTTGACGCGACGACGCAATGACATAGCATAGCCCTGTCGGCTATGCCAGGCGCGAGCCATCCCGGCCGACACGGGGTGGCTCGCCGCTTTTCGGGCCGGCCGCCCCCATACAGACGATGACGAACGTGCTGATACTCGCCGCATACCTCGCCGCGCTGGCGGTGCTGGGCCTGTTGGCCCGGCGCCGGGCCAAGCCCGGCCACGAGGACTTTTTCCTCGCCGGGCGGCGCGTCGGACCCCTGAGCCTGCTGCTGACCATGGCCGCGACCAACTTCTCGGCCTTCACCGTGTTCGGGTTCGCCGGGGCCGGGTTTCGCATCGGCTGGGCCTACTACCCGATAATGGCGTTCGGCACCGCGTTCATGGCCCTGTCGTTTCTCTACATCGGCATCCCGGTGCGTGAGGCCGCGCGCCGGCTCGGCGCGGTCACGCCGCCCGAGCTCATCAGCCTGCGTTTCGGCAACCGCGCCCTGCACGCCGCCTACCTCGTGGTGATGGTCGCGTTCACCCTGCCCTACCTCGCGCTCCAGCCCATCGGCGCGGGCCTCGCACTCGAGGCGCTCTTGGGCATCCCGTTTGCCTGGGGCGCGACCCTGGTCACCGCGGTCGGCGTGGCCTACGTCCTGCTTGCCGGCCTGCGCGGCGACATCTGGACCGACACGCTGCAGGGGCTGGTGATGCTCGGCGCGATGACAGTAGCGTTCGTCGGCATCGCCGCGGCGCTGGGCGGGTTTGAGTCGGCGAACCGGCAGGTGCTCGCGCGCTGGCCCGAGCTGTTCGCCCGGCCCGGCGGCGGCGCGCAGTTCACGGTCGGCATCTGGCTGTCCTACATGGTGCTCTGGTCGCTCTGCGACCCGATGTTTCCCCAATTGTTCCAGCGGTTCATCGCCGCGCGTGACGACCGCAGCCTGCGCCTGTCCGCGCTGCTGTATCCCGTTGTCACCGCGACGCTGTTCTTCCTGCCGGTCGCAATCGGCGTGATGGGCCGGCTGGTCGAACCCGCGCTTTCCGGCAAGGCGACCGACTCCATCCTGCCGCTGGTCGTCGCCGCGAAGCTGCCCGGCTGGGCCGCGGCCCTGGTCACTGCCGGCGGCCTCGCCGCGCTGATGTCGACGATGGACTCGCAACTGCTGACCCTGACCTCGATGGTCAGCCGCGACCTGCGCTCGCTCTCCAGGACGCGCCGGTTCCTGCCTGACCGCATCGTCATCATCGTGCTCGCGCTGGCCGGGCTCGCGCTCGCCCTGCGCCCGGTCGGGTCAATCCTCGACATCGCCACCGAGACCTTCACCGGGCTGGCCGTGCTATTCCCGGTCACGCTCGCCGCAATCTACTGGCGTCGTGCCAACCCGTGGGCCGGGTTCGCCTCGATACTCACGGGCGAGGTGCTCGTCGCGCTCTACCACTTCAAGCTCCTGCCTGCATTCGGCCTGCTGCCGGTCATCCCGGTCACGCTCGTCACGACGCTGGTGCTCGTCGCCGGTTCGCTCGCCTG
>JAWOHG010000256.1:0-2515 GCA_046485245.1 bacterium
GGACATCTACCGGGTGTTCGACGCGCTGAACGACCCGCGCAACCTCGAGCACGCGGTGGCCTGCGTGAAGAAGCAGGGCAAGCACGCCCAGGGCACGCTCTGCTACGCCATCAGCCCGGTGCACACCGTCGAGTACTACCTGCAGCGGGCGCACGAGCAGCAGGACATGGGCGTGGACTCCATCTGCATCAAGGACATGGCCGGCATCCTGTCGCCGGGCACGGCCTTCGAACTCGTCGCGGCGCTGAAGGACCGCATCGGCCTGCCGGTCCAGCTTCACTGCCACGCCTCGAGCGGGATGGCCGTGGCGGCCTACCTGAAGGCGGTCGAGGCCGGGTGCGACGTCATCGACACCGCGGCCGCGCCGCTGGCGTTCATGACTTCCCAGCCCGCGGGCGAGACGATGGCGGCCTGCTTTGCCGGGACGGAGCGCGACCCGAAGCTCGACCTCGGGGCGATGGAGAAGGTCGAGAAGCACTTCGACGAGGTCGCGGCCGCCCGCTGCGTCACGATGCCCAAGGTCGTGGACTCGATGGTCATCATCCACCAGATACCGGGCGGGATGGCGTCGAACCTGATGTCGCAATTGCGCGAGCAGAAGGCCGAGAAGCGCCTGCCCGAGGTGCTGGAAGAGGTGCCGCGCGTGCGCGAGGACCTCGGTTTCCCGCCGCTGGTGACGCCGACCAGCCAGATTGTCGGGGTGCAGGCGGTGATGAACGTGCTCGCCGGCGAACGGTACAAGCTCGTGCCCAAGGAAGTGAAAGATTACGTGCGGGGTCAGTACGGCCGCCCGCCCGCGCCGATTCGCGAGGCGCTGGCCCTGAAGATTCTCGGCAGCGAGAAGCCGATGAAGGGCCGGCCCGCCGATTTCCTCGACCCGATGATGCCCAAGGTACGCAAGGAACTGGCCCGCGACCTGGTGCAGCACGAGGAGGACTACATCTCCTACGCGCTGTTCCCCGAGGTGGCGCTGAAGTTCTTCCAATGGCGCAAGAACCCGAAGGCGGCCGAGGCGGCGGCAGAAGCTGCGGAACAAGCCAAAGGCCAGAAGCAACAAGCCAGGAGTCAGAGCGAGGCAGAGGCGGCAAAGCCGGCCGCGCCCGCGGCCGACCCGGGCGTGGTGCGCCTGCGCGACATCGTCGAGATGGTCGCCCACAATGAGGTGACCGAGTTCGAATGGGAGAGCGGCAGCGAGCGCGTGCGCATCCGCCGCGGCGGCGAGAGCCCGGCCCCGGCGGCGCCCAGGCCCGCGACTGAACGGCCGCGGCTCGAAGCCGCGCCCGCCCCGGCACCGGCCGCCGCGCCCAAGGTCGAGGCAGCCCAGCCGGCACCCGAGCCCGCGCCGGCAGCGCCGCAGCCCAAGGCGCCGGCCGGCGAAGAGGTGAAGTCGCCGATGGTGGGCACGTTCTACCTGCGGCCGCGGCCCGAGTCGCCCGCGTTCATCGACAAGGGCGACACGGTCGAGCCCGGGCAGACGCTCTGCATCGTCGAGGCGATGAAGCTGATGAACGAGATCCAGGCCGAGAAGAAGTGCCGGGTGCTGGACATTCTTGTCGACGACGGCGAGTCGGTCGAATACGGCCAGCCGCTTGTCATAATCGAGCCGCTGTAATCATTCCCGCCGCTCCAAAGCGGCACAAGACCGGACAACCAACCGAATCCAGGAGGCGTTGATATGGGCAGGTACGACGAGGTAACGCGGCAGGCGCTCGCCGACCCGGAGAAGTTCTGGGCCGAGCAGGGCGAGAAGCTCTTCTGGTTCCGCAAGTGGGACAAGGCGGTCGACCGCAGCCGCGAGCCGTTCTACCGCTGGTTTGTCGGCGGGCTGACCAACATGTGCTACAACGCCGTGGACCGGCACGTCGCGGCCGGCAAAGGCGACCGGGTCGCGGTCATCTGGGAGAGCCCGGAGACCGGCCTTGAGCGCAAGGTCACGTACCGCGAACTGCTCGACGAGGTCACGGCGTTCGCCGCGGTGCTGAGGAGCCACGGCGTCGGCAAGGGCGATCGCGTGCTCATCTACCTGCCGATGGTGCCGGAGACGATGGTGGCGATGCTCGCCTGCACGCGCGTCGGCGCCGTTCATACAGTCGTGTTCGCGGGGTTCAGCATCGAGTCGCTGGCCGACCGCATCGACGACGCCGGCGTTAAGCTCGTGGTCTGTGCCGACGGCGGCCTGCGCAAGCAGAAGAAGGTCGACCTGAAGGGCATCACCGACAAGGCGCTGGCCCTGGCGAAGAACAAGGTGCCGGTCGTCATCGTACTCGACCGCGGCATCAACCCGTGGCAGAAGGTCGAGGGCCGGGACCGGACCTGGGCCGAGGAGATGGCCGCGCACCGCGGGGAGAAGGTCGAGTGCGTGCCGGTTGAGAGCGAGCACCCGCTGTACATGCTTTACACGTCGGGCACGACGGGCAAGCCCAAGGGCGTCGTGCGCGATACCGGCGGTCACGCGGT
The DNA here is from genome assembly GCA_046485245.1 of bacterium. Lineage (GTDB taxonomy): Bacteria > Hydrothermota > Tepidihabitantia > Tepidihabitantales > Tepidihabitantaceae > CBFGJX01. The sequence goes on from JAWOHG010000256.1 coordinate 2,458, forward strand.
GGCGCCCGCCTGCTCGATGCCGATGATTTACGGCACGCGCGAGGGCGACGTCTACTTC
>JAWOHG010000039.1:0-8155 GCA_046485245.1 bacterium
GAGGCGAAGCCTTACCTGCTGGGCACGGCCGCGTCCGCGGCACCGGACCACCCGCGCCTGCTTGCCGAGGTGCGGCGCGCGCTTGAGGAGGCGCCGCAGTCGATGACCGCCCGCAGCCTGCTGGGGCAGGCGCTGCTCGCCAACCGCCAGCTCGACTCGGCCGCGGCAGTCTTTGGGGGCATCCTGGCCCGACGGCCGGACAACGCGCCGGCGTTGCAGGGTCTGGCGATGGCGCGGCTGCAGGCCGCGCGCGTGCCCGAGGCAATCGTGCTGCTGGAGCGGGTCGTGGCGCTGGAGCCGGACAATGGCCTCGCGCTGTACAACCTGGGCTATGCCCGGCTGCAGCAGGCCGACTACGAGCGGGCTGCCGGGCTGTTTGAACGGACGCTGCAACTGGCCCCGACGATGGTTCCGGCGCACAACATGCTCGGCGAAGCGTACTCGCGCCAGGGGCGGCTGGCCGAGGCGCGGCGCAGTTGGGAAACGGCGCTGCGCATCGAACCGGGCAGCGAGTTCGCAGCCGGCCGGCTGGCGGCGTTGGAGGGGCGCGGACGATGAGCTCGGGCCGGGCCGGGTGCGGGCGCAAGACGGGGCTTGCCTTGCCGGGGTTTTTTCTTATCATTGTGGCCCGCGCGGGGTGCGCCGACCCCGGCGGGGTGCTCTACTGCCGCTTGACAAGTAGCGGTGGGGGGCTAGATTAGTTTACTGAGTCCTGTAGTGAAACATCCTTAAGGAGGACTGAGTGATACAGGAATTCCAAGCTGGCGGCGGGACCATGTGGTTCCTGCTTGCCTGCGCCGTCCTCGGCATCGCACTGGTGCTCGAGCGACTCTACACGCTCTTCATCCGGCTGAACGTCGACGTGAAGAAGTTCAGCTCAACGGTCATCCAGGCCGTGGACAAGCAGGGCGTGCAGGCCGGCATCGCCGTCTGCGACAAGAGCAAGAGCCCGGTCGCCCGCGTGCTGCGTGCGGCCCTGCTCAAGGCAGACCAGGGCAAGACCGCGATGGAAGACGCCATCGTCGCCGCCGGCACCTCGGAACTGGCGTTCCTCGACCGGGGCATGCCGCTCCTGGCCGGCCTGACCACGGTGGCGCCGTTCTTCGGTTTCCTTGGCACGGTGACGGGCATGATCGGCGCGTTCCGGTCCGTCGCGGCGGTCGGCGAAGTCGACCCGACGGTCGTGGCGAGCGGCATCTCCGAAGCGCTCATCACCACCAAGTGGGGCCTGATGATCGCGGCGCCGCTGGCCATCGTCGTCATCCTGTTCCAGGGACGCATCAACAGCTACCTGCGCGACATGGAGACCTCGTCGGCCCAACTGCTGGACGTCGTCATCACCAAGACCGGGAAGCAGTAAGAGGCGCAGATGGCTATCGGCCTGAGGAACCAGGGACGCAACAAGGCCCATCCCGTAATACCGACGGCCTCGACCGGTGACGTCGCGTTTCTGATAATCATCTTCTTCCTGGCGACGAGCATCTTCTCGCGCGAGAAGGGCCTGAAGATCGTCCTGCCCGAGAAGGGCGATGCGATCAAGATCAAGGCCGAGAACGTCCTCGTGGTCGCGGTCAGCCAGACCGGGCAGGTCCTGCTCGACAACCAGGTCGTCAACATACCGGACGTGCGCGGCCTCATCGAGCAGCGCATCGCCGCCAACGCGGACATCGCCATCGCCCTGCGCGTCAGCCGCAGTGCCCCGTACCAGACGATGGTCGAGGTCTTCGACCAACTCAAGATGGCCAAAGCCGAGCGCATCAGCCTCGCGCCGGTGATGGAAGAAGAGGGAGGCGGCGGATGAGGCGCATTGCCGCGAAGCGGGGACAGGCGAAGTCAGAAGCCAAAGGCCAAGAGCCAAATGTCAAAACCGCGGATGAGGTGAGCGGATGAAGCGCATTGCCGCGAAGCGGGTCACCAACCCCGACATCCCGACCGCGTCCCAGGGCGACATCGCGTTCCTGCTCATCATCTTTTTCATGGTCGCGACGACGTTCCGGCAGGGCTCCGGTCTGAAGGTCACACTGCCCGCCGCCGAAGCGACCGAGCGGATACTGAAGCGGCGCAATGTCGAGAACATCTGGATCGAGCGCACCGGCCGCATCAGCATCAGCGACAACATGGTCACCGTCGCCTCGGTGCCGGGCATCATCGGCGAGAAGATAGTCGAGAACCCGGAACTCGTGGTGATGCTGCAGGCCGACAAGGACGTGCCCTACGGTTACGTCACCGACGTGCTCGAGGGTCTGAAGGACGCCCGGGCGCTCAAAGTCACATTCGCGACCGAGTACAAGGTTGGGGGCGGAGGTTCATAATGCAGTCACAAGGAATCGAAGCCCTGGCGTGGGAAGACCGTTACTATTCCGTGGCCCTGCGGGTCGGGGCGGTGGCGGCGCTCATCGTCTGCCTGGCCGCCTTCCTGTTCCTGCCGCGCGAGTTCGTGGTCAAGCCCTACCAGATGCGGCGGTCGATCGAGATGGTGATGGAAGCCCTGCCGCCGCAACTCGAGAAGATGGCCGAGGAGCCCAAGGTCGAGAAGCCGCAGAGCGTGCCGGTCGCGGCCGAGAGTGACGCCGAGGTCGAGGCCCAGACCATCGATGCCACTACCTTCCAGGAGGTCATCAAGCGCACGACCGACACCGACATCCCGATCGTGCCGTTCTGGAAGGTCGAGGTCAAGCCCAAGCCGGTCAAAATCCCGGTGCCCAACTACCCGGAGATGGCCCGGACCGCGGGCATCGAGGGCCAGGCGGTGGTCGAAGCGCTGGTCGACGTTGACGGCACGGTCGCCGATGCCCGCATCCTTAAGAGCGCCGGCAACACGGCGCTCGACCAGGCCGCGGTCGAAGCGGCGATGCGTTCGACATTCACTCCTGCGAAGCAGCGCGACCAGGCGGTACGGGTGTGGGTATCCATCCCGTTCCGCTTCACGCTGACGTCGCAGTAGGAAGACGAGAGCGGCCGAGAGGCCGCCGAAGAAACGGTGGCCGCGAGACGGCCACAGAAGGAAAGCAACAGGCATGAAGCCTGAGAGAAGCAAAGCAAAGGAGGAGACCGATGCGTAACCTAGTCTGTCTTGCCCTGCTCGTGCCGGCAGTACTGCTGGCGGCGGGGATCAACCAGCCGGTTACCGCCATTGCCCCTGAGCAACCGGCGGTAGCCCCGGCCATCGAGCGGGCCCCGGCCCGCCCGGCCGGCGGCGCGTTCGACATCGTCGGCACGCTGGACACGATCGGCGGCACGATCTACGACTGGGGCTTCAACGGCCCCGGTTACCGGATGCTCATCACTTCGCCGGACTACGGCGTCCACGCGTGCTGGATGTTCTCGAACAACCCCGACTACTCGGACCGCAACCAGCGGTACAACTTCTACGACTTCGCGACGCGCCAGTGGAACTGGATTGACCCGGACCTCATGGCTTCGGGCATCAGTGTGTACTCGGCCAAGTCCGGGTTCGGCGGCCTGTCGACCGACCCGGTCACGGGCGTGGCGGTCGTGTCGACGCACCAGGGCGCCATCTACCCGGTCGTCGCGCGCGACGTCGCCCCGGGCGCGGGCATCTTCGAGTACTGCAGCGGCCAGCCCAACCTTGACTTGTACCTGTGGCCGGCGATTGACGTGTCCCAGAGCCAGACCATCCATCTTGCGGTTAACGACGATGGCAGCCGCGACGGGCTGTTCTACTCGCGCGCCACGACCTGGTGCACGTGGGATGTGCCGATAGCGGTCCCGGACCCGCAGCCGATTCCGCACTTCCCGACCCAGGCCATCGCCGCGTCCAAGGTCAGCAACAAAGTCCACATCACGTGGGTCGACGGCGACGATGCCCTGATTGTCAACCCGGCCTACTTCCGTGAGTCGCAGGACGACGGCGCGACGTGGGGTCAGTCCACCGAGATCACGACGCCCAACCCGTTCGGCACCGACACGACGCCCTCTTTCCACATCACCGGCGTTTTCCCGTGGTATGATTCGCAGGACAACCTGCATTACGTGACCAACGTGATGCCCGTCGTCCGCGACACCGGGTACATCCTGCCGGCGGTGATCTACCACTGGTCCGTGGCCACCGGCTGGGTCCAGATTCACCGCGCCGACACCGACTCGCTGCTCGCCGCGGTCGGCTACAACGCGATGTTCGCCTGCCGTCCGCAGATCGCGCAGGTGCGGGACGATGCGAACAAGCTGCACGTGGTCTGGGAGCAGTTCGACGGCACCAACGTCGAGCCGGTCACCAACCTCGTCCGCGCCGACATCTACCACTCGTACTCGGCCGACGGCGGCGCGACGTGGACCTCGGCGCTGAAGCTCACCGACCGCACGACCGTTTCCAACCGGTTCCCGTCGATCGCGGACCCGGTGGTCGACGACACCGTGATGGTGCTCTACGAGCAGGACCTCCAGGCCGGTTTCGTCATCCAGGGCCAGGGCACCGCGACGAACAACCCGTTTGTCGTGCAGAAGATACACTACCCATCCGGCCCGGGAGTCGTGGAGAATCCGGGTGCGGTGCCGACTCGCACCGAGCTTGGTGCCACGCCGAACCCGGTCACGAGTCGCGCGCGCATCAGCTACGCGCTGCCGCGGGCGGGCACGGTTTCGCTGCAGGTGTTTGACGCAGCGGGCCGCCCGGTCCAGACTCTCGTCGACGGCCGCGTCGGCGCCGGTCGCTACACCGCGACCTGGGATGCCAGCACGGTCGCGGGCGGCGTGTACTTCTACACGTTGACCACGGACGAGACCTCGGTGACCAAGAAGCTCATAGTCACTCGGTAGCAGTTACTTGCGGGGCGGGCAGCAATGCCCGCCCCGCTCTTTCAAGATAGGACGGAGGAGCCGCCGGACAGGGGCCGCGTGGGACCCCGGCGCAATCGCGCCCCGGCAGCTTCCGGCAAGGAGGCAACCATGGTAGAGCACGTGCCTCGTCCTGACGGGACCGCTCACAGCAGCAACAATCGTGCGGTGCGCTGGCCGGCTCTTGCGGCCCTGGCGGTCCTGTTGGCGACGGGTCTGCTGCTTTCTGCAGGGTGTGGGACCGAGCCGCCCGCCAACTGGCAATGGTGGACGAGCGAGGATTCGGCGGCGGTGCGCGCCCAACTTGAACCGTGGCGCGGCGTGTTCGACGCCCGCAAAGCGCTGGCCGACACGTTTCGCCTGAACCTGAACGTCCGACTCACGGGGGCGGACACGGTCTCGGCCGACGGCGCCACGTTGTACAAGTTCGGCCATCTCCTCTCGATGTGGGTCGAGGAGCCGGCCGAGGGTCACCGCGACGAGTTCCATTTCGGCGTGACGGTCGACACAGTCGCGATGACCGACACGTTCTGCGAGGTGTGGTACCGCGATACGCTCGCGGCCGGCCGGGTGCACTTCAGCTACGACAGCCTGTGGGTCGTGACTTTCCGGCCCGACACGCAGCCCGATTCGACGGTGCGCTGGCGGCCCCAGACGATCGACAAGCTCGGTTTCGACGCGCCTCAGGATACGGTCAAGACGTTCGACTGGGCGACCCGCCGCGTGGTGTTCCTGCCCAAGAGCGACTCGGGTTACCGCATCACCAAGCTGACCGGTTTCGCCAGCTTCGTGCCCAGCGCCGAGGACGCGCCGGGAGTCTCCTACGCGGTGCTGTCGCGCCCCGGCGTCACCGACACGTTCTTCTACACGCCGCGGCCGGACGGCAGGGCGATATACAACCTCAAGCCGCTCGGCTCGATGTACACGGTGCGGGTCGGCGAGGCGCTGACGCTCGGCGTGACGGCGCGCACACCCTCGGACACCGGCCAGGACAAGAACCGGTTCTTCATGACGGTCGAGGGCCGGCGCAGCGATATCACGTTCAACGCGATGAACGGGGCCGCCGTGTTCAGTTTTGCCACGCCCGGCTACACTCACATCTACATCGAGCTGGTGCCCAACTCCAACATCCTCTACAAGAACAGCGCGTACACTAGCACGATCTGGGCCATCCCGGTCCGGGTCGACGCTCAGTAACAGGAGGGCCAAGTGAACCGCAACCGATTCCTGAGCCTGGCGGTACTCTCGCTGCTGGTCCTCACGGTCGGAGGGGCGCTGGGCGCCGAGGCCGGCCGGATCCGCGGACGGATTTACGATTCGAAGACCCGGGAACCGCTGGTCGGGGCGAACGTCGTCGTCGACGGCACCGACCTCGGCGCGGCGACCGACGCCGACGGCGAGTACCTCATCGTCAACATCCCGGTTGGGCGGCACTCGGTGACCGCTTCCTACATCAGCTACCAGTCACTGCGCAAGACCGAAGTGCTGGTCATTATCGACCAGACCGTCAACGAGGATTTCGCGCTGAGCTCGGAGCGCATCCAGATGGACGTGGTCGAGGTCAGGAGCACGCCGCCGCCCATCGTCCGGACCGTGGCGGCGACGAGCCAGACGATGGGCAGCGAGGACATCGCGAAGATGCCCGTGTCGACGCTGGCCGACATCGTCCGCCTGCAGACCGGGGTCACGGTCAGCGCGACCCAGGGCACGCACATCCGCGGCGGCCGGCCCGACGAGGTGGCCTACTTCGTCGACGGCGTGGCCACGTCGGACCCGCTGTACGGCTACCAGGCCGCGCGGGTCAACCCCGAGGCCACGGCCGAGGTCGTGGTCATCTCCGGCGGGTTCGATGCCGAGTACGGCGAGGCGATGTCCGGTATCATCCAGGTCATCACCAAGGAGGGCCGCGACGCGGTCGGCGGCCGGCTGAGCTACTCGACCGACGAGTTCATGCCCGGGCCGGCGAGCTTCGGCGACAACCGCATGGAGGCGTCGCTGGGCGGCCCGATACCGGGCCTGCAGCGGCTGCGCTACTTCGTGTCCGGCGAGCTGTACTCCGCCGACGACTACAACCCCCTGCGCTACAGGCTGCCGCACCAGGAGCGCCAGGACTACAAGGCGAGCGGCAAGCTCACCTACGCGCTGCCGGTCAACGAGGGGATGCGCATCTCCACCGACGGGTTCCTTGCCCGCGAGCAGTACGAGATGTACCCCTACGACCGGGAGAGCGAGAACCACCTCGGGTTCAAGTACAACCTCGACCACTTCCTGTCGCGGCGCGAGCGCGTGCGCAAGGGCAACCTGTCGGTCAACCACATGCTCACCAAGAACACGTTCTACACCGCACGGGTGAGCTACTTCTACAACCAGCGCATCCAGGCGGTCCGCGACCTCGAGCGTGAGGCCGACGAGCGCGGGTTCTTCGGCGACTACATCTTCAAGTCCGAGGACACGGTGCTGAAGGACGACTCGGTCATCTTCCGCCCGATGCCCGGCTACGTCCAGCAGTCGGTGGTCAACACCAACAACCCGTGGGGCGTGTACAACCTGTTCTACGGCGAGGGAGACTACCGCTACTTCCTGCTGCACTGGTCCGAGGTGACGACGCTGAAGGGCGACATCACCCACAACATCGGCCGGGTGCACGAGTTCAAGGCCGGGGCCGAGACCCGCATTCACTCGCTGCACCGGCGCTACAACTCCCTGCCCTGGGACCCCAACCCGTTCGTCGATTCCTACGACGTGAACCCGACGAACGCGGCGCTCTACGTGCAGGACCGGATGGACTTCGAGGACCTGGTCGTGCGCGCGGGCCTGAGGCTGGACTACCTCGACCCGTCGGTGCGCAAGCGGGCCAACCCGGAGAACATCGAGGACACGACGACCGTTGCGGCCAGCCTGAAATACAAGGTGTCGCCGCGGCTGGGCGTCTCGTTCCCGATAACCACGACGACCAAGTTCCGGTTCTCCTACGGCCACTTCTTCCAGACGCCGGCCTACCACTTCCTCTACGACAACATCTCGACCGCAGCCTACTCGCGCGGCAACCAGATCATCGGCAACCCCGACCTGGCGGCGCAGCAGACCATCGCCTACGAGCTCGGGCTCGAGCAGCAACTCTCGCCGCAGGTGGTCGCCGACTTCACCGCCTACTACAAGGACATCTTCGACCTGATGGGCACGCGGTTCCAGGCGGCGGTGCCGACCGGGTTCTTCCCGCTGGTCAACGAGGAGTACGGCAGCGTCCGCGGCTTCGAGGTCAGCCTGCGCAAGCTCCTGGACCGCTACTGGAACGCGCGCATCACCTACGGGTTGTCGCTGGCCCGCGGCACGGCCAGCTCGACCTACGAGTGGTACTACG
>JAWOHG010000189.1:0-4045 GCA_046485245.1 bacterium
GGCGACCGCGCGGCGCACCCGTTCAAACAGGCGTGCGGCCGGCGATTGGACCGGGTTCGTGGTCAGCGGTGTCGGGTTGGAGTCTTCAGACAACAGGCCGACGATAGCGGCCGCGGGCCGTTCAGTCAAACGCGCCGGGCGCGCGGCTGGACTGGCCGCACCGGGCGCGGTACGCTGGACGCGTATGACCACGGTGCGCGACCGGATGCTGCGGCTCGGCGTGTTCGACGCGGCGCTGGTCGTCGCGCTGGTCGCCCTGCCGGCGTGGTCGCTGTTGAGCTCGGCGCGAGCGCGCACGGGGCGTGCCGAGGCCAGGGTCACGCGCTCGGGCCGCTTGGTCGGCGTGTACCCGCTCGACCGGGACGCACGCGTGCAGTTGGCCGACGACGTGGTCGTCGAAATCAGGGACGGCCGGGTGCGCGTGGCCGAGTCGGATTGCCCCAAGGGAGTATGCCGGCACGCCGGGTGGGTGAGCGAGCCCGGCCGGTCGATAATCTGCGTTCCCAACCGGGTGATAGTAGAGCTGCGCGGCGTGGCCCGCGGCTACGACGCGGAAAGCTACTGAGGCGATTGTCGAATGACGATTGACGAGTTTCGATCGCTGAAGACGTCGGACGGGTCGGACTTGCCCGACTCCGCGAAGGCGCCGAGCCCCAGGCTCGTTCGCCTCGCCATGCTGGTCGCCTGCGCGAGCGTGCTGCAGGTCGCCGAGTCGCTGTTGCCCCACCCGCTGCCCGGCGTGCGCGTCGGGCTGGCCAATATCATCACCATTGTCGCCCTGGCCGAGCTCGGCTGGCGCAGCGCGCTGCAACTCGCGGTGCTGCGCGCGCTGGTCAGTTCGCTGGTGCTCGGGACTTTCCTCTCGCCCGCGTTCGTGCTGTCGCTTTTCGGCGGACTCGCGAGCGCGCTCGCGATGATAGCCGCTCACGCGCTGGCCCGCCGGGTGCCCGGCATCGGGTTCATCGGCATCAGCGTCGCCGGCGCGGTCAGCCACATCATTGCGCAGGTGGGGCTGGTCTGGCTGCTGTTCATCCGCAGCCCGGGCGTGCTCTGGCTCGCGCCGTGGCTGGTGCTGGCCGCGGTGGCAACCGGGCTCTTGACCGGGTTTGTCGCGGTGCAGGCGCTGGGCCGCATCGAGGAGAGGGAAGGGGAAAGGGTAATGGGTAACGGGGAAAGGGAAACCGCCAGGGAACCCTTGACCCGTAACCCTGGACCCGTGACCCTTGGACCGTTGGGCCGGGCGCGACCCGAGTATAAAGTCGCGGCCGTGACGATGGTCGCGCTGGTGCTGATGCTGTTCAACCGGGCGTGGGTGTATGCCGCGGTGTTTGCCCTGCTCTGTGCGCTGGCCGCGGTCGGCCGGGTGCGACCGGCGGCGCTTCTGTCCGCTCTGCGCCGCGCCTGGGCCCTGCTTGTCGCGGCGTTCGCGTTGCCGGTCCTGTTCAGCCCTTGGGGCCGAATACTGCTGCAACTCGGGCCCTTGCGCATCACCGAACTTGGCTTGCGCGAGGGCGGTTTGTTCGCGGTGCGCCTTCTGCTACTGCTGCTGGTCACCCGCCTGCTGGCGAGCGTCACTGCGCCGGCCGACCTGGCCCGCGGCATCGCCCGCCTGCTTTCCCCCTTGCGGCGCTTCGGGATAGACCCGGACTCCGTCGGGCAGGCCCTGGGCCTCGCGTGGGCTTTCTTCCCGGCAATGCTGGGCCGCGCACGGGAATCCATCCGTTGCCGAGGTCTGGGCCGCAGCCGGTTGGACCGTCTCGTGAACCTGCCGGGCGACGTCGTGGCCGACCTCTATCTCTCGACCGGGGTCGCGGATTCCGGGGCGTCGCGATGAGCCGCCGCACAGTGCTTCTCGTCGCCGCACTGGCCCTGGCCTGCGCCGGTCCGGTCACGCGCAAGCGGGCGGCGCTGCTGATGGACACGTTCGTCACCGTCACGGTCATCGCACCGCGCGACCGGGCCGACCGGGCGCTGGATGCCGTGTTCGCCCGGCTGGACGAAATCAGCCGCAAGTTCAACCACCTCGACAGCACGAGCCCGGTGTACGCCTTCAACACGCGCGGCGAGCCGATTGTCGACATCGAGGTTGTCAGCGTGCTCAAAGTCGTGGTCGAGATGAGCGCGCTGTCGGGCGGGGCGTTCGACGTCACGGTCGAACCGCTGGTGCGGTTGTGGGGGTTCTACGGTGATTCGCCTGCGGTGCCCAGCCGGTTCGCCGTCGAATCCTGCCTGCAGTTCGTCGGCTACCACAACCTGGTCGTCGAGTCGACGCGGGTGACCAAAACAGACTCGCGCACGAGAGTAGACCTCGGCGGCATCGCCAAGGGTTACGCCCTCTCGGAAGCGGCACGCGTGCTGCGTTCTTTTGGCGTCCAGTCGGCGCTGGTCGACGCCGGCGGCGACATCTACGCAGTCGGGGCCAAGGGCGAGCGCGACTGGATGGTCGGCATACGCCGGCCGCGCGGGGAGGGCATCGCAGGCGTCGTGACGGTGCGGGACGGCGCCGTGGTGACGTCGGGCGACTACGAGCGGTACTTCTTCGGCCCGGACAGCGTCCGCTACTGCCACATCATCGACCCGCGCACCGGTCGTCCGGCGCAGGGCATCATCAGTACGACCGTCAGGGCGCGCGACCCGGTGACGGGCCAGGCGCTGGCCAAGGCGCTGTTCATCCTCGGGCCGGAGCGGTTCGGGGCGCTGGGACTGCCCGTGGATGTCGAGTGGCTGGCAATCGACGAAAGCCTCTCCTTTAGAGCGTCGCCGAACCTTGAATTGACCGGCGTCGAGCCCGCGTTCGTTGACAGTCACTGATGTTTCTGGGATAATTATTACAGTTCGGGACGGTTGAGACCGACAACCGCCCGCGGGTTACGGCGCCAGGGGCGCCGTTTCTTTTCAGGGGTGACCGCGGGCCAGATTATTGAAAGTCCGGGAAAGAGGAGTTTGTACGCGACAAGTTGAGATGTCTGTCGCCGTGGCCGCCGACAACCTGGCCGCCGTCGAAGTACCGGCCCGGGGCCGACCGATGTTCTTTCGGCCGATGACCGCCAAGACAATTTCCACACCTACAGACCAAAGGACCGTACGGCATTGCGTCAGTGGGCTTGCTGCGCCTTGCCCTCTGCGGTCCGAAATCACCGGCCCGACCGGGACACAAACGCGCTCCAACGTCACCAACCCGGCCGGCCGGCTCAGCCACAACCCTGTGAAGAGCGGAACAGGCACAACGCAACTGTTCGACATCTGACCGAGGAGGCAGGCTGAGAGAAGCGGGGGAGCCTTCGGGCTCCCCCGTAAGTTTCCAGCGCCGCGGCGCTAGCGGAAGTAGTAGCGCGCGCCGACCGCGACCCGCTCGCCCAGCCAGTACTTGACGCTCAAGCCTGGCGGCTCGCCGATAATGACACCCAGGCCGAGGCCGGCCGCGCCGAAGCAGAGCGCGCCGAACAGGACGGTCAGGGCGACAAGTATCCTCACGACAGATCTCTGTTGGTTGTCAAGACTCTAGTTCCAGAAACCGGGGCTGTCATCCACATCTATGACACCGAAGATGTACTGCGCGCCGACCCCGACGTGCAGGGCGAGGCGGCTTGCGGCCAGGTAGCGGCCGTCGAGGTAGAGCCCGATTTGGGGGAGGACCTTGAAACGGCGGCCAAGCGCCGCACCAACGGAGATGTAGGGCGCAGGCCCGCGCGTGATGAGCCCGAGGTCACGGTCGATTTCGGTTTCCAGCACCAGTCCCAGCCCGCCGTAGACCCGTTCCGAACCGACCGTGCCCCCGAGCGTTACCGTTACCAGCGAGTTGGCGGTGCTGGTCAGGGGCCGGGTGTAGGCGACGGCCGCGCCGGCGGCGGCAGGCGGTTCCTCGTAAGCCTGGTACCGGGCGTCGGCGATGAACGTGACCGAACGCGTGCTCGGGTACTCGGGCCCGCGGGGCGGCGTCGCCGAGTAGACCGCGCGCAGGCCGCCGTCGACATTGTCGCCCACGCCGGCACGGTAGAACAGGTCGCCCTCGACCCCGGCCAGGCCGAGGTTGTCCCCTCCGACA
>JAWOHG010000222.1:0-8107 GCA_046485245.1 bacterium
GGGTCGTCGGCGCGGTTCTGGTGCTGGCGATAGCGTTCGCCCTCGGCTTCGCGGTCGGGCAGTTGGGCACGGTCGAGGAACGTGGCGAAGCAGGTCCCGCAGCGCCAGTAATCGCGGCCGTCGATCGAGCGGAAGAGCGCGGTGCGTACGTCGCGACAGACCGGGCAGGACTCGAGCTTCACGAGGGACTGCCGACGCTAGCCGGCCAGCGTAAGGTTGCCGAACCGAACCGCGCGCGGGCCGTGATAGGAGCCGAGTGTCTGAGTCTCCCTGGAATACCGGGCGTCGGCCATGGCCGCGAACCAGTTGCCGATGAGCAGGCCGCCGCGGAAGGGCGTGACCTTGCCGCTGCGGCGGACCTCGCCCAGCCGCACCTCGCAGGAGAAGTCACCGCTGGTTTCTTCGGCGCCCCAGTCGGAGAACGCCTGGATGACGACGCAGTCGCCGTCGAGCAGTCCGGCTTCGGGCGTCTTGCCGGCCGGGATGACGGTGTTGCCGGCCTGGCCCGAGGCGCGCACACCCCGCTCTAGCAGGCCGAGGTAGTGGAAGTAGCGCCGGTCGCCGAGTAGCTCGGCCCAGTGGCCGTCCTTGGCGATGGTCGCGGCGCGGCAGGCGGTGCCGTCGGTCGGGGTCCACCGCCTGCTGTCGAGCCCGAACGGCAGGGTCGGGTCGGACACGAGGTCGAGCGGTTCGCCCTTCAGTTCGGCGTCGCCCCAGATCGGTTCGGCCGGGTTGTGGCGGGAGGTGCGTTCGTGGACCATCCGGGCGCTTGCGTGGAACGACAGGGGCGAGCGGACGAGCCTGAGCGCGTCGTGGCAGGCCTCGCCCACAAGCACGACCGGGCCCTTGACGGATGGGGCCGGGCCGGCCTCGGCGATGGCGCGGGCCGCTCTTCCCCAGGTCACGGCGACGGCCTGCGGGTCGATGTCGGCTATTCTCCGGGCGTGGAGCCGGGCGGTGTGCTCGCCCGACGGGCCGGTCTCGGGCCGGGCGAGGAAGCAGGCCTCGACGTCGACGCGCGTGGACCGCTGCTCGACCTTCACGCCGGCCGACGTTTCGAGGCGGGAGCGGCTGCGGTGGATGAACAGCTCGATGTTGGACACGCCGACGCCGGGCAGGGTGCCGGCCGCGGTCACGAGCCGGTCGGTGAAGGCCTGGGCGCGCTCGACCAGTGCCGCGTGGCCCAGTCCTTCGAGTTCGGCGTCGGCGAGCGGGATTGACGCGTAGGGTTCGTCGGCATCGGGCAGGGGGAACGGCTTGTTGCGCTGGGAGCGCGCGCCCGCGACCAGCGACTCGACCAGGCGGCGCAGGGCCGATTCGTCGTCCGAGGAAACCTGGCCGACCGCGTCGCCCAGCCACTGCTCGCCGTCGCCGGCGAAGCGCGAGAACACGCGCAGGGTCACGGTCTCGGACGGCGCGGTGATGACTTCGCGCGGGTGCGGGTTGGGGTCGGCGTGGAGCTTGCCGGAGCGCATCGAGAAGACCCAGGGCAGGCGGATGACGGTCGTGGCGTCGGCTTCGGTCGTGACGAGCAGCCAATGGCTGACGCCCTCGGTCCGGGCGAGCACGCTGCGGATGCGTTCGATGTTCACGGATTCCCCCTAGCCCAGCCGCATCCGGCAGCGGACGAACGGGCCGCCGGTGGCGACGCGGACGACTTCTTTGTGGCCCTTGCCGCAGTGGCCGGCCGAGTCGAGGTCGATGTTTGATCCGACCGCGTCGACGCTTGCGAGGACGTCGGGGACGTAGCCGGTCGCGCCGACCTGGTAGTAGAGCTTGCCGGTGAGTTTGCCGGCTTTGATTTCCCGGCCGCGCATCAGCTGAAGCTGGACGCCCCAGCCGAGCGGGTCTTCCATCCCACTGGTCAGGCGCTCGAGCAGCACGCCGTCATCGGTCCGCTCGATCATCTCGCCGCGCTCGAGGCCGCCCTGTTCGCGCGGCCGCGGTTCGAAGTAGGTCGTGGTCATCCGCGCGTAGATTGGGTGGTTCCACGACTCGAGCCGGCCCGAGGCCGACTGCTTCAGGCCGGGCAGGCGGTCCTTCATCATCAGGTAGGAATAGCGGTCGCACATCAGGGTCGGCTGGAGGATGCCAGAGCGCACCAGCGCGACCGGCTCGTCGGCGAGCACGCCGTCGTCGGAGAAGAACAGCGTGCCGTTGGTGCCGCGCCGTCCGGGGAAGTCGGTGATGTCCACGAGGTCGGACCCGACGCGCTTGCCGACGTATTCCAGGGCCCGGGCCGCGCCGCGCATCAGCGTGTCCATTTCGCAGCCGTGGCCGAAGGATTCGTGGGCGAGCGTGCCGGCGCAGTCAGGGTCGAGCACGCAGGTGTACTCGCCGGGCGGGATGCGCTGGGCCGCGAGATGCTCGAGCGTGACCCGGGCGACGTTCGCGGTCCATTCACCGTCGGCCTGAGCGGTCGCTTCCCAGCCGTTGCCGACCCGGAAGTCGAAGTTGGACACCTGTTTGGCGCCGTCCGAGCCGAACGCGACCGCGAACACCTGCGTGCGGACGACCTCCGAGGAGAGCAGGCGCGCTCCGTTGCAGAACAGGCGGTACTCGCGCTGGTCGGCGTAGCCAACCTGGGCGCTGGCGATGCGCGAGTCGGCCGAGGCGATCGAGGAGTGGATGCGGGCGCAGAGCGCGGTCTTGTCCTCGGTCGGCACGCCGGCCGGGTCGATTGAGCCGACCTCCGTGAAGTGGCGGTCGAGCGGGGAGCCCGGGTCGGGCAGCGGGCCGGGCCGCGGCGCGATTGACCCGGCGAGGTCGCGGGCCAGCCGCACCAGCCCGTCGCGGTCGCCGAGCCGGTTGGTCGCGGCGCTGTGGAACGTGGCGCCGTCCCAGGCCGTGATGCGGATGCCCGGGTCGGGCATCACCGGGTTGACGCGCTCGACGCTGGACGACTTGACGACCGACACGCCGCCGGACTGGGTGACCAGCGCCGAGGCATAGGGCGCCCGTTCCCGCACGACCGCGACCAGCTCGGGCAGGAACGCGCGCAGGCTTTCGAGTTCTTCGGGCAGGTTGTGGCCCATTTGTCTCCTTCAGTCCCTCGTGCGGCCCAGGACGGCCGCGGGCGACGTGAACCCCATCGTCATCAGCGGCGCGAACCCGAGTTTCTGCCAGCACTCGCCCGAGGGCGGGTTGTTGTTGGCCCAGTCGAGCATCACCATCGGCACGCCGCGTGCGGTGAGGAAGCGGCAGGCCTCCTCGACCAGCGCGGTCATCACGCCCTGCCCGCGAAACGGCTCGTCCACCCACGCGTCGTCGATGCGGCCGAACCGGCGCGGGTCCATCCGTGGGTTGTCGAGTATCCGGAGCATTATCATCCCGACCGGCCGGTCGGTCTCGTCGACCGCGACGATGACGCGGTTCTCGTCATTGGCGGCGACCTCGGCGTAGAACCGGTCGAGCTCGCCGAGGAAGTTTCGGCTCAGGCGGAACACCCGCGGGTCTTTCTCGGCGAGCAGGTCCTGCAGGGCGATACGCATCCGCTTGAGTTCGGGCAAATCGGCCGCGGCCGCGGAGCGGACTCGGCAGGAGCGTTGGGCGTTCGCCATCCTCGAGCGTCAGGCCGCGCTTTCCCCGGGCGGTGTTGCCGGCTGGGCCGGTTCGAAGAACGGGCAGTTGGTCCATTTGTCGGCCGCGGCGACCGGGCAGTCGAAGCGCGTGGGCGTGCAGATGAACCCGTTGTCGTACAGCATCCGCCGGATTTCCTGGTGGTTCTTGCGCGCCGGCAGCAGTAGCTCGCACGCGTCCGCGGTCTGCGACATCCCGACCGACCCGACCTGGGACGTGACGTGCAGGTTCGGACGATAGTGGATGCAGGTCATCGGCTAGAGCAGCAGGCAGCCCTTTTGCTGGTACTCGGCGAAGAGCCGGCCCCAGCCGGTCTCGCGCAGCCACTTCTCGTAGACCTTGCGCTCCTTCAGGGGCCAGTGGATGTAGTCGTGGTTCATCTCCGAGACGAATATCGGGAAGTAGACTATAGGCGTGTGGAACAGCAGCCGCTGCAGAAACCGCGTCGGGCCGTACCACGACAGCCAGCCGAGGAACCGGTGGAAGTTCCAGCCGACGTCGAAGCCCCAGCTTTCGCCCGACACGTCGTCGCCGACCAGTTCGATCTCGTTCATCTCGCCGACGCCGAGCCCGGCCTCGTGCGCGAGGCGGATGTACTTGATGCTCATCGGGTCGAAGCCCATCAGCTTCGCGGCGACCGCGTCGATGGCGCACTGGTCACCGGACGCGAGGATGACGTTCTTCACGACCGGCTTCACGGTGCGCGGGCCCTGGCCGTTGCCCGCGGTCGTACCGTCCATCACCGCGAAGATGCCGGGGTGTATCTCCTTCTGGATGGTGAGCAGGTCGACCAGGGTCTCGTGAATCCAGGTGTGGGTGTAGTGGCGGTGGGTCGAGAGCAGGCCGCCGAAGGCGTTCTTCATCGCGCCGGTCGTCGTGGTGTAGATGTGGCACTTCACGGTCGGCAGGTGGACGATGTTCTTGCCGAAGAAGTAGTCGGGTATGCGCAGGCCCTTGGGGTAGACGCGGTCGAGCGCGAGCATCTTGGCCTTGGGCGTGAACGGCACCCACCTCATGTCCCCGGGCTTGAAGTTGTAAAGCACGGGCAGGCCGCACTTCTTGAATATCGGCACGTACTGGTTCAGGTCCTCGCCCTTGTGCGTGTCGATGACCACGGTCTTGTTCTGGACGCAGGAGATGTCGGTGTAGCCGAGGTCCTTCAGGCCGAGAATGGTACCCTCGAGTTGCCACGGCGTGGTGTTGGCCGAGGGCATCGGGTAATGCCAGGAGATGTTGTCTTTCAGGATGGTCGTGGTGCCGGGCTTGAGGAACTTGTCGGCCTCGCCCAGCTTCAGGAGCCGCCGGTAGTCCTCGATGACCGACTCGGGTTTGGTGCGCAGTACGGCGACCTTAGCGCGTGTTGCCATATGTTTCGATTATATGCCGCGCGGGCCGGCCTGCAACTGCGCGCAGGAGGGCCTTGGGCCGGCGTGCAGGACAGTCGTCCGTCAGCGGGCCAGTACGACCTTGCGGACGACTAACGGCTTGCTGCTCACGGAGGACGGCCGGATGAAGTAAATGCCGGGAGCGAGGCGTGAGACGTCGTTGGAGCCGGGCGAGAGGGAGAGAACGCGGCGGCCGGAGGCGTCGAGGAGGACGAAGTCAGAAGGCAGAGTGCAGAATGCAGAAGGTAGAGTGAGCAAACCACGGACAACGGTTGCGGTGGGCGCGAGGCGTGAGGCGTAGGGCGTGCGGCTTTCCTCGATTCCTCCTCCTGAGTCGCGCAGGACCGAGACGCTGAAGCTGTCAGAGTTCGCCACATAGACCCGGTTCTGTTCAGGATTGTGGCAGAGGGCTAACGGGACGGCTCCGACGCTGATGGTCCGCAGGACCGCGTCGCTCGTCCCGTCTATCACGGTTATGTTGTCGCTGCCCCCGTTCGCGCAGTAGATCTTGTTGTTCAGCGGGTTGTAGCAGAGGGCCAGAGGTTCGCTGCCTGCGGCTACGGTTGCCAGGACCTGGTCGGATTCCCCGTCTATCACGGTGATGTTATCGCTGATCTGGTTCGCGCAGTAGACCTTGTTGTTGACCGGGTTGTAACAGAGGGCGCAAGGGTAGAGGCCCGCGGCCACGGTCGCGAGGACCTGGTTGGATGCCCCGTCTATCACGGTGACGTCGTTGCTGACGTCGTTCGCGCAGTAGACCTTATTGTTGACCGGGTTGTAGCACAGGTCGAAAGGCGCGCTGCCCGCGGCTACGGTCGCAATGACCCGGTTGCTGGTCCCGTCTATCACTGTGACGTTGTGGCTGGTCCCGTTCGCGCAGTAAACCTTGCTGTCGGCCGGGTTGTAGCAGAGGTCCAGAGGGTACATGCCTGCGGCCACGGTCGCCAGGACCTGGTTGGATGCCCCGTCTATCACGGTGATGTTGTCGCTGATCTGGTTCGCGCAGTAGACCTTGTTGTTGACCGGGCTGTAACAGAGGGCGTAAGGGTAGAGGCCCGCGGCCACGGTCGCGAGGATCTGGTTGGATGCCCCGTCTATCACGGTGACGTCGTCGCTGACGTCGTTCGCGCAGTAGACCTTGTTGTTGACCGGGTTGAAGCATAGCGCCATTGGATAGGCCGAACGGGGCAGGTAGATTGTTGTCTCCAGCCACTGAGCGGAGGCAGCTGAGAGCAGGCAACCCACGGCCAACAGCAGAACGAGGCGCCTCATTGCTTCCTACTACCTAGTGAGGACGACCTTGCCGACAGCTGCCGGCGCGGATTGAATGAAGTAGATGCCGGGGGAGAGGCGGGAGACGTCGTTGGGGCCGGGGCGAAGGTCGAGCAGCTGACGACCGGCTGCGTCGACCAATGACGAATTCCAAAACCCGAATGACGAAACAGAGTCGGGCAAGAACAAGTCAGAAGTCAAAAGGCAAAGGCCAGAAGCCAATATGGCGGCGGACGGAAGCGAGGAGACAGAGGCAGCGCTCTCCCTTCGTGTCTTTCGTGCCTTTGTGGTGACGCCCGCGGGAGGTCAGCGAGGCGCAACGCGCGTCCAGAATCCCGGTCTAAGTAAAGGATATGAACATTGACCGTTTCACCGAGAAGGCGCAGGAGGCGATTGCCGCTGCGCAGGCCCTGTTGCAGAAGTTCCAGCATTCGGAACTGGACGCTGAGCATATCCTGCTGGCGCTGGTGGAGCAGGAGGACGGGCTGGTGCCGGAAGTCCTGCGCAAGGCCGGGGTCGACCCGCGCCACGTCACTGCGCACCTGGAGACCGCATTGCGCGACCGGCCGCGCGTGTCGGGCGCAGGGCAGGTCTACATGTCGGCGCGGGCGCGGGATGTGCTCGCTGCGGCCGAGACCGAGGCGAAGCGGTTCAAGGACGAGTTCGTTTCCACCGAGCACCTGCTGCTCGGGGTCGCCGGGCTGCGCGATGGCGATGCGCCGCGCATCCTGCGCGAGGCTGGCCTGACTGCGGACAAGCTGTTGTCGGCGCTGAAGAGCATTCGCGGGAACCAGCGGGTGACCGACCAGTCGGGCGAGGCGAACTATCAATCGCTGGAGAAGTACGGCCGCGACGTCACGAAGCTGGCGCGTGACGGCAAGCTTGACCCGGTCATCGGCCGGGACGAGGAAATCCGCCGGGTCATCCAGGTGCTGTCGAGGCGGACCAAGAACAACCCCGTGCTCATCGGCGAGGCGGGCGTGGGCAAGACCGCGATTGCCGAGGGGCTGGCCCTGCGCATCGTGCGCGGGGACGTGCCCGAGAGCCTGAAGGACCGCACGCTGGTGGCGCTGGATATGGGCGCGCTCATCGCCGGGGCCAAGTACCGCGGCGAGTTCGAGAACCGGCTGAAGGCGGTGCTGAAAGAAGTCGCGGCGTCGGACGGGCGCATCATCCTGTTCATCGACGAACTGCACACCGTGGTCGGCGTGGGCAAGGCCGAGGGCGCGGTGGACGCGGGCAACATCCTCAAGCCGATGCTGGCGCGCGGCGAGCTGCGCACCATCGGCGCGACCACGCTGGACGAGTACCGCCAGTACATCGAGAAGGACAAGGCGCTGGAGCGCCGGTTTCAGCCGGTGTTCGTGGACCAGCCGAGCGTGGAGGAGACGATATCCATCCTGCGCGGCCTGAAGGAGCGGTACGAGCTGCACCACGGGGTGCAGATTACCGACGCGGCGCTGGTCGCGGCCGCGACGCTTTCCAACCGCTACATCTCGGACCGGTTCCTGCCGGACAAGGCCATCGACCTGGTGGACGAGGCCGCGGCCAAGCTGAAGATGGAAATCACCTCCAAGCCGGTGGAGCTGGACGAGATCGACCGCCGGCTGATGCAGCTCGAGATGGAGAAGCTGTCGCTGAAGCGCGACACCGATGAGGCGGCGGCGAAGCGGCGCGGGGACATCGAGCGCGAGATAGCGAACCTGAAGGAGGAGCAGAAGCGGCTCGCGGCCGAGTGGGAGGCCGAGCGCAAGGAAATCGAGCGGCGGGCCCAGGTGAAGCAGGAAATCGAGGCGGTCGCGCGCGAGGTGGACGAGGCCAAGCGCCGCTACGACCTGAACCGCGCGGCCGAGCTGGAGTACGGCAAGCTT
>JAWOHG010000298.1:0-9493 GCA_046485245.1 bacterium
CGGCCGCACTGCCCCGACAGAGTATAGGACCGGTCCTTGCGCAGTCAAACCGCCCCAAAAGCAGCGGCGGGGAGTCGCCTCCCCGCCGCTGGCTGTTTCGTCCCGCGCTAGCGGGCGATGATGACCTTGGCCACGGGCGAGCTGGTGCCGCACACGCGGGCGAAGTACACGCCCTCGGGCAGCATCCGGCCCGCTGCGTCGCGGCCGTCAAACCGGGCGTTGCCGCGCTCGACCGGGACGGTGCGCACGACACTGCCGGTCGCGTCGTAGATCTCCACGCCGGTCTCGCTGCCCAGCGCGTTCTCGAGCTTCAGCGTGGTCAGCGTACCGAACGGGTTGGGGTTGACCGAGATGCCCGAGCGCGGCCGGACCGGCGCCGGGGTGAGTTCCATCAGGCCCACCGGCCCGGACACGGTCGCGTTGGCCATCACGTCCTGGCGCGGCGCGTCGCGGCCGGGCGCCCACACGCCGGTGAATTCCCAGCCCTGGTAGGACAGCGGCGGGACCGAGTCCATGCCGTAGGACGGGTCGGATGACGTCTCCGACATCGAGCCGACGAAGAAGCCGCCCTCGGTGATGACCGCCGGGGAGGGCAGGGTCAGCGAGTACCAGTTGGCCGCCGACACGTTGATGTTCTGGATGTAGAGCGTGTCGCCCGGCGAGCCGCCCGGGCCGTTGTCGTCGAACAGGCCGAGCGCCGCGGTGACGCTGCTGGCCGACTGGGCGTAGATGCGGATGGCGCTGACCGAGCACGGGTAGACCGGCGGGTAGAAGAAGTTGCCGAACCCGCCCGGGCCGTTCCAGGACATCGCGGCGGTTGGGGTGCCGCGGTCGTAGCCGAGGGTCGCCGGCATCGTGACCACGCGGTACTCGATCTTGGCCGAGTCGTTGGAGGGCATCACGTCGCCGGTCATCCGGGTGTAGATCGAGAGAACGTACACGCCGGCCGTGGTCGGGGTGTAGGCGTTGGGGAACCAGAGCGAGTCCTGCTCGCCCGGGTTCATCGCCCGCACGTTCACCGAGTCGAAGAACACGACCGAGCCGGTGCTCCGGGCCACCTTGGCGTAGGCCTTGAAGGCCGCCTCGGGCTGGTTGCCGAAGTTGCGGAACACGCCCCAGAAGCGCTGCGGGCGGTTGTTGACGCCGAAGAAGCCCGCGGTCTTTTCGTTCATCGCCTTCTTGACGCCCGCGTCGTGGACCTGGTAGTTGGTCGAGTCCGGCGGGAAGAAGCGCACCGCGAGGTTGGTGTGGTACATGTTGCCGGGCGGGATGGTGCCCGACAGGTAGTTCAGTCCGAGGCTGCCCGAGACGTTCTCGATACCGGTCTGGTTGCTGGTCGGGGCCCAGCCCTGGAAGGGCGCGCCCGACTGTTCCTTGTACTGGAACGTGATCGAGGAGTCGCGCTTGGACAGGATGACCTGGAACGTGTTGTTGCCGCCGGTGCTCCAGAACCGGATCGAGTCGTACTCGACGATGAAGGTGTCGGCCGCCGTGTTGGTCCAGTACCAGACCGAGCCGTTGGGCGAGCCACCCGAGCTGCATTCGAGGTCGCTCATCAGCATGGCGAGGGTGTTGTTGGTGCGCGCGATGTTGGGCACGCCATTGAACGGCGAGGCGTTCAGGCCCGGGTCACCGAACGTGATGTAGCCGTTGGAGCCGACGTAGACCGAGTTCACCCGGTACCAGTAGTACGGGAAGTCGAACCCGATCGAAAACGGCCCGGCGACGTTGTCGTCGCCCAGCGACGTGATGCGCGTGCCGGCGCCCTTGATGCTGACCCAGTTGTAGGTCGGGGCACCCGGGGCGGTCGTGTCGGAATCAAGGTAGCGGTAGCCGTAGGCATCGGGGCCGCCGCCGCCCGGCAGGACCGGCGCGCCGACGTTGCCCGGGTTGACCGGGAAAACGGAGACGAGCGCGATCGCGAGAATGGATACTATCACCACAGACCTCCTTTTGGCCCCCTGCTTTGAGGGCCCTTGGTTTGTCTCTGATTCTGCCGGCAGCCGGGTGTGCCCGGCGGGCCGGGAGTGCGGCCCTCGGGCCGCTACCTTGAATATATGCCGGCAGTGCCCGGTGTCAAGGCGCTGGCACCGGCTTGACTTGGCCGGGCCCGTGCCAAGAATGTCGATATGGATAAGTTCCTGGTCCGGGGCGGCCGGCGGCTTGAGGGCCGGGTCGCCATCGCCTGCGCCAAGAACGCGGTGCTGCCGATCCTGGCCGCGTGCCTGCTGACCGACGAACCCTGCACCATCCGCGGCGTGCCGCAGCTCGAGGACGTCGGTACGATGCTGAAACTGCTGGCCGCGATGGGCGTGCGGGTCGAGCGCCGGGGCGGCAAGGTGACAGTCACGGCGGCCGGCAAGCTCGACCGCACCGCGTCCTACGACATCGTCCGCAAGATGCGGGCATCCTACTACGTGCTGGGTCCCCTGCTGGCCCGGTTCGGCGACTGCCGCGT
This sequence comes from bacterium, assembly GCA_046485245.1. Lineage (GTDB taxonomy): Bacteria > Hydrothermota > Tepidihabitantia > Tepidihabitantales > Tepidihabitantaceae > CBFGJX01. The sequence continues at coordinate 2,459 of JAWOHG010000298.1, forward strand.
GTCGCTGCCCGGCGGCTGCGCCATCGGGCCGCGGCCCGTGGACCTGCACTTGAAGGGCATCGCCGCGCTCGGCGCCAAGGTCGAACTCGAGCACGGTTACATCCACGCGAGCGCCAAGCGCCTGTCCGGCGGAGCGATGGTACTGGAAGGCGCAAGCGGCCCATCGGTCGGCGCGACCTGCAACACGATGATGGCGGCCGCGCTGGCCCGCGGCGAGACGGTCATCGAGGGCGCCGCGGCCGAACCCGAGGTGGCCGACCTCGCCGACTTCATCAACTGCCTGGGCGGCAAGGTCGAGGGCGGCGGGACGTCGGTCGTGCGCATCCGCGGCGTGAAGCGGCTGCACGGCGCCGATTACCGGCCGATTCCCGACCGCATCGAGGCCGGCACGTTCGCGGTCGCCGCCGCCATCACCCGCGGTTGCATCGAGGTCGCGGGCTGCAACCCCGGCCACCTCGCCGCGGTCGTCGCCAAGCTGCGCGAGGCCGGCGCCACGGTCGAGACCGGCCGCAACTCGCTTCAAGTGTCGGCGACCGAGCGCCCGACACCGGCCAAGGTCTCAACCGCGCCTTACCCCGGGTTCCCGACCGACCTGCAGGCCCAGTTCACCGCGCTGTTCTGCCTCGGCAAGGGGACCAGCGTCGTCACCGAGAACATCTTCGAGTCGCGCTTCATGCACGCGCTCGAACTGAACCGGATGGGTGCGCGCATCGACATCACCGGCAACATGGCGGTCATCCTCGGCGTCGATGCCCTGACCTCGGCCCAGGTGATGGCGTCGGACCTGCGCGCCTCGGCCGCGCTCGTGCTCGCCGGGCTGGCGACGCGCGGCACCACCGAAGTCCTGCGCATCTACCACCTCGACCGCGGCTATGAGAAGATTGAAACCAAGCTTTGCTCGCTCGGCGCCCGCATCGAGCGCGCGTCGTACTAGCATGCCTGGTCGGTTCTCGGGCGTGAAGCGTGCCGCACCAGGCGTGAAGCGACGCGCGACCCGGGTCGTGCGTGTCGGTGGGCTTGAGATCGGCGGCGGACATCCGGTCGCGGTACAGTCGATGACCAACACCCGCACCGACGACGTCGCCGCGACCGTGCGCCAGGTGCGCCGGCTCGAGCGCGCCGGGTGCGAGCTCGTCCGCATCGCCGTGCCCGACCGGGCGGCGGCCGACGCCCTGCCCGCCATCCGGGCGCGCGTCAAGCTGCCGCTCTGCGCCGACGTCCACTTCGACCACCGGCTCGCGCTCGCCGCGCTCGCGGCCGGGTTCGACAAGGTGCGCATCAACCCGGGCAACATCGGCTCGACCGCCAAGGTGAAGGAAGTCATCCGCGCCGCTACGGATGCGGGTGCGGCCATCCGCGTCGGGGTCAACGCCGGCTCGCTCGACAAATTGGTCCTGCGCCGGTTCGGCCACCCGACCCCGGCCGCGCTGGTCGAGTCGATGGCGCGCTGCCTCGAGCCGTTCGAGGCGCTCGGCTTCCACAACGTCGTGCTGTCGGCCAAGACCACCGGCGTGCCCGAGACCGTCGCGGTCTGCCGCGAGCTGTCCCGGCGATTCCGCTACCCGCTTCACCTCGGCGTGACCGAGGCGGGCCTGCCGTTGGAGGGCGCGATCCGCTCGGCCGCGGCGCTGGCGCCGCTGCTGCTCTCCGGCATCGGCGACACGGTCCGCATCTCGCTGACCGGGGACCCGGTGCTCGAGGTGCAGGCCGCGTGGGAGCTCTTGGCCGCGCTCGGGTTGCGGCGGCGCGGCCCGCTGGTCTATGCCTGCCCGACCTGCGGCCGCACGCGCATCGACGTCGCCGCGCTGACGCGCCGGGTCAAGGCCGCGCTCGCCCGCTCGGACGCGCCGGTCAAGGTCGCGGTGATGGGCTGCGTGGTCAACGGCCCGGGCGAGGCGCGCGAGGCCGACTACGGCATCGCCGGCGGCCGGGGCAGAGGCGTCATCTTCGCGCACGGCCGGGTCGTGAAGACCTGCGCGGAAAGCGTGCTTGTCCCCGAGTTGCTGCGTATAATGTCCCGATGAACCGCCGCGTGCGCCGCCCGTTCTTCTTCGTTCTGTTCTCTCTTCTCTCGGTCTCTTCTCTCGCTTTCGGCTGCACCATCGGCGCCTTCGGCGGCGGCTCGACCGCTGACGGCCGCGCCGTGCTCTGGAAGAACCGCGACGTCGACAACCAGAACCAGGAACTGCGCTTCTGGAGCCACGGCCGCTACCGCTACGTCTCCAACGCCTACTCCGACGACACGCTCAACGCCTGGGGCGGCATCAACGAGGCGGGGTTCGGCATCATGAACTCCAACGCCTACAACCTCGGGCCGAAGCTGCCGCCCAAGGGCCCGGACGACGGCAACATAATGGCCCTCGCCCTTGCCACCTGCGCCTCGCTGGAGGACTTCGAGAAGCTGCTCGACTCGCTCAACATCGTCGGGCGCGAGACCCCGGCCAACTACGGCGTGCTCGATTCGACCGGCGATGCGGCCATCTTCGAGAGTTCGAACACGTGGTACATCCGCTGCGATGCTGCGGCCGACTCGCTCGGCTACACCCTGCGCGCCAACTACTCGTTTTCGGGCGACTCGGTCCGCCTGCGCGGCCTCAACCGTTACCGTCGCGCGTTCGAGGTCTGTTCGACCCGCCGCGCGGCCGGGCCGGTCGACATCCGCTTCGTCCTCGGCACGCTCGCCCGCGACCTCGGCCAGCCCGGGTTCAGCCCCTACCCGCTGCCGTTCACCGGCACCCTGGGCAGCCTGCCCGAGGGCTACCTGCCGACCGACACGACGGTGTGCCGCCTGAAGACCCGGTCGGTCGAGGTCATCGTCGGGCCGCGCCCTGGCGGCGGGCCCGGCACGGGCATGGTCTGGTACCTGCCCGGTTCGCCGCTGACCAGCCTGCCTATCCCGGCGTGGGTCGCGGCCGAGAGCGTGCCGGCAACGCTCGACGGGCCGGACCGCGCCGTGCTCTGCGACGAGGCGATCCGGCTGCGTGACCACCTGCATTCCTATCTCGGCAACGCGACCGCGATCAACACCCGGACCCTGGCGGTCGTGCTCGACCACTTCGCCCCGGTCGAGTCGACGATTTACCGGATGGTGGACAGCTGCGAGGCGGCGTGGCCTGATGCCGGGCCCGACCCGATGCAGGCCTGGGAGGTCACCAACCGCGCGTGTTCGCTCGCGCTTGACGCCTACCAGAGCGTGTGGGACCGCCTGCTCTGGCAACGGCTGGCCCGTTACACAGTCCCGGGCCCGGAGTCGACGCCGACGGTCGTGCGCGGGCCGGGCCGCGTGCCCGTGCCGGCCGACTTCCCGGCCGGCCGCGCCGCCGTGTTCGACGCCGCGGGACGGCGCGTCGCCGACCTGGTCCTGTCCCCGGGCCAGGGCACGTTCGACTGGCCGCCGGCTCAGCTCGGCTCGGGCAACTATTTCCTGATGGGGAGAGAGGGGTCCGAGGTCAGGCTGCTGCGCCTGGCGTACGTGCGCTAACCAGCGCCGCGCCCAGCGCGGCCGCGAGCAGCGGCTTCTGCGCCAAGCGGACCGGCAGGCCGAGCGTCCGTTCCAGGGCCGCCTGCATCCCGGCATCCTGCGCAACGCCGCCCGTGAACACGACTTCCGCCTGCACCTTCAGGCGCGCCGCCATGTTGGCGACCCTTCGCGCCAGCGCCTCGTGCAGGCCGGCGATGACGTCCTCGACCGGCGTGTCCGCGGCCAGGAGCGACAGTATCTCAGACTCGGCCATCACGACGCAGAGGCTGGAGACCGGCACCGGCCGGCGTGAAGCGAGGCCGAGGCGGCCGAAGTCCTCGAGCGGGACCGACAGGGTTCGCGCCAGCACCGACAGGAAGTGGCCCGTGCCGGCGGCGCACCGGTCGTTCATCACGAAATCCGCGACCCTGCCCGTCTCGTCCAGCGCCAGCACCTTGGAGTCCTGCCCGCCGATGTCGACGACCGTCCGGCAGCCCGGGTGCCAGTGGCGGATGCCCAGCGCCGCCGCCTTGATTTCGGTGATTGTCGCGCCGGCGCCGTCGACTGCGCCGCGGGCATAGCCGGTCGCGACCAGGCCGCCGACGTGTCCGCGCAGTTCGCTGTGCTCGCGGCGGCAGTCGTCGAGCACGCGACGCGCAGTCTCTCTCGGCCGCGGCCCGGTCGGCTCGACCCGCTCGCATATCGCGGTCCCGGTCGAGTGGTCGAAGACCACCAGCTTGGTGTTGACCGAACCGACGTCGATGCCGGCAGTGATCACGACTTCCTCCTCTTGCCGTATTCCGGGTTGGGGCCGCCGGCCCGGGCGGCGCGCACGAATGCGAGCACGTTCTCGGGCGGCGTGTCGACCGGGACCTCGCAACCCGTGGCGGCGACGAAGCCGCGCGGGCAGCGTTTCCCGGCCTCGACCATCGCCGCGACCCCGCGCTCGATGGCCGCGGGTTCGCCGAGCAGCAGTTCGGACGTGTCGAAGTTGCCCACCAGCCGGCAATGCGTCCCGGCACCGGCGATGGCCGCGTCCAGCCCGATGTGGTCCACGCTCAGCAGGTCAGCGCCGCTCTCCGGCATCAGCCCGATTATCGGGCCCGTGTCGCCGCAGATGTGCAGGATGACGTCGAGGTCGAACCGGTGCAGGTAGCGGATGACCGCGGCTTCGGCGGGCAGGGCGAACTCGCGGTAATGCCCGGCCGAGATGACGCTCGACGAGGCGAGCGGGTCGACCAGCAGGGGCAGGCCGCCGGCGCCGATGATTGCGCGGCAGAACCGGATTGTCGACGCCGTGGCGTAATCGAGCAGGGCGCGGATGCGCTCCGGCTCGGTCAGCAGCCCGGTGAGGAACGCCTCGGCATCGACCAACTGCTGGGCAGTGGTGAACGGCGCGGGCACGTAGGCGAGAATCGGCACCGTGTCGCCGCGCGCCTCCCAGGCGTCGGCGATGGCGTCGAGGTAGAGGCGCAGTCGGCCGTCGCGCGCCGGGTCGGCGACAGCGTCGTCGACCGACCCGAGCTCGCGCCACTTCGGGACGGACAGCAGCGGCAGGTCGTCGTCGGGGTAGTGGTACTCTGACCCGAGCGCCTCGGCGATGATGCCGACCTCGGAGAAGAACGAGATGAAGTCGATGCCGTAGCGCTCCTGCGCAACGAGTTGGCTGCGGGCCATCGAGCGGCCGTCGGTGTAGTAGTCGCGCAGGTTGATGCCGGCGACGCGGGCGGCGTGGGCCGTGACCAGCGGGTACACCGGCACGCGGTCCTGCGGTTCGTCGATGACCAGCAGGCCAAAGCGCTCGCGCGGGGTCAGGATGTCCTTCACCGGCGCGCCCCTGCCGGCTGCGCGCCGCGCCGGCCCCGCAGCACCTCCACGAATGCCTCGATCCGGGTCGCAATCTGGCGGTTGACCTCGCGCGCCGGGGAGAGGACGTCGAACTCGAGAAGGGGTACGCCCAGCCCGGCCCTGACTTCCTCGGCAATCGGCCGCGATTCCATCGCGCAGTGCGAGCCGCCGAGCACGCCGGACACGACCACGCCCTCGGCGCCGCGCGCCCGCGCGCGGCGGATGAACGTCGCGGCACGCTGGCGACTTGACCCGATGAGCGACGCGGCCATGAAGGATTCGGCTATGGCGGAGAGCCGATTGTCGATTGCCACCACGGCGTCCGGCTTCTCGTTCTCTCGATCTCTCGGCCACTCTGTCCCTTCCGCTATTTCCTCCAGCGCCTGGTTGATGAGGTACTCGGTGGCGACCACGCGGCACCCGAGGTCTTCGACGTGGCAGAGGAACAGCGGGTCGGCCGGCGGCGAGGACCACGCGATGCGCAAGGCATCGGAATCCAGCGGCAGGTCGCCGGCTTCGACCCGGCGCCGCGCCGTGTCGAGCAGGTGCTCGAGGATGTCGCACCACTCGGCGAAGTCTGAATAGCCGTGCAGGCAGCCGAACTCGACCGCCATCATCTCCAGCGCGGGCAATGCACCCTTACCGTAGGCCAGTTCCGAGAGCTCTCGGGTCAGCGTGCGCACCCGGTTGGCCAGCGCGATGCTGTGGTCCAGGTCGGCCTCGGTCAGCCGGTGCCCGGTGAGTGTTTCGAGCCGCGCCACGACTCGCCGGTACTCCTGCACCAGCAACTCGCGCACTGCCGGGTCGTATTCGGTGCAGCTGTCCGTCGTCGTCGCCCGCCCGCTCGAACAACCGTGACAGGCGCGGCCATCTGCGCGCATCGGCACTTCCACCCAGAGCATCTCGGGGACCAGCGTCGCCACGCGCGACTCGACCCCGGAGTAATCATCGCAGGTCGCGCCGGTCGAGGCGATGACGAGGTCGGGGTCGGGGAAGTAGGAGTGCTTGGCGAACGCGCCCAGCGCGGCGCGCGAGAAACAGGTCGCCTCGCCGATACCCAGCTCGGCCGCGGCGTCGAACAGCACGTTCGATTCCATCACGAACGGCGTCCACCAGGTGCAGTCGGGGTAGAAGGCGATGCAGCCAGGAAACGCGCTGGCGATTACCGGTACCGCGCCGAGGTCGCCCATCGTCGCGATGACCTTAAAGCCCAGTTGCCGCGCCCGGAACAGCCGCTCGGTTTCGTTCTGGATGAATCCCCACATCCGCAGCGCGGCGAGCGAGTTGTCGAACTTCAGCCGCCTGAGGTGGCGGCAGCCGTAGACCGCGAAGGTCTGGGGCGGGAAGAGGTAGGCCGACCACTGCGCCGGCTCGGACTGGTGCGCGCGATAGTAATGATACCGTTCGATAGTCTCGTCCGGCACGCGTTCGAACAGGTCCAGCCACTCGTCAAACGTCACCCGCCTTGCCCTCGGGTCCTGCCATTCCGTCAATCGACAATCGTCAATCGTCACTCGACAATTCCTACAAGTTCTCCAGGAATGCCTCGACCCGCGTGCGCGCCTGCTCGCGGTTCTCGACCGAGTAAGTGCTGTCGGTGTGCAGCAGGGGCAGATTCAACTCGTCACGCAGGCGGGGCCGCTCCAGGGCCCACTGGTCGGAGTAAAGCAGGGTTTTGTACATGACGCCCTGTGTGCCGGAGACGCCCACGCGCCGGCGCGTGGACT
>JAWOHG010000325.1:0-23139 GCA_046485245.1 bacterium
ACGCGGCTCGACGACGCCTCGGGCAACGGCAACGGCCGCTGGGACCCGGGTGAGGCAATCAACCTTCACGCCACGCTCAAGAACTACGGCCTCATCACGGCCCACTCGGTGCGCGTCATCCTCTCCGAATCCGACCCCTACGTGACGGTGCAGAGTGACAGCGCCTGGTTCGGTGACCTCGGGGGCAACGATACCGCGGCCGGCTCAACGCCGTTTGCGCTCACCGCCGACCCCGGCACCCCTCGCGAGCACCGCGTCGACCTCTTGCTCACCATCGCCGCGGCCGAGACGACCTGGACCGCGAACATCTCGCTCGAGGTCGGCCAGCTCACGGTGTGGGACCCGATTCCCGACAACTACCCGAACAATCCGCACCTCCTCGCGTTCGACGACGTCGACTCGGCGTACGCCCAGCGCCCGACCTACAACTGGGTGGAAATCAACGGGCGTGGCACGCGCCTCACGCTGACCGACGACCAGACCGTGCAGGTACCGCTGCCGACCGGGTTCGGCCCGTGGAAATACTACGGCCAGCGGTTCACCAACCTTTCCATCTGCTCGAACGGCTGGATTGCGCCGGGCTCGACCACCAACTCGTCATACACCAACGTTGCCCTGCCCGACAACGCGACCCCGGGCATTCTCGCGGTCTACTGGGAAGACCTCACCCCGGCTTCGGGCAACGGCGTCTGGTACTTCCACGACGCAGCCAACCACCGCTTCGTCGTCGAGTACGACTCGGTGTCGGAGTACACGCCGCGCTCGTCGTTCATCAAGGCCGAGATAGTCATCTACGACACGACCGTGCAGACCCAGAGCGGCGACAACCTAATCGTCTACCAGTACCACTCGGGTAACGACTACTCCTCCTGCACCATCGGGCTGGAGAACCCGACCTCGCAATACGGCCTGTCCGCGCTCGTCGATGGCAGTCGCCACCGCGCCTGCGCACCCTTCACGCCCGGCCGTGCCATCCTCTTTGATGGACCGGCCATGGTCGGAGTGGCGGAGCCGCTTCGGCCGACGGCGCGCGGCTCCCGGCTCACGGCCTCAGTAGTCCGCGGCGTGCTCAACCTGCCGGTTTCGTCATTCGGGATTAGTCATTCGACATTGGTCGACGCAACTGGTCGACAGGTGCTCGACCTCCGAGTCGGCCCCAACGACGTCTCCCGCCTTGCCCCGGGCGTGTACTTCGTCAGCGCCGAGGGGCCGTCCGGACAGGTCACGGCCAAGACGCTGATTCTTCACTGACCGACCGAGCCGCCGCGGGACATGACCGAATTGTCATCAATTCGGATCGTGTCCCAAGGCACCGAGCACGGGGCGCGGGCAACCGCGCCCCGCAGCTTACAGGCACGCCCGTCTTGCTTGACATATTCAGCAGCGACCGCCAGAATGGCGCGAGTGCGCGGCGCCTGCGCCGCAGCCGAAAGGAGACGACAAGTGAGAAGAACCGTGCTGGCAGTCACCGCAGTGCTGCTCTCCGTCGCATCCGGCCAGTGGCTGGAGACGACCATCGAACTCCCTCAAGCGTCCGGGCCGGCCGCGCTCGTCTACGAGGCCGTCAACGGCAAGGTCTACTGCGCGAACCAGTCCTCCGGCACGGTGACGGTCATCGACGGGGCGACCAACTCGATCCTCGCGACGGTACGCGTGGGCAACGGGCCGCGGTCGCTGTGCACGAACCCGGCGGCGGGCAAGGTGTACTGCGCGAACGGGTCTTCCGGCACGGTCACCGTCATCGACGGGGCGTCGGACTCGGTGCTCGCGAACCCGGCCGTCGGTGCGCAACCCGGCGGTCTCTGCTACGGCGCGCAGGGCAACCGGGTCTACTGCGCGAACCAGTCCTCCGGCACGGTAACGGTCATCGACGGGGCATCGGACTCGGTCACCGCAACCATCCCGGTCGGCTTCGGGCCGCGCGCGGTCTGCTATAACGCCCGCGACAACAAGGTCTACGTCTCCTGCTACGACGGCCACTGCGTGACGATTGTCGATTGCGCGTCGGACACGGTCACGGCAACGGTGGCGTGCAACTACGCGGCGGCCCTGTGCTACAACGCCGCCAACAACCGGGTGTACTGCGCGAGCATGACCAACGGCATCATGAAGGTGATTGACGGGACGTCCGATTCCGTGGTCGCGGACGTGCAGTCGGGCGGTACTTACCCGCTGGCCGTGGCGTGCGGCGCTCAGGACAACAAGGTCTACTGCGCGAACTACTACAGTGCGAATGTCGGCGTGGTCGACGGCGCCCTCGATTCGCTGGTCGCCACGGTGCCGGTCGGCAGCGAACCCCACGTCCTTTGCCACGTCGCTGCCGGGAACAAGGTCTTCTGCGCCAACCAGATGAGCGATAACGTCAGCGTGATAAGCTGCGCCGACGACTCGGTGGTGGCGACCATCGCGGTCGGCGACGAGCCGACCGCCTTCTGCCACAACCCGCCCTGGAACCGAACCTACGTCGCGAACAAGTCTGGTTCCTCGATTTCGGTCCTGCGCGACTCGGTCGCAGCGGTCGGTGAAGGGCGTCTCGCGGCACGCGGCCGCAGCCTCGCGAGGCTTGCCACCCTTGTCCGCGGCGTCCTCAACCTGCCGGCGTCAGGCGTGACGCGTGATGCGTCCAGCGTGCTTCTCGACGCAACCGGCCGCCGCGTCCTTTCGCTCAAGCCCGGCCCCAACGACGTCACCCGCATCGCCCCGGGCGTGTACTTCGTCAGCGCCGAGGGGCCGTCCGGACAGGTCACGGCCAAGACGCTGATTCTTCACTGACCGACCGAGCCAAGCTGACTAACGGGGCGCGGGCAACCGCGCCCCACGGCTATGCCGGCAGGCGGTTTGACGGGACCCCACCCGGCGAAATGGCACCGGGGCGGCAGAGCCGCCCCGGTGAGTCAGTGCGTGCCGAACGCTATTCGATGACGAGCTTGCGAGTAAGTTCCGCGCCGCCGGTGACGCGGACGAGGTAGACGCCGGGACGAAGAACAGGGAGAGAAAGAGAGCGAGAGACCGAGAGGTCGAGAGAACGAGAGAGGACGAGGCGGCCGGAGGCGTCGTACAAAGAGAGGGTCGAGGGGCAAGGGGCAAGGGATGAGGGTCCGGACCAGCGGATGGTCGCAGAGCCGCGGGAGGGAGTCTGGATGAGGAGCGTCACGCCCAACGCTTCACGCTTCACGCCCTGCACCGCTGTTCGGGCGTGCTGCGTGCTGCGTGCTGCGTCCAGCTCTCCGGGGACGTAGCGCCAGACTTCCAGCGTCTTGTTGCCCTTGGTGGCGTACAACACGGTGCCGTCGGTCGTGATGCCGCCGCCGCCCTTCACCCGCTTCTTCTTGCCGGTGGTGCCGAACGCCGGGATGGTCTCTTTCTCGCCCCACGTCAGCGTCGCGAGGTCGAGCGAGTAGAAGTCCTGCGTGTTGCCGCCCTTGAGCGCGTAGAGCGCCTCGCCAAGGATGGCCGCGTCGCCGCCATCCTTGCTCTTCTTGTTCCGGCCGGTCTGGAAGCAGAACAGCGGCATCCCGCCAGTGGCCGTGCCCCAGGTACCGGTCGCGAGGTCGTAGGCATACAGCTCCTGGTACTTGGCCTTGTGGGCGAGCAGCCGGCCCCGCGCCTCGTCGTACACCAGCCAGGAGCCCTTGTCGTACTTGGGCTTGGCGCCGGCCGGTGCGTCGGCCAGCGCCTGCCACGTGCCGACCACGATGTTGTAGCGGTAGAACTCGGTCTTGTAGCCCTTGAGCAGGTAGACGTAGTCGGTGTCGCCGGGGACATAGACCAGGTCGGTGCCGCCCTTGACCTTCTTGTTGGACAGGCCGAGCGGGATGTCGGGCAGGACACGCCACGAGTCGCGTTCGGCGCTATAGGCGTAGAACCCGGTCGAGTTGTTGCCCTTGGTGGCGTAGAGTTTGCCGTTGCCGTCCGCGCACCCGGCCGAACCCTTGTAGGGCATCCTGGCATCGTTGCCGGGAGTCCAGGGCGCGGCCGCACGCCACGAACCGCCCGGCCGGCAGGCGTAGAAGTCGGCTTGCTTATTGCCCTTGGAGAGATAGAGCTGGCCGGACGCGGGTTCGTACGCCAGCCACGCGCCGTCTTTGAGCGGCCGATTCGACACCGGCAGCGGAGCGGGTTCCAGCTCGGCCCAGCCCGCGACCCAGGTGGAGATGCGGCCGGTCGCTAAGTCGTTGGCCGGCTCGACGTCGCCGGGGAGCGCGACCGAGCAGTGCGTCGCAAACACGCCCGGACCCGCGGTCCAGTCGGCGAACGCAACCTCGGTCTCGACCTGCGGGCCAAGTCCCGTGACGACGCAGGAGTCGGCGTACCCCGCGCCGATGCGCAGCTTGACCGTGAAGCTGGTCGCGGTGTTGCCCGCGTTGCGCACCCGGGCGCGCGGCGTGAACGGCCGGCCGGGCGGCACCGTACCGGTCGGGGCAGTGACCGCCGCGGCATCGAGCACGCGGACCAGCACGGACCCCGAGGCCGTGTCGTTGGCCGCGACCCGGTCAAGGCTGTAGTCGACGCTGCAGCGTACTGCGACCGCACCACGTTCCAGCGCGGTCCAGGCCGGGAAACTCACCAGCGCCGATGCGCCGGCGGGCAGGGCGGTGACGGGCACAGACTGGTCGTAGCCAGCGCCGATGCGCGCCCGGACGCTGAAGCTTGCCGGCAGGGTGCCGTTGTTGCGGACCGAGCAGGCCGGGGCGATGGAGGCGCCGGAGTCGACGACGCCGGCCGGCGCGACGATGCGGGTCAGGCCGACGTCGTTGACGTCGACCAGCGCCAGGCCGGCAAGGCGGTCGTTGGCGTTGTTCATATCGCCGGTGAGCCGGGTGGAGCAAGCGGCGGGATGGACGCCGCGCACCCGCGCCGTGCAGGCCGGGAACTGCAGGAAGAAGAGGCTGCCCGCCGCGTGGGTCGCCACGTTGGCGGTGCGGTCGTAGAACGAACCGATAGTCAGCCGCACCGGGTAGCTTGCGGCCGCGGTGCCGCGGTTGAAGAGCGTGCAGGCGGGCACAAAGACCGAGCCCGAGTCGATGCCGGCAAGCGGCAGCACGAGGGACCGGGCGCCGACGTCGGCGACCGCGACCGCGACCGAGCCGGTGGCGCGGTCGTTGGCCGGTACGATGTCCCCGGAGAGCTCGGTGGAGCAGCTCGTGGCGAGCGTACCGCGCGGCCAGTTCGCCGCGGGCGGGAAGGTCACGTGGCGGGCCGCGCCGGCGGCGTGGCCGGTGACCGTGGCGGTCTGGTTGTAGCCGGTGCCGATGCGCATCCGCACGGTGTAGCTGGCCGCGGCGGTACCGAAGTTCCAGGTGGAGCAGGCCGGCGTGACGGTCGCGGTCGAGTCGACGGCGCCGGCGGGGGCCAGGATGCGCGTGCAGCCGACGTCGCCTGCAGCAGACGCGCCGAAGGTGCCGATGCAGGCGAGCGCGAAGGGTTGGGGGCCCTGCGGTACGTTGCGGGCGCGCACTTTGACAAGCCACGTGCCGACCTGGGGCGCATTGATGCGGCAGCACTCCTCGACGTTGATCGAGTCGTGGACGCCGCCGGTGGTCGACTGGCCGCCGGAGTAGACGTTGCCCTTGTATTCGGTGCCGGTTGGCGAGACGAGGGTGAGGTCGAGGTCGTTGACGAGGATGCGGGCGGCGCGCATCGTGCCCGGGTAGTCGGACCAGCAGAGCGTGGCGCGCAGTGGCCGCGACGACGAGGACACCGAAAGCGGCCAGATTGCGGAGTCCAGCGTGTTGAACCCGAACGTGTCGTCGAGCACCCAGAGTTTCGATGAGTCGCCGGCGAAGTACAGCGAGGAGTCGAGGTCGACCCGGCCCCAGCCGACGTTGTTGTCGGGCACGGTGTAGCCGGTGAGGTCGTTGTCGGCGCCGACGATGGCGACCGCCTTGTTCATCGCGGCGGAGATTTCCATCCGGGTGCCGGTGTTCGAATCGCCGGTCGGGTAGAAGCCCTTGCGGAAGTAGTCGCGAATGAGCGCGGTGGCCGCAGTCATGTTGGGCGTGGCCATCGAGGTGCCCGACAGCGCGACGTAGGCGTTGGCGGTGGTGTTGGAGGCCGAGTAGATGGTCTGACCGGGCGAGATGAGCTGGGGTTTCCTCCGGCCGTCGGCGGTCGGGCCACGCGAGGAGGTTGTGTAGAACGACCGGCAGGAGGTGCCGTTCAGGGTGCCGCCGGTCGAGATGATGTTCTTGGCCATCACCGGGTGGCCCATCTGGTTGATACCGTAGTTGCCCATCGAGTTGCAGTGCATGAACTTGCGGTGGTTCCAGATGAACTGGTCGGCGGTCATGTCGGTGAAGATATAAATGTTGAAAGTGTCCTTGCGCGACAGGCTCATCGAGTGGTTGAGCGCGCGCAGCGAGTCGACCGCGATGTTCAGGCCCGAATCGGGTCCCGCGAACCAGCTGTTGAGGTCCCAGTTCGCGGCCAGCGCGGCGTAATTCTGGAAGTAGACGCGCGCGTCCTTGGCCAGGCCGTCGTGCAGCGACGTGCCGCCGACCGCGGCGTCGTTGCCGCAGAGCGTCCCGGTCGTGTGGGTGCCGTGGGCGTCGGCGCCGAGCGCGCCGTTGTAGCGCACTATCTTGCGGTGGCCCGGCCCGGGCGTGTTGTTCACCGGGTCGCGGAACAGGTCGTGGCCAGTCCACATCGGCGTGTCGGTGATGCCGACAATCAGGCGGCGGCCGGTGACCCCACGGTCCCAGACCGTGCGCGAGGTGTCCGATGCCGAGTAGCCGTGCTGGTCCACCCACTGCACGTTCGCGTTGTCCGGGGTCAGCTCGCCGTAGGGCTCGACCCAGAACACGCCCGGTATGCGGGCTACGTCGGCCAGCGCGCCGGCCGCGATGTCAAGCCGGCAGGACTGGTTGTACCGGTTGAACTCGGTTGCGACGCTCGTCGCACCGAGCGAGCGCAGTTCCGCCACCAGCGCGTCGCCGTCCTCGCCCGGGAAGAAGACGACGATCAGCCGCAGCAGTTCGCCGGCGCGGGATTCGTCCAGCGCCAACCGGTCCAGGCCCGGGCAGAACTTCCAGCCGGGCTGGTCGGGCCCGACCCAGCGCACCTCAGGCAGGGCGGATACGGCCGCGACGCGCGACTGCGGTATGCGGCAGACGAAAGCGTGGTCGGGGACATACCACAGCAGTTCGGCCCCGGCGCGCTCAGCCGTCCGCTTGTGCTCGCTGAGCACCGGGCCGTGGAACTGGACGATGAAGTAGGCGAAGGCGGGGACGGGGGGCGGGGTGCGAGGGGCGGGGGTGAAGTTGCCGGTTGAGCGGGCCCCCGCTGTCGATTGCCAACCGTCGATTGTCAGCTCAGCCGGCAGCCCGGGGCGTTCGGTCAGCGGGTCGAAGCTGCCTCCCTGGACGAAATGCAGCCGCGCCGGTCCGGCAACGGCGGGTTCGGAAAGTGCGAGCAGGCACGCGAACACGATAAGGTAATGTCGCAACACTTGGCCTCCTGTTGGTTAGCCAGACATCTAAGCCGACACGTGCGGCCGAGTCAAGGCGCGGCCGGCTTGACTGGCGCGGGCGGGGTCTGATACTGTCGCGTGATGGCGAGAACCGGATGAGAATTGCGGCCGCGGCGTGCGGGCTGCTGCTGATGGCGCTGGCCGGGCTCCTGCGGCGGGACTCGGCCGCGTTCTACGCCGATGCCGGGCAGTTGCACGTCGGCAGCGGGCTTGTCGTGCCGGTGTGGGCCGTTGTCGCGGCGTCGGTTGTCGTCGTGCTTGCATTGGCCGCGGCCACGGGACACGGCCGCGCACTTGCCCGCGCGGTGCTGCAACCGGGCCGGCGGCTTGGGCTGGCGCTTTCGGTCGCGCTGGTCGGGCTCAGCCTCGTGCCGTGGGAGTACTCGTGGGTGCGTCCAAGCCGGAGTCACCTCGTGCTCTATACCGCGCTGGGCAGCCTCGGCGCCGGGTTGTTCGTGTTTGGCGCGTGGCGGCGTGGCGCTACCGGGACGCGCCGGGGCTCTCGCCCCTTCGGCGGCGTCGGCCGGGCGGCCCGCACCGTGTTCGAGCGGCTGGTGGGACTGGGCCGGTGGCGATTCATCCTGCTTTGCGCGGGCTTTGTCCTCGTCGTGTCGGCGCTCGCCGCGGTGCTGGTGTTCGAGCGCATCCCGCACGTGCAGGATTCGATTGCCCAGCTCTTCCAGGCCCGCATCTTCGCGGCCGGTCGACTCTGGCTCGAATCGCCGGGCTTTGCCGATTTCTTCGACTACGGTCACGCGGTCAACGATGGCCGCTGGTACTCGGTGTACCCATTCCTGCACTCGCTCGCACTCGTTCCCGGGGTGCTCGCCGGCGCGCCGTGGCTGGTCAACCCCCTGTTCGGGGCGGGCTTTGCGGCGCTGGCGTACGCGCTCGGCCGCGAGGCGTACGGCGAGCGAACCGGCCGGGCCGCGGCGCTGCTGGCCTGCGCCTCGCCGTGGCTGTGGGCGATGTCGGGGGAGTACATGAACCACGCCAGTGCGCTGGTGCTGCTGACCGGGTTCCTGGTATTGGGGCTGCGGACCCTGCGCACCGGCGGGGCCGGCGCGGCGCTGGGCGCCGGTCTGCTGCTCGGGCTCGGGGCGTGCGTGCGGCCGTACACCGCGCTGGCGTTCGGCCTGCCGCTGGTCGCGTACACGGCGCTGCGGGCGCGCGAGCCGGGCGGCCTGCGGCGGCTGGGCCTGCTCGTGCTGGGCGGGGCAGTTACCGGCGCGCTGCTCCTGGCGCACAACCGGCTAACCAACGGCGACCCTCTCCTGTTCGGCTATGTCGCGAAGTACGGGCCGGGCCACGAAATCGGGTTCGGCCACAGCGGCTGGGGCGCGGCCCACACGCCGCTGCGCGGGTTGCTGAACGTCGGCCACGACCTGAACCTGTTCAACCGGTTCGTGCTGGAGTGGCCGGCGCCGACCCTGCTGCTGGTGATGCTGCCCTTCCTGCGCGGGACGCGGGACCGGCGCGACTGGCTGCTGTTGGCGAGCTTTCTCGCCCTGCCGGCCGCGTACTTCTTCTACTGGTCGCACGGGCTCGCCTTCGGCCCCCGTTTCCTCTACGAGGCGCTCGGGCCGGTGCTGGTCCTCGTCGCGCGCGGGTTGACGCCCATGGAGATGCCGGCCACCGGCAGGAAGACCGTGCGCGTCGATTTCGCGGCGCGGTTCGTGCCGGTCGCGCTGGTCTTCGCGCTGCTCGCCGGCCTGCCGCCGCTCTGGCGCTGGTACCGCGGGTACTGGGGTGTGGACGGCCGGCTGCTGGCCGAGGCGCGAGCGCGGCGGCTGGACAACGCGCTGGTGTTCTGCTCTGAACTCGGCGACGCGTTCAACGCCAACAGCCTGGACCTGGACGGCCCGGTCGTGTACGCGCGCGACCTCGGGCCGCTCAACCCGGCATTGACCCTCGCATACCCGGGCCGCGATTACTTCATCGCGCGCAAGGGCGAGCTCGTGAGGGCCGACGGGCTTAAGTACAGCGGCTCGGCGCTGTCGACCACGCTGGCGGCGCTGGCCAGTGAGGCCGGGCCGCGTGCGGCCGGGTACAGGACCGTCATCTGGCCGCTGCGCGACGTGCCGCCGGCCGCGCCCGGGTTGCCGCCGCTGACCGACTACCGGTCACTGAGCGCGGCGCTGCAGTCGGGCCGTTCGCGGCTGGAGGAATTCCTGCCGGCGCTGGCGCTTTGGGTCGATGGCGACCCGCGCGGCCTGGGTGTGTTCGGTTACCTGGAACGCTCGGACTACTTCGAGGCCGGCGGCATCGACTTTCGGCAACTGGCCACGGTGCCGGGCGGCCGCGTGTTTGACATCAGGCCGGCAAGGTGAGAGGGGCGAGGGGCGTGGGGCGTGGGAGGCGGGGCGAGGGTAACGAGGCGTTCGCGGTAGGCGGCTTGCTGGCCGTGTTTGCGCTGGCGCGAGTGTTGTACTACCTTGCCGGGGTGCGGTTCGACGCGACACCGCTGGCGACCTACTGGCAGTACCTCGACCCGGTGCTGCTGCGCACCGACCTGTGGCGCAGCCTGTGGTTTCTGCACAGCCAGCCGCCGTTGTACAACTTGTTCATCGGCGCGGTGCTCGGGCTGTTCGACTCGCCCCAGCCCGCGTTCGCCGCGGTCGGGTCCGTGCTGGGCGCGGCGGTCGTGGTGATGCTGTACCTGCTGGCGCGGCGGCTCGGGGCCACCCGTGCGAGCGCGCTCGCGCTGGCCGGGCTGTACGCGGTGAGCCCGACGCTCGTGCTGTACGAAAACTGGCTGCACTACACGCTGCCGGTCATCGCGCTGCTGCTCGGGGCCGTGTTCGCGGCCGAACGAGTCGCCGCGACAGGGCGACGGCGCTGGGCCGCAGCGCTGGGCACGGCGCTGGCTGGGCTGTGCCTGACGATGAGTTTCTTCCACGTCCTGTTCGTCGTGCCGGCCGGGCTGGCCGCGTTCTGGGGCGCGTGGCGGGGGTCGAGGGCCGGCCGGCGGGCGGCGATCGCGGTCGGCGCGGCGCTCGTGGTCATCCTGGCCTGGTACGGCAAGAACCTTGTTACGTTCGGGACGTTCTCGGCCTCGAGCTGGTTCGGGATGAACCTCGCGCGGATGACCCACACCTTCGTACCCAAGCCGGAACTGGAGTCGCTCGTCGCGAGCGGCAGCCTTTCGCCGCTGGCACTGATCGCGCCATTCAGCTCGCCGGATGCCTACGCCGCGGCAGTCCCGGGTAGCGAGACCAGGACTCCGACCGGCGTGCCGGCCCTGGACCAGAGGACGCGCGCCAGCGGGACGCCCAATTTCAACCACATCGGGTACGTCGACGTATCCCGCGCGTACCTGCGCGACGCCCGCCGGCTGCTGCGGCTGCGCCCGGCCGCGTATTGGCGCAGCGGGCTCGACGCGAACCTGATATTCTTCATGCCCGCGACCGCGTTCATCGGGCTGGGCGAAAACCGGGTCCGCGCGCGCGGCGCGGTGCTCGCCGCGGAGTTGCTGCAGGGCCGGCTGATGTTCCACATCGAGCCGGAGCTGCAGCGCACCGACCGGGCAACGTTCTACCGGCAGAAGGCGCTGAACATGGGGCTGGCGCTGCCGCTGCTTTACGCCGTCGCGCTGGCGGCGGCCGCGGTCCTGTGCCTGCGGCTGCGGCGGCGAGAGCCGGCCCGGGCCGCGGCCTTCGGCCTAATCGCGGTAACGCTCGTCTACGTCTGGGCGGCGGGTACCCTGCTCGAGGTGGGCGAGAACATGAGGTTCCGTTCGCTGGTCGAAGCGCTGGTGCTGGTCGTGCTGGCAGCGCTGGCGGGCGCGCGGCGGGCCGGGCGACCGGCTTGACTGTGCGCGTCCAGCTTCTATTTTGAAGCCGGGTGTGTATAATTATCCTTTGTCGGTTCGTGGCTGCCGATCGCTCAAGGAGGACATATGCGTAGCATCATTCTTGGATTGCTGGCCGTCCTGACCGTTGCCGCCGCCGTTCCGGGCGCCGAGCCGCTGTTGGCCCCCGACTCCGCCGGGGTGCGGTTCGTCGGAAGCTGGCCTTTCGGCCTGTCGTATGCCGTGGCCCTGGACATACCGCGGAACCTGGTGTACCTCGGCTCGGGCGGCGGGGTGTACGTTTTGAACATCCAGAACCCGTCCGCGCCGGTGAAGGTGTCGGAGCGCATCCACACCCGCGCCGTGGTGCAGGGCCTGCACTACGACAACGCGACGAAGCGGCTCTACATCGCCAACAACGAAGCCGGCCTGGAAATCTGGGACGTGAACACACCGGCAAGCCCGGCGCGGCTGGGCGGGTGCGAGGTCGAGGGTTTGGCCCTGGCCGTGGCGGTGAGCGGGACGTACGCGTACGTCGCCGCCGAGGGCGCCGGACTGGCCGTGGTGGACATATCCAACCCGGCGAGCCCGGGCCTGGTCGGTCGGTTCGACACGCCGGACTACGCGTTCGGCGTCGTGGTGAGCGGCAGCTACGCTTACGTGGCCGACGGCTCGAGCGGGCTGCAGGTGGTCAATGTTTCCAACCCGCAGAACCCGGTCGGCGTCGGCTCGCTGAACACGCCCGGGTTCGCCTACGGCGTGGCGGTGTCGGGCCAGTACGCCTACGTGGCGGACGGCGACGCGGGGCTGCGGGTGGTGAACGTGTCCAACCCGGCTAACCCGACCGCGGCCGGGTCTTGCGACACGCCGGGCACGGCCTACGGCGTCAACCTCGCCGGGGCTTACGCCTACGTCACCGACCTGGGCTCGGGCCTGCGGATAATGTACATCCAGGACCCGTCCAACCCGACCGAGCTGGGGTTCTTCAATACCATCGGTTCGTCCTACAAGGCGGCCGCGGCCGGGACCAAGGTCTACGTCGCCGACCAGAGCGGCGGGATGCGGGTCATCGAGACGCTGGACCCGTTCAACCCGAGCGAGTTGGGCAGCTACGCGGTGCCGTCCCACGCCCAGGGCGTCGGCCTGCTGGGCTCCTACGCCTACCTCGCCTGCGGCCAGTCCGGACTTTGGATTGTCGACGTTTCTGACCCGGCCAACCCGCGCGAAGCCGGCCGGCTGGACACGCCGGGGTTTGCCCGCGACGTGACCGTATCCGGCACCTACGCCTACGTGGCCGATGATACCTCGGGGATGCACATCGTCGACGTGTCCAATCCAGCGAGCCCGCGGCTGGTCGGCACGGCCAACACGCCGGGCATCGCCTACAGCGTGGCCGTGTCCGGTCGTTACGCCTATGTCTGCGACGAGGCCTATGGCCTGCGGGTGGTGGACTGCGCCACGCCCTCGAACCCGGTCGAGGTCGGTTCGTTCGACAGCCCGGGGTATGCCATCGGCGCCGCGGTGTCGGGGGACTACGTGTGCCTCGCGGACGCATTCGCCGGCCTGCGGGTCGTCGACGTATCGAACCCCCAGAGCCCGACCGAGGTCGGGTTCTGTGACACGCCGGGCACGGCCTACGCGGTCGCGGTCAGCGGCACGCATGCCTACGTGGCGGACGAGAACGCGGGCCTGCGCGTCATCAGCATCGCCGACCCGACCCAGCCGACCGAGGTAGGTGACTACGACACCGACGGGTCGGCACGCGGCGTGGCGGTGGTCGATTCGCTGGCCTGGGTCGCGGACGGCGACAACGGGTTGCAGGTCCTGCGGATATCCGACCCGGCGCGGCCGCGGCGCGTGGGGTTCTACCGGACCCCGCCGGCGTGCCTGGACGTGGTCGCGGTGCGGCCCTACGCCTACGCCGCGAAGAACACGGTCGGGCTGGAGATTTACGAGCGGCTGGCCATCGGCGTGGCCGAACCAGGGACCGACGGACGATTGCAGATTGCAGATTGCAGATTGCAGATTGCCCAGAGCCCGGCGGTCGGCTCCGTGACCCTCCGCTGGTCCGGCCCCTCGTCCCTTGCCCCTTGCCCCTCGACCCTCTCGCTCTACGACGCTTCCGGCCGCCTTGTCCTGTCCCGTTCTCTCGACCTCGCGGTCTCTCGCTCTCTTTCTCTCCCTGTTCTTCGCCCCGGCGTCTACGTCGCCACGGTGAACGGGACCGGGGTGAGCTGCCGCGTGGTCGTCGCCGACTGAGCCGCCGCCCGGCGCGCGACCGGGGCGCAATTCCTGCTTGACACGCCGGTCGCGGCGCCTAACATCGTCACAATGCGGCGTGGGCTACCGCCGCAACAAAGGGGATCAGACCAAACTTGGGTGGGTTGGTCCTGACCGCGCATAATCCGTCTACAATTCCACCCGAAGCATACCTGCTACTAGGAGGCAAAGGTGCGCAGAGAAGTGACAATGCTGACCCTCGCGCTGCTGGCGCTGGTCGCGCTGCCGGTCGTCGCCCTCGCGGGCGAGACCCAGCCCGAGCAGTTCATCGGCGGCGGCGAGTGGGCGGCGCCCAAGAAAGTCCCGTACCAGGACCCGCCGCCGTCCGTGCTGTGGGGCCCGGCCCGTGTGAGCGACCTGGTCGGCCTGCAGTGGGGCCTGTACGGCCTCGGCTACAACGGCCTGAACGACAAGCTCAACGCCGTGTATTTCTGGCAGAGCGTGTTCCACCGGTACCGGTCGAGCGACTCGACCAACCCGATGATGAAGGACACCATCGCGGTTACGACGCTGCCCGGCCCGGTGAACGACTCGTTCCAGGACCTGGCTTACTGCCGCTACGACAACTCGCTGTGGGTGCACAGCTCGAAGTACAAGCGGGTCTACAAGGTCGATGCGGCGGGCGGCGGCGTGACCCGCCAGTTCCAGTCGCCGGCAACCCAGTACCCGACCGGGCTTGCCTTCGACGAGCGCCACAAGAAGCTCTACATCGTGGACCGGATGGGCGAGGGCGTGTTCCCCTGCTCGATATACGTGATGGACACGATGGGCACGGTGCTGCAGCGGGCCGGGCTGCCCCAGCTCGGCTACTCCTATGCCGGTGCGCGGTGCATGGACATCGACTATTCCACCACCAACCCGAACATGCCCACCCTGCTGATGGTCTACACCTACTTCTCGGCCTCGGGCATACTCGACTCGGTGTACCTGTTCGAGCTCGACCGTAACGATTTTCACGTCATCAACAGGGCCAAGCTGCCCAACCTGGGCGGCTACGTCAACAACAGCCGCGGCGTGGCCTGGGACCCGCGCTCGGGCGATTACTGGATCGGGATAATGCAGAACCCGGACCACTACATCTACAAGATGGACGGCTGGCACAACCTGCTGTCCTCGGACGTGGGCATCACCGGGATGCCGGCGCCGCGCGCGACCTACAACATCGGCGACACGGTGCGCCTGCGGGTGACCGCGCGCAACTACGACACGCTGCAGTCGCGCACGTTCCCGGCCACGATGTACTTCAACGGCTACAGCCAGACTCGCACGAAGACGCTCGGTCCGGGCCGCGAAGACACCATCAACTTCGGGGTCTGGCTCGCCTCGCCGGGCGGGTCTTACGTGGCGCGCTGCTCGCTCGGGCTGGTCGGTGACGCGTTCCCGGCCAACGACACCTGGACCGAGCCGTTCGAGGTCATCGGCATCGACGTCGGCTGCACGCGCATCCTCGCGCCGGGCCCGTTCGCGAACCCGGGCGACACGATTTCGCCGGCCTGCTCGACCTACAACTACGGCACCACGTCGGCGTCCTACTCGGTGCGGATGCAGATCGGCTCGTTCTACGACCAGCTCGGGCAGGTGCTCGTCCACGAGCCGGGTACGGCTCGTTACGTCACCTTCCCGGCCGAGGACTGGGTCGTGGGCACGAACCAGGGCGGCATTCACACCGTCGCCTGCTCGACCCGGCTGGGCACCGACACCTACAACGCCAACGACAAGCTGACCGACACGGTCATCGTCCGTGTGCCCTTTGACGCCGGCGTGCACCGGCTGCTTGAGCCGGTCGGTCAGGTCGACTCGGGCGCGGTCGTGACCCCGGCCTGCACGGTCGAGAACTACGGCACGATGACCGCGAGCTACGGCGTGCGGATGAAAATCGGCACCGGCTACAGCGAGGTCACGCAGGTCACGGCCCAGCCCAGCGGCGAGCGGTGGGAAGTCACCTTCCCGCCGACGGTCCTGACCCAGCGCGGCTGGCACGCGGTGGCCTGTTCGACCGAGTTCGGGCTCGACTCGACCAACTGGAACGACTACAAGCGCGACTCGGTGTTCGTCGCCATCCGCGACATCGGCATCGTCCGCGTCATCGCGCCGATCGACACGGTGCCGGATTCGACCTGGCTGCACCCCGAGTGCATGGTGCGCAACTTCGGCAACACCAACGAGCCGGTGATACCGGTGAGCTTCCGCATCGGCGCGTGGGCCGACGTCGAGACCGTGTTCGGGCTGGCGCCGGGCGGGTTCACCTCGGTCGTGATGAGCGACTCGCTGTACTCCAGCCCGGGCGTGTGGCTCGACCGCGCCGAACTGCTCATCTCCGACCTGACCCCGGCCAACAACATCAAGCTCGACACCTTCTGGGTGCTCGGGACGGTCGCGCACGACGTGGCGGCGACCGCGGTGCTCGCGCCATCAGGCTCGTTCGACACCGCGACGGTGGTCGCGCCGCGCGGCGTCGTCACCAACAACGGCGCGGGCGCGGAGACGTTCTGGACCTTTTTCCGTTGCGTCAACACCGCGACCGGCACGACCGAGTACCTCGACTCGGTGCAGGTCAGCGGGCTCGCCCCGGGCACCTTCGACACGGTCGACTTCACCGCGGATAACTTCCCGGTGCCCGGCCCGTACTCGGCACGGTGCTCGACCTGGCTCGCCGGCGACCAGAACTCGACCAACGACCTGGCGACCGGCAGCTTCACGGTCACGGCGCAGACTGCCGACATCGGCGTGCTGGCCATCGTCGAGCCGACCGGGACCATCGACACGATGACCACGGTCACGCCGCGCGCGCGCTGGCGCAACTACGCGACGGTGCCGGCCGGGTTCCGCGCATGGTTCATCCTGGCCAACCCGGCGGGCTCGCGCGTGTACACGCGGTTCGTGGACGTCGCGGCGGTGCCGGCCGGGACCGACACCGTCATCGCCTTCCCGACCCACAACGTCGGGATGGACACCGGGGCCTGGACCGCGCGCTGCTCGACCTTCGCGGGCGGCGACCCCAACCCGGCCAACGACGTCCTGCAGGCGCGGTTCTTTGTCGCCGCCGGGCCGCAGTGGCCGGCGGGCTGGCACGAGATGGCCACAATCCCGGTCGCGCCGTCGGGCAAGGCCGTGAAAGACGGCGGCTGGGCCGCGATCATGGCCGGCAACCGGATCATCTACCTCGCCAAGGGCAACAAGACCGCCGACTTCTACTCCTACGACCCGGTCAACAACCGCTGGACGACCAACTCGCCGATCCCGACCGGGATCGAGAACAAGCTGTCCAAGAAGGGCGCCATCGGCACGGCCGACGGCAACCGCTACGTCTACTTCACCAAGGGCAACAACACGGCCGGGTTCTGGCGCTACGACACGCAGCGCGACTCGTTCCGGCAGATGGCGGACGTGCCCTACGGCCTGTCCAACAAGAAGGTCAAGGGCGGCACCGACCTGGTGTACATCGCGTCCGACTCGGGCGACTACATCTACCTGCTCAAGGGCTACAAGTGCGAGTTCTACCGGTTCGACGTGGCGAACGAGCGGTGGGAGACGCTGCAGGAAGCGCCGGTCGGGGCGAAGCCCAAGTACGACAAGGGCTCCTGGCTGGTCTACGACGAGGGTACGCTGCTGTACGCCCACAAGGCCAAGTACCATGAGTTCTACACCTACGACCTCGCGACCCGCACCTGGAACAGCCAGTCGCTGGTCGGCATGCCGCGGCCCAGCGGCTACACCGGCCGCAGCAAGAAGAGCAAGGACGGCGGGTCCGGCGCCTACTTCAACGGCGCCGTCTGGGCGCTGAAGGGCGGCAACACGCAGGAGTGGTGGCGCTACGACATCGCCGCCAACGCCTGGACCGAGTTCGAGACACTGCCGGCCTACGGCACCACGGGCAAGAAGAAGCGGGTCAAGGCCGGGGCCGACCTCGTGTCCTACGGCAACGGCGGCTTCTTCACCGCCAAGGGCAACAAGACGCTCGAGTTCTGGCGTTACTTCCAGGCACCGACCGCGTTCGCCCCGGCGCCCCGCGCGGGCGTGCAGGGCGCGCCGGTCGAGGTTGCCGGCCGGGTGACGCTTGCGCCCAACCCGATGGTATCGGGGCGGACCACGCTGCACTACGTCCTGCCCGTCGCCGGGCCGGCCGCGGTGCGCGTGTTTGACGCCGCGGGCCGGGTCGTGACGCGCCGTGAACTGGTCGCGGGCCGGACGGGCAAGGTCGACCTCGACCTGCGCGGGCTCAGTGCCGGCGTCTACCTCGTCCGGTTCGACAGCGAACGCTGCAGTTCGACCGCGAAGGTCGTCATCGAGCAATAGCGAGAGAGACCGATAGGGACCAGGCGGGCGGCCTTCGGGCCGCCCGCCGCTTCGCGCGGACAGGGGCGTTGACTCGCCCGACACGGTCACTATGCTGTTTCGGGTCGCCCGGGGCCCGCGCCCGGCGCGGCCGGACCGTGCAATGATCCCCGCACAGGAGGCTTGATGAGATGCTGGTTGACGTTAGTCGTCCTGGTGCCCGCTGCGCTGGCCGGCACCGCGCCGCGCTGGCAGGAGTGGTCGAGGCTGCCGGTCGGGACAGAGGTGACCGAGCTGCGCACCGCCGACTCGCGCACCGTCGTCGCGCCCGGCGGCCGCCTGACGACCACCGTGTACGCGGCCGCCCCGGGTGCCCTGGTCGACTCCGACACGACCGTGCACCCGAACCACTCGCGCTATGTCTGGAAGTCGATTACCTACAATGTCTACGGCTGGTCGATGAGCAGTTACGACGTCCGCTGGGGCCGCTACGACGGCGGGATGACCGGGACCATCGACAACCGCGGGTTCGCCCGGTTCGACCTTTCGCCCATTCCCGACGGCTCGGACGTCACCGCGGCGACCCTCGGCTACACGGTGTACCAGCAGACCGTGGTCCTGCCCGAGACAACCCAGGTGCGGGTGATACCCTTCGACCCCGTGCCGGCGAGCGCCGAGTCGGTCTACAACGGCACCGGTGGCGGGGTCCTCGCCGGGGCGCGCGGCCCGACCACGATGGGTCTCAACGCGCTGCCGCTCAACACCGCGGGTGTGCAGGCAATCGAGGACCGGCTCTCATCACCCGACTGGATTGCCATCGGCTGGATGTACCCCGGCACTTCGTGGGCCGACGCCCAGGCCTACAGCTACTCGCACGCCAACCGGCCCTACATCGCCGTAACCTACGGCCCCGCCGTCAACCACGACGTCGGTGTCACGCGGGTGCTGGCGCCGGTGGGGATGGTTGACTCGGGCCAGTCGGTGGTGCCGGCCTGCTCGGTGTACAACTGGGGCGCGGCGACCGAGAGCTACCTCGTGCGCCTGCGCATCGGCTCGACCCACACCGATACGGCGCGGGTGACCGGCCACGCGCCGGGCACGGCGCGGCTGGTGAGCTTCCCGGCCTGGACCGCGCGGGTTCGGGGCTGGAGCGCGGTGCGCTGCTCGACCGAACTGGCGGGCGACCTGGCCCCGGCCAACGACCGGCGCGCCGACAGCGTGCTGGTCGCGGTGCACGACATCGCCGCGGTCGCGGTGGTCTCGCCCGGCGCGGCGGTGCCGCCCGGGCTGGTGGTCCCGGCCGCAACGGTGCGCAACAACGGCACGGCCCGCGAGCTGGCCCGCGTGTTCTACAGCATCAACTCGACGCCGGGCTACTCCGACAGCGTCGTCCTCTCGTCCGGCCTGCCCTTTGCCGACACGACCCTGGCCTTTGCTCCCTGGAACGCCACTCCCGGCTCCTATGCCGCCCGCTGCTCGGTGTACCTGGTGACCGACCAGGTCCGCGCCAACGACACGGCCGGCTCAGGCTTCACGGTCAACACGGTCGACGTCGGGGTCCTTTCAATCGAAAGCCCGGCCGACACGGTGGACACCGCGAGCCTGGTCCTGCCCGCGGCCCGGGTGCGTAACTACGGCGCCGGGCCGGCAACGTTCCGGGCGTGGCTCTCCATCACCGGGCCGGGCACGGCCTACGCCGACTCAGTGACCATCACCGGGCTCGCCTCGGGCGACTCGGGGCGGGCCGCCTTCCGGGCCTGGCCCGGCCCGCACCTGCCCGGTGCATACGCGGCGCGCTGCTCGGTGTGGATTGCCTCCGACGGCAACGCCCTCAACGACACGCTGGGCAAGGGCTTTGTCGTTCACACCGCATCCCCGCCGCTGCCGCCGGGCTGGGTCGAGGTCGGCAACGTGCCGCTGTCGCCGTCGGGCAAGGCGGTCAAAGACGGCGGTTGGGTGGCCTACGACGCGCGGTCGGACCGGTTCTACGGGGCCAAGGCGTACAAGACCGGCGACTTCTACTGCTACGACGCCGCGGCGAGCGCGTGGGCCGAGCTGACCCCGTGGCCCCTGGGCACGGAAGCCAAGCCGCCCTACAAGGGCGCGGTCGGCTCATCCGACGGCAACGGTACCATCTACGCCACCAAGGGCAATAACCGAAGCGGGTTCTGGAAGTACTCGGTGCTCGACTCGGCCTGGACCCAGCTTGAGGACGTGCCGCTGGGCCTGTCCAACAAAAAGGTGAAGGGCGGGACGGACATGGTGTACGTAGCCGGCGACACCGACTACGTCTACCTGCTCAAGGGCTACAAGACCGAGTTCTACCGCTACAACATCGCGGCCGGCGCGTGGCAGGCGTTGGCCGACGCCCCGGCCGGCGTCAAGCCCAAGTGGGACAAAGGTTCCTGGCTGGTGTACGACGAGGCGCGGGGCCGGCTGCTCGCCCACAAGGCCAAGTACCAGGAGCTGTACGCCTACGACCTTGCCGCGGGGACGTGGGGCGCGCTGCTGCCCGGGATGCCGCCTGCCAACGGGCAGACCGGCAAGAACAAGAAAGCCAAGGACGGGTCGGACGCGGCGCTGCTGGACGGGACGCTCTACGCGCTCAAGGGCGGCAACACGCAGGACTTCTACTCGCTCGACCTCGAGACGATGACCTGGGCTGAGCAGGAGACGATTCCCGCCTTCGGCAGCACAGGCAAGAAGAAGCGGGTGAAAGGCGGCGGCAGCATCGCGGCCGACGGCGAGGCGCTGTATGCGCTCAAGGGCAACAAGACGCGGGAATTCTGGCGGTACGTCCCCGGCGTGGCCGGGGAAAGCCCAAATCCCAAGCCCCAAACCCCAACACAGGGAGTGCAGGGCAGATCGGAGATCGGCAATCGGCGATTGGAGATTCTCCAGAACCCGGCTGTCGGCTCTGCGACCATCCGCTGGTCCGGACCCTCGTCCCTTGCCCCTCGCCCTTCGACCCTCTCCTTGTATGACGCCTCCGGCCGCCTCGTCTACCGCCGGGCAATCGACAATCGACAATCGTCATTCGACATTGCCCTCTCTCCCGGCGTCTACCTCGTCCGCGTCACCGGCGGGGAGAACCTGACAAGGAAGTTGGTAATCGAATAGACTCCGGGCTCCAACTAACGCGGGCGGCCTACGGGCCGCCCGCACGTTTCCAGTCGGTGCGGG
Organism: bacterium; assembly: GCA_046485245.1. Taxonomy (GTDB): domain Bacteria; phylum Hydrothermota; class Tepidihabitantia; order Tepidihabitantales; family Tepidihabitantaceae; genus CBFGJX01. Next base: position 20,997 of record JAWOHG010000325.1, read on the forward strand.
CCGGCGGGTTGACAAGGCAAGGGCGTGTCTTACGATGAACGTATGACACGACGGCTGATGATTGTCGGTGGGATGCTGCTGCTGCTCGGGGCGGCGGCAGAGGCAAGGCCGATGGACGTGTTCGACCACGCTGCGGTGTTGGAGAGCCTGTCCTCGGTTCACCCGCGCCAGCGCGGCCGGTGGCTGACCGAACGCGGCATCGAACTGCCCGGCTGGAACGCACCTCTGCCGCAGGCACCGGGCGACTCGACAGGTTTAGTTGAGGTCGGCCGCTGGTCATACGGTCCGTCCTTTGACGTGGACGGCCGCGTCACACCCGCCGAGACAATCTTGGCCCTGGCCCGCGGCTCAGGCGTCAGCCTGCTCCGCTTCGCCCGGTCCGACCGCGTTGCGCTGGAACTGCTCTGTGACATCAACGCCGGCGGCCTGGTCAACCGCGTGCGGGTCCGGGACTCCCTGCTCTTTGTCGGCTCGCGCAAGGGGCTGGAGACCTGGGACATCGCCGATGAGCGCAACCCGGCCCGGCTCTCGGTGCTGGGCACCGCGCTCAACGACTTCGCGCTGCAGGACAGCTTCGCCTTCGTCATCAGCGACGACAGCTTCAAGGCCTACAGCATCGCAGACCCGGCCCGGCCCTGGCGCATCGGAGCCTGCCGGGACTCGGGCGTGGCCATCGGCGTGACCAACAACGCGGCGTTCCTCGGCGACCGCTGGGGCCTGTACGTGGTCGACGTGACCAACCCGGCCGCGCCGCATCGACTTACCGCGCTCGGCTACGCGACCGAGTGCGTGAGCGCCCGCGGCGACTACTGCTACATTACCACCTACAACCCCAACCAGTCGGGCGACATCGAGTTCCGGGTGCTCAACGTCGCCGACCCGGGCACGCCCTACCAGGTCGGAATGGTGGACCAGGCCGGCGGCTACGACATCGAGCTCTGCGACACCTTCGCCTATTGCTCAGGGGACGGCGAAGTCAACGAGATGACGGTGGTGTCGGTAGCCAACCCGTCCCAGCCGCGGCAGGTCAGCCGGGCCAACACGCCGGGCTGGAGCATGGGCATCTGGGTCAACGGGCGGGCAAGCTCGGCCTTTGTCGGCTGTCACTGGGAAGGTCTGAACGTTTACGACGTACGCAACCCGGCAGCGCCAATCAGAGACACCTGGCTGCTTGGCGCGGACGAGGCGGTTGACATCCACATCGACAACGGCCGAGCCTACATCGCCAACGAGATGGCCGGGCTGAAGATACTGGACATCACTGACCCGACCCGACCGACTCTCCTCGGCTCATACGATTCGTCAGGTCAATGCCCGTACATGACGACGATGGGATATTAGGGACGCTTCCCGTTTTTGTAAGTAGTTGCAGAACAATAGTTTAGTTTCGCCAACGCACTCGAAGATGCGCAGGAAACATAAGCTCCATTCAACTGACCACCGGTAGCGGCAGAGCGCTGAAGAAGCTGGTCAGGACCGGCCAGGCGGCTGACGGCTGACTCCAAAGGCGGCGGGTGAATGCCCGCCGCTGACTGCGTGTGAATCCAAGTCAGCCCACTACAGGTAGTGGTGCGAGCGAGAATGGCACACCACAGGTTGTGGAGAGGGTGAATCCCCCATTGGCTGTCCGGCTCAGGATGCGGCCGAATTACGGCGCCAGAGAGAGCGCGAGCAGGCCGGCGAGAAGGCCATTGAGTTAAGTGTCTAAATAGCAGGCATTCAGGTCGGTCAGGTCGAGTTCGAGCAGCGCGGCGAGCGTCGGTTCGAGGGGTGTGCTCAATTCTGCCTTCAGCGCAGGCGCCAGCGGTGATGTCAGCGTTCATCTCAAGCGCGGCCCGAGGACAGAACCCAGGGTAGATGTCAGCGAGGGTGCGAGATGCTTGGTCAAGTCGGATTCCCACGCCAGTGCGGTCCGGCGCGCACCGGCGGCCGGGCCGCGCGGTCTAATCGCAGTCGCAGGAGATAAAACAAGGAAGGCAAGCGTGTGGGTGGGCGGGTGCCGGGTCGTGTCTGGAAGGTCCGAAACAGCGGAGGTTAAGATGTTTAAGTCATTGATTATTCTGATGTTTGTGGCTGGGATGGCGCTTGCAGTATGCGGTCCGTCGATGGGGCCGAATTACGCGCAGGAGTGTCTGCCGAGCAT
>JAWOHG010000329.1:0-3854 GCA_046485245.1 bacterium
GCGGCAAGTTCCTCGATCTGGGCAAGCGCATCGGCCAGTTTCATCCACAACGTCAGGAGTACGTCGGCTGTCTGGCCCGTAGCCACGCGCGACGGCGTCATCGTGGCACGGGTAAGGCGCAGCGTAAGAGCCGCATTCCCAACAGGATAGGGATCGAAGAACGACCGCAGCACGTGGCCCGGCGCCGACAGGCTGGGCACTGGGAAGGTGACAGCATGGTGTCCAGGCACAACACGACCGTGCTCTACACGCTGGTCGAGCGCCGGACGCGGCTCGTCAAGCTGGTGCGGGTCCGGGGGCGCGACCGCAAGCGGACTGCGGCGGCGATCATCAGCCGGCTCGGACAATTGCCCGCGAGAGCTCGCCGGACGTTGACCCTGGACAATGCATTCGAGCACGCCTGTCACGACGCCGTGACCGCGGCGCTGGGCATCCGTTGCTACTTCTGCGACCCGTACTCAGCCTGGCAGCGTGGCACCAATGAGAACCGCAACGGTCTGGTCCGGTACTTCTTTCCCAAGGGGACTGATTTCGCTAAGCTGACTCAGGCCGAGATCGAGCGGGTCGAGCACGCCATCAACACCCGCCCGATGAAGTGCCTGGGCTTCAAAACACCGCTCGAAGCCGCCGCACAATGTGTTGCATTTACTGGTTGAATGTGCCCGGCACCGAGCAGAATGACGACAAGAACGCGTCTGTTGGTCAATGTTGCCTCCGGGCAGGCCGGTCGCGGCCCGCCGCCAGAGCTTAGCCCGGCGTGGGCCGCGCGCAAGCGGCGCGGTTAGCGCCAGGCCAAAGACCGGCGTGTCCTGGCCGGGCCTGTCAGCAGGACCGGGCACATTCCGGACGCCTACGGGTTCACCCGGCGCCCCGCGGGCCGCCCTTGTGCCAGCTAGCGCAGTCGGATGGTCGACTCGACCACCACGCGGTCGGCCTCGAGGCGGAACAGGTAGACGCCGCTTGGAACCAGACGGCCAGCTTGATCCCGGCCGTCCCAGCGCGTTAAGTAGCGCCCCGGGCCTTGGACGCCGTTCGCCAGCAGCCGAACCTGCCGGCCGTCGCCGGCGTGGACGCTCAGCCGGACCGGACCGGGCCGCGCCAACGCGTAGCTGACCGCGGCCCGGGTCGAGAACGGGCTCGGGGCAATGCCGGTGATGGCGGTTGCGGCCGGCCGCTCTACCGCCGCTGGCGGCGGCTCTGCCACGATGCCGGTGCCCCCGACGAGGACATCCCTCAGCGGGCCGTAGTCGCCCCAGCCCCAGGCCGCGTTGTGGCCGCGCACGCGGTAGTAGTAGTGCCCGTCGGGCTTGGCGGTGAACGCATACAGCGTGTCGGTGATATTGTCGCCGATAACGTTCCGGGTCGAGAAGGCCGGGACCGGGTGGACGTCGTCGACGTACATCCCGCCGGAGTTCGTGCCGTCGTCGCTGCAGGCGTGGAACCGGATGAAGACCGACTTGCCCAGCCAGGGCGCGAGCGAGTACGCCTTGCGCACCCAGCCGCCCGAGTTCCCGGAGTAGCGGTCCTCGAGCTGGAACCACTCCTTGCCTTCGAGCGAGACTTCGCACATCCCGACGTCGTAGTTGCGCTCGAGGGTGTACCACGTCCAGAACGTCACCGAGTCGCCGGCCGAGACGACGGGGTACGGGTCGCGGGTGACGAGCCAGTTGCTCATGTTGCTGGAGTTGCCGAGGAAGACGCTGTAGGCGCCGGAGCGCCGCTGCGCGCCGGAGAGTTCCGCACCTTGGAGCACCCACCGGGCAGTGCCGGCCTCGAAGCTGTCGGCTTCGACGCTCAGGCCCTGCAATTCCTCCAGTTCCCAGCGGTCGGGCGCGTTGTACGCCGGCCGAATCGGCGTCCAGTGCACCGCGTAGTCGCCGGGCGTCGGCTGCTCGATCGAGGCGATGAACGGCCGCGGCACCTTGCCCTTCAGCTGCAGCTTGACGCTGTCCAGGTGCTGCATCATCACCCAGAGGCCGTCGAAACACTCGCGCTGCATCTGGTCCAGGTCCCCGGTCGGCTGGTAGAAGGTCGTGCCGACCTCGTAGGTGTACGCGGGACAGGGAAAGCCGCCGATGGTCCGGGCCCAGCCGTAGGTCCAGTCCTCGATGACCATGTTGGCCGGGTACCACGAGCCGGCCTGCTGCGGCGTGTAGGTGCCGCCGCCGAGCCGGTCGATCGCGGCCGCGCAGCGCTGGCCGAGCAGGGCGATGAAGTCGTTGTCCGGGGTCGGGCGGGTGACGCTCCAGCCCCAGAGCACCAATTCGGTGTACATGTGGATCGAGACGTCGAGCAGGAAAGTGCGGGTCTTGAAGAACTCGGTGAGCGCGCGCGATTCGGGTGCAGAGAAGCCGCGGCTGCCGGCGAAAGCTTGGTGGCCGGGGTTGTGCGACGTCTGCGAGCCGTTCACCAAGGTTCCCCATTCGAGGTCCGCCTCGCCCTGGCAGGCGCCGTTGCCGTTGCGGTTGGGGTCCGTGCCGATGACGCCGTCGAACGGCTGGCGGTTCTTGCGCCAGAGCCGCTGGGCCGGGTAGTCGTAGCTGTAGCCGTCGACGTTCATCAGCGGGAATGCCCAGAGCTGGTGGCGGTCGATCCAGTCGCGGAGTACCGGGTCGGTCGCGTAGTTGCGCAGCAGGGTGTCAACCGCGTAGCGGACCATCTCGCCGCCCGCCCATTCCCGGCCGTGCATCACGCCGTAGATCAGCATCTCCGGCTCGGACGGGTCCTCGGTCTGCGGGTCGTCGCTGATCTTCAGGCCGTAGATCCAGCGTCCCTCGTAGCTCGGCCCGAGGCTCTCCAGACGGCAGATGTTGGGGTAGAGCGTGGCCCAGCCGCGCAGCATCACGACGTGCTCGTCATACGTGTGATACGCGCCGTCGGCGGCGACCAGTTCCCGCCAGTACTCGAGGTCCGGCACGACGACCTCGGTCCTGAGTCCCGAGGAACGGACCACCGGCAGGTCGCGCTCGTCCAGCAGCAGTTCGTAGTACTCGCCGGGCCGGCCGCCGACGATCTCAAGTGATGTGCCTTTGAAGACGATTCGGCCGGACAGCTCCGGGAAGTCGCGTGCCTGCACGCGGACGACCAGGGACTTGGCCGGGGCAGTACCGGCCAGGATGCAGAGCAGGACTGCGGCCAGAACGCGTCTAGACGACAAGGTTACCTCCAGGCGGGCCGGTTGCGGCCCGCCGCCGCAGTCTAGCCCGGCGCGGCCCGCTGGCAAGCGGCGCGGTCAGCGCAGGACCAACACCCGGCTTGTCCCGGCTGGACCCGCGCTCTGGACAAAGTACACGCCGGGCGCGAGGCGCGACACGTCGTTGGGGCCGGGCTTGAGCGCGAGGACGCGGCGGCCGGCAGCATCGAGCAGCACGGGCCTTGGGACACGATCCGAATTGCCCGAGCGCAATTCAGTCATGTCCCGCGGCAGATTGAGGGCACCGCGGACGACGCTGGCGTTCGGCGTCACGCGTCGGGCGTCACGCGTCGGGCGTCCTTCCTCCACCGCGTACGGTTCGCCGAGGTCGGCGAGCGCCTTGACCGCGGCCTGGCGCGCGGCATCGTTCTCGCAGTAGTAGAGCGGGAACCCGAGGAACACGACCTTGTGCGGGCCGCCCAGCCAGCGCACCGCGACCGGCTTGCCGGCGAATGTGTCGCCCGAAGCCGAGTTGAAGGCGTATATCGGCTCGGCGTCACGCGGGTAGAGCGCATCGACGAACGAGAGTTTGCCCGCGGTGGCGGCGTAGGTCTTGAGCGAGTCGACCCTGAGGTCGGGATAGCCCTGGGCCCCGGTCGCGCCGACAAAGTCGAGCAGGATGGACTGGCGCGCGGAGGAGAGGTGCAGCAGTTCGTAGCCG
>JAWOHG010000332.1:0-5759 GCA_046485245.1 bacterium
TTGCCCGCGATGTCGATAGACGTTCCCTTGAACGGGATGCGCTCATAGAGCGTCTCGTAGTCGGGTACGTCGACCCGGACGAGCACCCTATCCGCGAGGGCGAACGACGCGCTCGTGAGTACCAGGGCCAGCGTCACGAGCAGGCGCTTACCATTGAAACAGGCCATTGCACCTCCTGCAATGATTATAGAGAGCTTCTTGCTTCACCAGTCCGCGGTCAGACACAACAGAAACGCGGCAGGGTATGCCAATCCCCTGCCGACACTAGATTGTAGGCCCGGCTGCGCCCGATGTCAAACACACGGGTTTAGACCCCGGCGCGGCCCGACTGACGCGGGCTAATCGGTCTCGGGGACCGGCAGGGCGCGGCGGGTCGGCTTGTCCTCGCGCAGGCCCAGCGCGTAGTCGGCCTGCACCAGCTTGTGCACCTCGCGCGTGCCCTCGTAAATCTGGGCGCCCTTGGAGTTACGGAAGAACCGCTCGACCGAGTACTCGCTCGAGAACCCGTACGCGCCGTGAACCTGCACCGCGTCCGACGCGCTGTGTTCGGCCGCCTCGCACCCGAACCATTTGGCCAGCGAAGTCTCGCGCGTGCTGCGCTTCCCGAGGTTCTTCAGCCAGCCGGCCTTGAGCCACAGCAGCCGTGCCGCCTCGTAGTCCGATTCCATCCGGGCAATCATCTCCTTGACGAGCTGGTGCTGGGCAATCGGCTTGCCGAAGGTCTGCCGCGTCTGGGCATACTCGACCGAGGCGTCGCGGCAGGCGCGAATCAGCCCGGTCGAGCCGGCGGCCACGGTGTAGCGGCCCTGGTCGATGGCGAACATCGCTATCGGAAAGCCCTCGCCCTCCTCGCCCAGGCGGTTGCGCTCCGGCACCCGCACGTCGTCCATCGTGATGGAGCCGGTGTTGCCCGCGCGCACCCCGAGCTTGCCGTGGATGGTGCCGGTCGAGAGGCCCTTCATGCCGCGCTCAAGGATGAAACACGACATGCCCTTGTGGTCGCGCGCCGCCTGCTTCTTTGCGTCGGTCCAGGCGAACACGATGAACTGGTCGGCCACGTCGGCCAGCGAAATCCACATCTTCTCGCCCGACAGCAGGTAGTCGGTGCCGTCGCGCCGGGCCCTGGTCTGGATGCCGACCGCGTCGGTGCCGGCCCCGGGCTCGGTCAACCCGAACGTCGCGGTCTTCTCCCCCTTGGCCTGCGGCACGAGGAACTGCTGCTTCTGCTCCTCGGTGCCCCACGACAGCAGGGTCAGCGAGTTCAGGCCGATGTGCACCGACATCACCACCCGCAGCGAAGTGTCGACGTACTCCAGCTCCTCACAGGCAAGGCCGAGGCTGATGTAGCAGTTGCCCGACCCGCCGTAGCGCGCCGGAATCGACAGGCCCAACAGCCCGGTCGCGGCCATTCCCTTCAGGACCGCCGGGTCGAACTGCGCGGCCGCATCCCGCTCGTTGATTGTCGGCAGGACCTCGCGCTGGGCCCAGCCGCGGGCCAGCTTGGCGACGAACTGCTGCTCTTCGGTGAAGCTGAAGTCAATCACTGCTCTCTCCTTCTGCCGCCGTTTCCGGTCGGCTTGGTAATGCTCTCACGTCTGCGTCCCGGCCGCGCCCTCGACCTTCGCGAGCAGCTCTGCCAGGCTCGCCCCGCGGCCCACCGGGCCCGGGCCGGAAAGCTCGGCCAGGTACTCGACCGGCAGCACCGGCCGCCGCTTCATCAGCCAGGCAACCGCCGCCAGCGCTGCGCCCCGGGGTCCGGCCGCGCGCGCGAACGGCGCCTGCCAGACCTCGGCCGTTGTCTCGGGCAGTTCCAGCGCCTCGTCGATGACCAGGACCGCGCCCGCGGCCATCGCGGCCAGCCGCGACCGCGAATAGGCCAGCCCTTCGGGTGAAGTCACCACCGCTGCCTGCAGCGCCTCGATGCCGGTGTACAGCACCGGCTGGGGCGAGATTATCACCTCGGCCGCCGAGTAGCCGGTGCCGACCGTCACCGGGTAGAATCCCTGCTTCGACGCGTGGAGACCGGCCGCGACCGCGGCCCGCGCCAGGAGCTCGGCCGCCTTCTGCACGCCGCCGCCGGCCGAGCCGCTCACCAGCACTGTGAATGGCTTCGACAGCACCACGCGCCGGCGCATGGCTATCGGCTCCACGTCCAACAGCGACGGCAGCCCCTCGCGGCGCGCCAGTCCGAGCACGGCCCGGTCCGGGTTCCGCAACGTCTCGAACTCAAGCCCGGCATCGCGCGCGATGTCGGCCAGCTTGCGCCCCGGGTTGTGCCGGACGCCGTAGCTCGGGCATAGCTCCATCACCTCGAGCAGGGCAAAGCCGGGCACGCCCAGCGCCTCGGCCACCGCGTCCGAGAAGTCACCGGAAGCGGCGACCCGGCGGCAGTAGGCCGCCCCGGCCGCGTGCAGGATGCGGCACAAGTCGTAACCCGGCCCGGCCTTGCCTTGCGGCGTCGGGCCGGTGCGAAAGCCCTCGGGCGTCACGCTCGACGGCTGGCCGCCGGTCATGCCGTAGAGCATGTTGTTGTGCACGATGACGGTCAGGGCGAAGTTGCGCGCCGCGGCTTCGACCAGGTGCTGCAGCCCGATGACGGCGCCGCCGTCGCCGACAAAGACCACGACCCGGCCCCTGCCCATCCCGGCGCTGATGCCGGCGCCGAGCGCGACCGAACGGCCGTGCAGCCCGTGCACGGTGTGGGTCCGGAAGAAGCGGTCAATGATGCCGTGACACCCGATGTCGGTCACCAGCACCACGTCGTGCGGGTCGAGCCCGGCCTTGGCCATCCCGGCCGCGGTGCTCCGGGTAATCGACTCGTGGCCGCACCCGCCGCAGAACGGCAGCGCCTCGCCGACCAGGAAGCGCTCAGTCACCGGCCTTCACCGCGGCGACGATGTCGGCTGGAGAAACCAGCCGGCCCAGCGAGTTCACCCGCACCAGCCCGCTTCGCCCGGCCGCGCCGTACAGCACCCGCGAGTACAGCCCGGACAGGTTCTCCTCGGCGATGACCACCCGGCGGTACCCGGCGAGGATGTCGACGTACCGGGGCGGCACGGGCAGCAGGGTGCCGGGCATGAAGAGGTCCACGGAGTGGGCCTCGGCGGCCAACCGCAACGCTGCCCTGCGGGCGGCCTGGGCGGTCACGCCATAGGCCACGATTACCGTCTCGGCGCGGGGCCGGCGGAAGTGCTCGTACCAGGTGAACGAAACCAGGTTCGCCAGCACCTTCTGCTCCAGCCGGGCAGTGTTCGCCAGCGCCTCCGGGCTCGAGTGCTGCAGGATGCCGCGCCGATCGTGGGTCGAGGCGTTCAGCCGGACCTGGTGCGAGCGGTCCCCGACCGGGACGAACTCGGGCACCAGCCCCGGCCCCGGCTCGTAGGGCACGTACGGCTCGGTACCGGCGTAGGTTCGACGCCGCACCGGCACGATTGTGGGCAGCCGGTCGAGGTCGCAGTCGTGCTGGGTCATCACCTGCTCCTTGGAAGTCAGCACGACCACCGGCGTGCGCAGCCGCGCGGCAAGGTGCAGCGCCCGGGCCGGTACGGTCCAGCAGTCGGCAAGGCTGTTGATCGACAGCACCGGCACCGGGTGCCCGCCCGATACCATCCCCTGCAGCAGCAGCACGTCGCCCTGCGCGCCGCCGGTCGCCGTGCCGGTGGCAGGCCCCAGCCGCTGGGCCAGCACCACGACCATCGGCAGTTCCATCATCACGGCCATGTTCAGCGACTCCAGCATCAGCGCGAAACCCGGGAACGAGGTCGCGGTGAACGGCAGTCGGCCCGCGGCCGCGAACCCGCTCATCCACTGCACGACCGATATCTCGTCGGGCGCGGCCAGGGCATCGGGCATCCGCCTGAAACTGTAATTGTATACGAGGTTGGTTGGCGTGATTGGATAGCCGACAAAAACGTCGGCCCCGGCCCGCGCCATGGCCTCGACAATCAGCCGCGAGCCGTCCAGCAGGCAGACGGCCGTCCCGGCAGGGTCGGTTTGCAGTGGTTCGTCGGGGCGTATCATCCGCGGGTACTAAGGACAGGCATTCTAGCGGCCGGGCGAGCGGGCGCAAGCCCGGCCGGTGTCCGATTCCAGACTGGTTGACATTGGGGCCGGGCCGGGTATTCTTCGCCGTCCTTTCCGGTATCGAGTCTGACAAGATTCCTCAATTCAGGAGGTGCAATGCCTGGCAGAGTAGCGATTGTCGGCATCGGCGCCACGCAGTTCCGGACCCTGACGCCGGACCTGTCGTACAAGGAGCTGATGTTCGAAGCCGCGGTCAAGGCGTACGCTGACGCCGGTGTCAATCCCCGCAAGGACGTCGACACCTTCGTCACCTGCGCCGAGGATTACAACGAAGGGGTGTCCATCTTCGACGAGTACGTGCCCGACCAGCTCGGCGCCGCGCTCAAGCAGATGCACACCATCACCGGCGACGGCCTGCACGGTCTCGCCGCGGCCTGGATGCAGTTGCTCACCGGCCGGTTCGAGGTCGCTGTCGTCGAGGCCCACTCCAAGGCCTCGAACATGCTGACCCCGGACGGCATCGCGGCCTGCGCCCAGGACCCGGTGACGGTGCGGCCGCTGCGCCTGAACAGCCACTTCGTCGCCGGCCTGGAGATGCGCCGGTTCTGCGAAGAGACCGGCACCACCCTCGAGCAGTGCGCCCGCGTCGCGATGAAGAACCGCGGCAACGCCCTGACCAACCCGCTCGCGGGCCAGGCCGCCCGGCTCACGCTGGCCGACTTCGAGGCGAGCGCGCCGGTCGCCAGCCCGCTGTGCGAACTCGACGTCGCCGGCTCAGTCGACGGCGCGGTCGTCATCGTGCTCGCCACCGAGGCCCGGGCCCGCCAGCTCTGCCGCAAGCCGGTCTGGCTCACCGGCATGGGCTGGTGCAACGGCACGCCCAACCTCGAGGCGCGCGACTGGGCGCAGCCCGAGTACGTCGCCACCGCGGCCCGGATGGCCTACCGCACCGCCGGCATCACCGCGCCGCGCACCGAACTCGACTTCGCCGAGGTCGACGACACCTACACCTACAAGGAACTCCAGCACCTCGCCGCGCTGAGCATCAGGCCCGACGTCGAGGTCGGCGCCTGGACCGAGAGCGGCGCCACCGCCCTGGCCGGCGAATTCCCGGTCAACCCGTCGGGCGGCTCGCTGGGGATGGGTTACATGTACGAAGGCACCGGGCTGGCCCGCCTCTACTGCGCGGTCCAACAGCTCCGGGGCGAAGCCGGCCCCAATCAGCTCGAGCGTCGCCGGGCCGCCGTGGTCCAGGCCTGGCGCGGCGTCCCGACCGCCAGCGCCGCGGTCGCGGTCGTGGCCGCCTGAGGAGGACAAATGGGCAACAGAGTAGCAATCGTCGGCGCCGGGATGACGAAGTTCGTCCGCCGGGCACAGGAAACCGGCAAGGAACTCGCGTTCCAGGCCTCACACATGGCCCTGCAGTCCTGCGGGATGAAGATGAACCAGGTCGACTGCGTCGCCCTCGGCTCCGCACCCGACACATTTGACGGCGTGCACATGAAAGGCGAATACCTCTCCGACGGCGCCGGCTGCTGGGGCAAACCCTACATGCGCGGCTACGTCGGCGGCGGCACGGGGGTGTTCTCGGTGGCGCAGGGCTGGTATCACATCGCCTCGGGCCACTTCGACACCTGCCTCGTGGTCTGCGAGGAAAAGATGTCCACCTTCCAGCCCCACGCGCAGGGCGCCTTCCTGACCATCTTCGACCACACCACCGAGCGGCCGCTCAAGCC
>JAWOHG010000004.1:0-13322 GCA_046485245.1 bacterium
GGTACAACCTCGGCCGACCTGCATTACCGCGTCGCGGTCTGCGATTCGCCGACGACCTACACCGGCCGCGCCCCGGGCTGGCTCTACGCCCACATCGACCGCAACCGGCCCCACCGCGCCCTCGGCGACCGCGTCGAGATTGGCGACACCATCGGCTTCCTCGTCTACTGGACCGTTACCGGCTTCGACCACCTCCACTTCGCGCGCATCTCCGACACCGGCTCCACCTGGATGCGCTTTCCCAACGTGACGTGGTGGTTCATCCAGAACCCGATGACCATCATGGAGCCGATGGACGACAGGCTTGCACCGGTCTTCGAGGATGCCCGTACCGGCGCCCGCTTCGCGTTCTGCCGCGACAACACCCGCAACAATTACCTCGCGCCCACGGCGCTCGCCGGCGACGTCGACATCATCGCCCGCATCTACGACAAGACCGGCTACACCACGGGCAACGCGACCTGGGACAAACTCACGCCCTTCCAGATAGATTACTCGATCAAGAGCGCGGGCGGCTCGGTCGTGCTGCCTTGGACCATCAGCTTCAAGTTCTCCAATTCCACCTGGTACCGCGACACGCTGGTCATCTACAAGAACGACAACACCTGCCGCTCCTACGGCGACTACGACCGCCGCCAATACTGCTTCATCGTATCCAATACCGACGGCGACACGGTCATCGAACCCGAGGACACGCAGGGCAAGTGGGCCACGGCCTCGGTCGGTGACGGCAACTACTGGGTCTTTGTCCGGGCCTCGGACATCGTCGGCAACACGACGGTTGATTCGATGCTCGTTACCACGGCCAACGGCACCGCGGTCGCGGCGGACCGGCCGGCCTGGCTGACGCGCCGCCTGCAGGCCACGCCCAACCCCGCGCGCGGGCGCACCCGCCTCGCCTTCGGCCTCGGCGCGCCGGCGCGGGCCGAACTGCGTGTCATCGACGCCCTCGGCCGCGTTGCGGCCAAGCCGGTCTCCGGCACGGTCGCGGCCGGCGACCACGCGGTGACGCTGTCGGGTCTGCCGGCCGGCGTCTATTCAGTGGAACTGCGGGTGGGGGCCGAGCGCTACACCGAACGGCTGGTAATCACGCGCTGACCCGCCCGACGAACGAGGTCTTTGAGAACGCGGCGCACCTGCGCCGCGTTCCGACTGTTGTAGAGGTGCGTGATGCAGCGGCAGTCCGACGCGCCCAGTCGGTGCGCCGGCTCCAAGGATCGACCGAGACTCCGTGCCACCGCGCACTCGCGCAGGCCGGGCAGAATGCAGGCCTCGGCCGGTCGCAGGCGCCCAGGCCCGCTCGTCAGCCAATCCACTTGCCAGCGACGAATCTTGCGCGGCCGCAGGTGTCGTTCAATGCGCTTCAGCACATTCGCCCCGCCCGACCCGACGTACAAGTAGTAACCCGGCTGGAACTCCAGTTCGCCCAGCGCCCCGACGCGCAGGGTCCGCCGATTCGCGCAGAACAACACCAGCACGTACGCCGCCGGGCCGGATACTCGGGGACTATCGACAATCGTCATTCGACACTCGACAATCACACTAGCTGTCTCCCCGCAATCGCCTCGGCCGCGCAGATGCCGCTCGACCACGCGAAGTGCAGGTTGTAGCCGCCGGTCTCTCCCCACAAGTCCAGCGCCTCGCCACAGACATACAGGCCCGCGATGCGCCGCGCCGCCATCGTCGTGAAGTCGACTTCTGAAAGCGCGACCCCGCCGCCGGTCGCGGTCGCCCGCTCAATCGGCTCGGTGCCGACGATTTCGAGGTCGGTCGCCTTGAGCGCGCCGGCCAGCCGCGCCTGCTCGTCCCTGGTCAATTCCGCCATCACCCGGTCTGCTGGTGTGCCGGCGCGCACCACGAGCAACTGCGCCAGCCGCCGCGGCATCCACGGGTTGATGAACGTCACGGCCAGCCGCTTGGGATGCTCGCGCCGCGCCCGGCCGAACTCCTCGGCCAGCGCCGCCGCGCTGACGTCGGGAATCCAGTCCACGCGCAGCACGACCGAGCGGCCCTCGGCCAGCGCCCGCGCCGCGTAGCCGCACAGGTTCAGCACGCTCGAACCCGACACGTGACTGTGGGCGAAGATGAAGTGACCGACCGCGCGCCGCGTTGGCTTCCCGTCGATGCACAGTTCCATCCCGACCTTGGGCTGGGTCGCACCGGCCAGTGCCGACAGGTCATCGCGTGTCGCGAGCGACGCCAGCGCCGGGAACCACGCCACGGTCGCAAGCCCGGCGCTCTCAGCCAGCAGCACCGCGTCTCCCGACGAACCGGTATTCGGGTAGCTTGTCCCGCCGGTCGCCAGCACCACGTTGCGCGCGTCGACGCGCCGGCCGCCCTCCAACTCGACACCCTGACCGGGGAGCAGCCGCGTCACCCGCGCCTGCGTCTGCACGGCGCCGCCGTGCGCGAGAGAGTCTGCGAGCAGGGCGCGCACCAGCCCGACCGCATCGCTGCGCACCGGCCAGACGCAGCCGTCGTCGTCCACGCGGTGCTCGATGCCCAGCGAGCGGAAGAACCCGGTAATCCGCTGGTATGAGAAACGCTTCAGCAGCGGCACCAGCACCCGCGGGTCGCAGTCGAACCGCTCGGCCATCTCGCGCGGCCCGCACGCGTGCGTGAAGTTACCCTTCTTGCCGCCGGCCAGGGCCAGCTTCTTGCCGCACCGCTCGGTCTTCTCCAGCACGACGGCCCGGAGGCCCAGCCGGCCCGCCGCGACCGCGCAAGCCAGTCCGGCCGCGCCGCCGCCGACTATCGCCAAATCAGTAGAATTATCCATCAATGTCTCTTATCGCACACTGCCCGGCCGCAAAGGACTGCTGCAACGCCGGCAGAACCTTTTGCGGGAATCTGAGTCTAATATTACGAGCACGGCAGTCCGGTATCACAAAACGGCTCGGTCAATAAGCTTGCCGCGACACTGGGCTGCTCGTGACTCATTTTTTTCTCCGTTCGGCCGTCACGCCCTCCTCTCACCGACAATCGTGACCACCAGGCGCCGGGTGCGCGGCCGGTTGTCGAAATCGCACAGCACCACCTGCTGCCACGTGCCCAGGACCGGCCGGCCGCCAGCCACCGGCAGGCAGACTGACGCGCCGATGAGCGCGCTGCGCAGGTGCGCGAAACCGTTGCCGTCGCCCCACGTGTCATCGTGTTCGTACCGCCCGCCCTGCGGTGCGATGCGCTCCAACGCCGCCTTAAGGTCCGCCACCGCGCCCGGCTCGAACTCGACAGTCGTCAGGCCCGCGGTCGAACCCGGGTTGGCGATGCAGACGATGCCCACGCCAATGCCGGACTCCTCCACGACACCCGCCAGCGCCTCGGTCACGTTCACCACGTCACCGAACCCGGCTGTCTCACAGACAATCTCGCCGCTGTGGACCATCGGTAGCATATAACCTCCCACTGCGCCCCAAGTCAACCTGAGCAGCCCGGTCGTCCCGCGCCAACTTGACCCTGCTCACGCACGCGGCTAGATTCGGCCGTGGCTTTGCTGCTCGCGCTGCTGCTGGCCGCCGTACCGCCCGACACGGCCCGCATCCGCGCGCGCCTGCACCCGTGGGGCACGCCGCGCTCGGCCGACACCGCGCTCGTCGTCCTACGCAGCACCGCCTATGACTGCGGTTACTCGCCGCGCCTGAAACTCGCGCGCTGGGCCGCCTACTTCTACACGCCGGGCGGCCCGAGACGTGCCCGGCATCACGGCCGCTTTGTTGCCGACCCGCGCCTTCCTGCCGACCGTTCGCCCGGGCCAGACGACTACCGGGGCGCGTTCCGGCGCGACCTGTCGGGCTTTGACCGCGGACACCTCGCCCCGGACGCATCGCTCAAGGTTTTCGGCGCGCGCGCGCAGGCCGAGACCTACTACTTGACCAACATCACGCCCCAGCACAGCCGGACCAACCGCGGGCCGTGGCTCGAGGTCGAGGACTCTATCCGCAGGAGCGTCGGCAAGGGCGAGACCGCGTGGGCCGTTGTCGGCCCGGTGTTCTTTGCCGGCCGCGACACCCAGTGGCTCGGCTGCGTCGCGGTACCCCACGCCTACTTCGCGGTACGCGCGGGCAAGAGGCCGCCGCTCTCGACCGCCTGGCTTATCCCCAACGCTGTCGCGCCTGCGCCCGACCGCCCGCTCCAGTCGTGGATTGTCCCGCTTGATTCAGTCGAACGCTTGACCGGTCTCGACCTCCTGCCTGGGCTCAGCCAATAGCCGTCGCCCGGCCGGGTGGTCGGACCGCAGACCGCCGTCAGTCCTCTTCGACCGGCGCGGAGCGAAATGCGGCACGACTGGAGGGGGCGGGTTACTGCGCCGAGTCGGACCTGGGCAGGCCGGTCATTTCGCGCCAGCGGCCGAGCATCCGGCGTCGGCGGGGTTCGGGCAGTTCGTGCACGGACCAGGCCGATTCGACCATCAGCCGGTACACCTGCTTCTGCAGTGCCGCCCGCTCGTCCAACAGCCGCCTCGCGCCGGCCGTGTCGCCGGGCGCGCTCAGCTGCAGGTACTCCAGGTCGTGCTTGCGCAGTGCCATCTCCAGCTTCAGCGAATCGAGCGGCCAGCGGTAGCGCTCTACCAGCACCCGCAGGTCGAACTGCCGGATACCCTCCAGCGCCGAACGCAACTCTGGCGGTGTCTCTGGCCGATACCACATGCGCAGTTGTGAACGAAGAAAGAACCCCATCACAATCACGTTGCCCAGAAGCGACAGCCCAAGCAGCACCAACGACCAGCGCCGCCTCATCGCCGGGCCCTCACCTTGGCGCACACCGACTCGAAATGCTGCCGCAGCGAGTCGCGCTGAAACGGCATCCGCTCGCGCCACTGCTGGACCAGTTCGGGCCGACGCTCAACCATCATCCTGGCCAGCAGGTCGGTCATCAGCGAATCGAACGCCCGGCTGCGCGCAGCCAGGCTGTCCAGCACGCGCTCGACCTCGGTGCTGTCCGGGTTGACCATCAACCCCAGCCGACCCAGTCGCTTGCGCGCCTCGGGAAACCGCCGCCCAATCGCCATCTTGCCCTCGTGGTACTCGTCAAACATCAGATACACGCGCTTGAGCGATGCCCGGCCGTCGCGATACCAGCTTGCGTGTTCGCGTTCGGCCTGCCAGTTGCGATAGGCGTTCACCCCAACCACGGTCAGCACACCGGTGTTCAGCGCGAGCGACAGTATCAGCGCGGTCCAACCGAGCCGGCTCACCAGGGAATCTCCTCGTCAAATCCGGGAAACTCGGCGGCCAATGCGCCCCGTGTCGATGCGCCGCCCGGCCGCCCGGCCGGGTAGTCGGACCGCAGACCGCCGGTGATGCCCAACCCGACCCCGACTCCGAGCAGCAGCCCCAGCGCGAACAGCGCAACCGCGCCGGCGCGCACGAAGACAAGCTGCAGCGCCGGTCGTCGCACCGGCCGCGCGCTTGACCGGACCGCCCACATCACGCCCGGTTCCAGCCCGTCCGGCACGGGCGGCTCGGGCAGGGACCGGAGCAGGGCCGTATCGGCCCGCAGGCTCTCCAGCTCGCGCCGGCAGTCCGGGCAGGCGGCGACGTGTGCCTCCACGGCGGACTGCTCGGCACCGGCCAAGTTGCCGTCGGCCAGTTCGACCAGCCGGGGGTGAAGTCTGCGGCACTCGCTGCTCATCGTCTGGATAGACACGGGTCCGGCCCGATGCTAGCGGTCATACGATGCCGGCCTTTCGCGCCGGCGCGAGCAACTCGCGCAGGGCCAGCCGGCCCCGGTAGCAAAGCGAGTTGACCGACGCGACCGACCGGCCCATCGCCACGGCAATCTCGGCCTGGCTGAGGTTGTCGTACACCGACAGCACGACCGCGGCCCGCTGGTCAGCCGGCAACTGACCAAGGGCCTGCTCGACCGCAGCAGCACGCGCCCGCTCGCGGTAACGGGCATCGGGTTCGCCTTGTGGACCGGCCGCGAGGTCCTCGGGCAATTCCTCGGTCGGCCGGCGCCGTTTCGCCCGGTTGATGCAGAGGTTGGTGGCGATACGGTACAGCCAGGTGCGGAACCCCGCGTCACCGCGAAACCGGCCCAGCCCCTTCCAGGCGTGTACGAACGCCTCCTGGGCCAGTTCCTCTGCCGCGGCCGCGTTGCGCGTGTTGCGCCAGGCATAGCGGTACAGCGCGGCGCCGTACCGGCGTACCAGTTCGTCGAACGCGCCCAAGTCGCCGGCCTGCGCCCGCGCGACCAGTTCGCGGTCACCAGCGCTGTCGGTCACAATGGTACAGACACGGCCGGGGTATTCGCCTAGCGCCCGGTCCGGCGGCAGGCGAACACCTCGCAGCGCGCACCCGGCTCACCCGAGCGCCGCGCCTCTACCGAAAAGCCCTGCGCATCGAGCAGGCGCTGCCACGCGGCGCGGGGAAACAGGCCCGTGATGTGCCGGTCGTACTCGACCCGCACACCGTCCTTGTCGCGCAGCAGGTAGGCGAAGTCGGTCGTCACCTTCGTATCATCCGGATCCGGGTCCCAGGTCCACTCGAGGTAGCGCAGGCTGCGCAGCATCCGGTCGTGGCCGCCGTGGTCGGTGTGCGGCGCGAACGTCTCGCGCACATCGTCCGGGCAGAACAGCGCCGCGCCGCCCGGCCGCAGGTGGACCCACGCGGTCTCAAACGCCCGCGCCAGGTCCGCCTCGGTCAGCATGTAGCTGATGGCGTCGTGGATGAACACCGCGTCGAACACGCGACCCAGTCTCACCTCGCGCATGTCGCCGTGGACGTGCTCGCATTCCGGGTTCAGGGACCGGCTCACCCGCAGCATCCCCGGCGACAAATCGACCAGCGTCATCTCGAAGTGCGCCTTCAGATGCGACGCCGAGTTGCCGCCGCCCGAACCCAGTTCCAGCACGGTCCGCACCGGCCCCTCAGCCGCCTCGACCAGGCACCGGCCGTAGAACTCGGCCTCGGCCGCGTACTCGTCCGGGCTCGACAGCACGGGCCACCACTGAACGAGGTCAGTATAGAGCCGCGGCTGGCCGTCCAACGCTACTCCAGCACCACGACACGCGCGGTCGCGCCGTCGAGTCGGCAGAAGTAACTGCCCGGCCCGAGCCCAGCCAGGTGCACCTCTCCCGCTGTGACGCGCTGCTCAATGCGCACCCGGCCGCAGGCATCGCTGACCAAGAGCCGGCCCGGCCGGGTGCAATTGAGGGTCACGCTGCCGTGACCGACCGAAGGCGACGCGACCAGGGCTCGGTGCAGCGACGCGCGCGGCGCCTCGGCCGTGCCGACCAGCGGCGAGGAGTAGTACACCGTGCTCTGGCCCGACGACAGGTTGCCGCCCGGCACGTAGATGCGGCCGGCGTGCGCCAGCCCGTCCGCGGCCCAGCGGGCCTGGGGCAGGCTCGCCTCGCTCATCCATGCCCCGAGCGAGCCGTCCGGGTTGGTCGGCGCGGACCAGCAGGCCGCGGTCAGGCCGCTGACCACGTACACCCGGCCGTCGATCGCGGCGCAGGTCGCACCCTCGACCGCGGCGGGAAGGCTCGTGGTCGATTGCCACTGGCCCAGCGTGCCGTCCGGGTTGCGCGCCGCGTAGTACACCGCGTCGGTGCCGTTGTTCACCGGCCGGCCGCCGAGCGAGTAGATGAATCCGTTGTGGTGGACAATGCCGTTGAGCCGGGTCACACCGGGCAGCGAACTGGTCGCGGTCCACGACCCGAGCGTCCCGTCCGGCTGGATGCGCGCAAACCGCACATCGGCTACCACGGGCTGGCCGACCCCGGCCGCGCCGCCGACCACGTAGATACAGGAGTCCACGAGGATGCCGCCGTGGGTGTAGAGCGGCACGGGCAGGCTTGTCGTCGCAGTCCATTGCCCAAGCGCGCCGGTTGAATCGATCCCGGCGTAGCGCACCGCGCTGGTCAGGCCTGAGGTGTTCCAGCCGCCGATGACGTAGATGTGACCCGCGGTTGCCTCGGCCGAGAACCAGCCCAGCGTTGTGGGCAACGACGTCGTCGCGGTCCACGGGTCGATTGTCCCGTCTGGTTTGAACGCGGTGTGGTGGCAGTCAGCCTCAGGCCCTGTCCCGCCGCCAAGGAAGTACAGGTGGTCCTCGGTCGCGGCGCAGGCGTGGCGCCACGAACCGCGCGGCAGCTCGGTCGTGGTCTGCCAGTCAAACAGCGGCCCGCCCATCGCGGCGGCCGCGCAGAGCAGAACGGTCAGGTAACGCAAGTGTCCTCCTTTGTCGTCCTGCGCCATTCTGCACCGTGGACCGACCCCGGTCAACATCCTGTCGCACCCAGGCCCTTGTCGAGCTCCGGGCTGGGACCAGGCTAGAACAGCTCGGCTATCACGAGGGCCGCGTCAAGCTGGGCGCCATCCCGCAGTATGGTGAGGGAATGGCGCGTTCCCGGGGAGGCCCTGAGGAGACCCCGCAGCGCCTGCAGCCCGCCCAGCTCACCGGGCGACTTCCCGTCGACCGCGGTGATGACATCGCCGGCCAGCAAGCCGGCGCTCTCGGCCGGGGTGCCGGAGGCGACGCAGACGACCTCATAGCTGCCGTCCCGCGTGCGCCCGACCTGGAGCCCGCTCCGGTCATAGGTGTAGCTCCTGCCGAAGTCAGCTCCCTTCTCGACGATGACGTACCGTTTCCCGTAATCGAGCTAGAGAGAGAAGTTGCGGAGAACGGAGTTGCCCAGCGTTCCGGCGACGTTGCTGCTCGCCAGCGCTCCGCCGGCGCCCTCCAGCGGGACCGAAAACAGCGGCTTCTCGACCCGGTAGCCGGCAAGCTCGGCGTGGCCCAGCCGGACCCAGTTGACCCGCTGCCTGCCGCCGACTCCGCGGGCGACACGCTGCACTCCCGGCAGTTCGGCCAGCCGGTACTTCAGCACGCCTTGGTGGTGGAACGTCGAGACCGACGCCCCGATGTCCAGTCTCCACCAGCCTGTGCCGGCGCCGTCTACCGCCATCTCGACTGTCGGTATGTTGCCGGCCAGCCGCATCGTGACCTGCTTGCCGTCGCCGCGGTACTCGAACTCCTCCGGGCGGTAGAATGTGACCGACTGCTCGGCGAAGTCAATCCGCGTCACGAAGCGCGAGATGAAGTCGTAGCCGATGATTCCCGCGGGTGCGGTGCCGATGGCCTCACGCATCATCTCTGCAATGTCGAGCACGACCATCGGCTGGCTGTCGAAATCCATCCCGCCGACACTCAGCCCGGGCACGGTCGCGAACCCGGCCTTGACCGACCCGCTGGCCCCGACGGCCTCGACGTCGCCCGTGACGGCCAGCTTCAGTTCCTCGGCGAACTCACGGTCGATGACCGAACCGCCGGCCCCGCAGTCCAGCACCCAGAGCCTCTCCCGGCCCGCGATGGTCACCGGTACGTAGATGTGGCTCTCTATGAACTGCGCTGCGACCCGCTCCCCGGAGGCGAGCCTGTCGCCGGGCGGGGGCAACGGTTGGGTTCCGCACGCGCCGGCGGCAAACACCAGCACGAACACGGCCGTCCTTGACGGTAAGCTGCGGCTGGGCGGCGCGCCGCTCCCGTATCTGTGTGCAGATAGGTTGGTTTTCATTCCATCCTCCTGGTTCCACTCGCCTGGGTCGGCTCAAGGACTGCTGCTCGGACCAGCCGGAGTCTGCCCGTCGGTGTTATGACGAGCCAGCTGTTCAACAGGTTTCGACGCATGTGGTACCCTGTGCGGGCCTGTATGCCGAACGACCGTCCGGGAAACGCGCCCCCGTGCAACGAAACCGAGCCCCCCCCCATGATACTAGTGTGCCGGTCCACCTCAGCACTGAGATGTTGTGCTTCTCAGGCTCCGACCTTGAGGGTGCAGAGACTCCGGGTTCGCTCCGGCGTCGGCGGCTTGGGCGGCACTGTCAGCGACGCGACGACGATCTGCTCCTCTTACCCCTGCCTATCTGACCGGCTTCGTTTCGAGTGCTTCGCGCGCACTCGCCAGCCGGTCTTCAAACCGTGCCCGGTCGTGCGGGGACTCAATGGTGCGTTCGGCCAATTCGGCAATCCATTGTACTTGTTCACGGAGCGCCCGCCGCCGGCTCGGGCTGACCGTCACACTGGCGATGGTCTGAAGCGCGCCGAGCATCCGTAACATCACGGCGACATTGCCTGTGGCGCTGCCTCGAATTTGATCGAACGATTCGGCCACCAGACTGGCAAAAGTCGGCCCGATGGTGATCACTCTCAGTTCCCCTTCTTCATAGCGGTGCGAGGAAGGGATGATCCGGGAGGCCAGCCGCGCCAGAATCATCGTCAGATAGTCCACGCACATCACGGCCGTCGTGGTGTCGTTGGTGCTGGGTGAGAGTGCTCGCAACGCCATGTCCACGATCTGTCTGATGCCGAAAGCTGCATCCTGTTCCAGCGTGCGGTGCCGGCTGAAGCTGTATGCCGCCTGCAGGGCGGCGATGATCTCCTTTCCCGGCGGGTCCTCAAGAGCAAACGAGGCAAGCGTGGTATCATTGACCACAAACTCGCCGATGCCGCGTTCCATCCGCACGATGGTCTTGTGTTCCCGCGCCAAACGCAGGAGCGCCGTGTTGTCGACACTTTGGATGTAACCATTCCCCCTGGCTGGGACTGCCTGCCAGTTCTGCTGCGGCAGAGGGAGCAGTGACTGATGCTCATCGTCGTCAACCGGCCCTTGTCCAAGCTTCCCCGGGAAGAGCCGGTCAACTGCCACCATGGTCTCATCGGCAACCGAGGCAATAATGCTCGAGGCCTGGATCGAAGAAGCGATGTGATGAATGAAGAAAATGAGGACGCCGATGCCGCCGATCGCCAGTACGACGCCGAGAAACACTGCCAGGCTCGGAACAAACTTACCCTCGTCGCCGGCGCGGATGGTGCGCAATGCGATCAGGCAATAGATGAAAATGCCGGCGAAGATTCCGAGCGCGACCTGCGTGACACGGTCACGCATGAAGTTCCGCAGGATGCGCGAGGTGTACTGGCTCGAGGCCAGAGCAAGCGTCATTAAGGTCATCGAAAACGTGACCCCCACTACGGTCATCATCGAGCCGGCAATCGTGGACAACACCCCGCGTGCGCCAGCCGCGCCGGCACCGAACAGGCGCGGCCAGCGGGTCAGCCATTGTTCGCTCACGGTGGCATCCACTTCAACCAAGGCCACAGCGAGGACGATGCTGACCGCGATAATCAGCGAAGGCACAAACCAGAAGCTCGACCGCAAGTTGCTCCAAAACCGTTTGAGTCTATTCATGGCTCAACCTTTCATGTGCAGTTGGTAGAAGAACCTGCGAAGTCCATGCTCGGTTCCTCTTTCCCCGCTCTTCTTTTGTCCGCGGCCTGCCAGACGCAGAATGGTTTCGCTGTGGATGATGCCCTCGGTCGGGATCCGCACCCGGCGGTCGAGAGGGAACTCTTGGGCATGGACATGGGAAACCCCGTGAGCACGCGGGGGCATGCGTCTTCGATGAATCCGGCTCTTTCATGGCTGAATTTCTACGAGGCTGGTCCGCGCTGCCCGTTCGACAGCGCTTCGAAGCCGGAGATGACATCAAACAACTCCTCGTCGATGCCGCTCTGACGCAAACGATGGAATGTCCCGTTGAGGATCTCCAGTAGTTCGTCGATGTTCTTGTCGGCACGCTGCATTGCCGCCAGGCGGCTTGCGTTCTCGCTCGCGAGAGATTCAGCGCACGCCCGGAATAGCGAGACGAAAAGATACTCGCGGATGAACGCCCGCAAGGTCGCGGTGCCGCCACCCATGACCTCAGGCAAGTTTCCCGTCGGCCAGGGAAGCTCGACCAGCTTGCGTCGCCAGTCTTCATCCAGTGGGAGCAACTTCTGGCCAACGGGCGCATAGGCCGCCCCGGACGTTGGACGGTTGTAGAAAAGGTGAAGCTCGGTGACCTCACTATGGCCGTGGCGTTTCTCGTTCTCCATGAGAATCTGCCCGACGAGCGGGGTGATCGCCTTGACGGAACCCGGTACGGAGAAAAGTCCAACGAGCGGCAGGCCCGCGTCCGCCAGGCGCGCATGAACGCGCTCACCGACGGCCCAGACTAGGGGTTTGCCAGGCAGATCGACCAGCGTCTTGACCGCATACTCGGCCACCACATCATTAAACTGGCCCACCAGTCCCTGGTCCGAACCGAACACGACCACGCCGATGACGCCCGCAGCGGTGTGTCTTTTCCGCGGGGCCATTGAGCGCGCGGGCCCCTTTTCCCGCAAGCACACGCCCAACCCCAGCTCCACAGTGCGATAGTAGTCGGCCAACGCGAGCAGCGATTTCTCATATTGCCCTATGCTTGAGGCGGCCACGGCCTTCATCGTACGGACGACGGATTGGAGATCCCCGGCTCCGACGAGCTTCCGGCGCAGACTCGCTGTGGTGTCGCTCATGACTACTCTGTGATTTTCTGCCCCGGCGGCGGGTCAGTCCGGTGGCTCTTCTGGTCGTGCAGTCGCCCGAGGGTGCTCTCGATCAATCTCGTCAACTTATCTGCCGCGCCGTCAACGGCTTGGTCCACGGTGGCTGCCTGATGAGTGACCGCGATGGGCTGACGGCCTGCGAGGCGGGCTTCCATCATGCAGCGCATGTCGTCATTGCCGCCCTTCTTGTCGCTGTTCTCATCGCTCAGGTGGACTTCCACTCGGGTGATGTGACCGCTGAATCGGCTCAGGGCACTCTCCACGACCGTGGTGACCTGAGTGGCCAGCGCTTCGCGACCTTCGATGTTACGGTCGGTATTGATTTGGATCTGCATAGTGTTCTCCTAGTTTGATTGTAATTGGCTCAATATCTGTAGGTGGCGGCCAGTCCCGTATGCCCCGGCATCCGCTCGGTCGGAATGACCATGACCCTTCCGCCCATCTTCGTGACCAACTCGCCCAGATCGTCGAGCAGGTCATCGACTTGCGGGTGACCCGGGTCAGCAGCCTCGATCCGGCCCGTCGAACTGTCGAGCCGGCGACGGTAGTGAGCTGGCCTCGGGAACTGGCCGCACCGGCGCCGAAGAGCAGCGGCCACCCCTCGACAACATGCAGATCGACGGTCGCGTCCACGATGATCAGGACGGTGGCGAGCACCACGGCGTCCAGAACCATCACGGCGGGGACGGACCAGCAGCTCGACCGTTTTTCTTGCCACCAATGGTGTGGTTTCGTTATCATTCTCCGTTATTCCTCCGTCATGGTTTTGGCTCTTTCGTCTGTTGCTCAGAGGTAAGAGTGCCGGGAGCAGCAGGCAAGAGATTCTCACCGTCCTTCAATGGTTGTGCCTGCCGTGCTTGTTCCTCGATGACGACGGCTTCGCTGTATAAGCCGGCTTCCGCTTTCGTGGACACTGCATCGACTTCTTCGTGAGGCGATTCAGCAGGTAGCCG
>JAWOHG010000122.1:0-8551 GCA_046485245.1 bacterium
GGCCAGAGGCGCAGGGCCGCGGCGATGATGAGCCCGGCAGTTACGGCAAGGCCGACCGTGCCGGCGAGCCGCCGGTCCAGGCGCAACAGGTCGGTGACGAGGGACCGGGCGAGGGGTCCGAATGCGATGCCGGCCGCGGCCAGCGTGACCGCGCCGGTGATGGCGTTCTGGAACTGGCCGGCCGGCGCGCCCGGCCGGCTGATTGCCGCCCGGCCATCCGGGACCAGAAGCTTCCAGTCAACGCCCGGGGCCTGGGCCTGCGCAAATGTCAGGGTGACAGTCAGCATCCCGCCCGGCTCGATGACGATGCCGGAGAGGTCGAGCCGGTCCGGGCCGCGATGGGCGTGTACCGCCATCGAACCGGCCGGGTGGAGCAGCGCGCCGTGACCGGTGATGCCAGTGCCCGAGCGCGCGACCAGCGTCATCGAACCGCCGAACAGCGGCCGCGTGCCCGTGTTCACGAGCGTGAGCTGCCAGGCCGATTGGCTCGACCCGGCCGCGAGCCGCTGGACCTCGGCCGACAGGGTCACGGCGCGGCCGGCGCGGGCCCGGACGATGAGCCGGAACACGAGAACCCCGAGCATCGCGACCAGCCCCATCCACAGCGGGCTGAACGGGTCGAAGGGCGGGACGATGGAGCGCATGAGTCCAGTATCGGGCCGCACCGGCACTGGGTCAAGCGGCCGACCGGCAAGGGTTGACTCGACTCGACTTTGGCCGTTATACTCCAAGGCCGTGAGACAAGACACGGGCAATGTGCGATTTCCGATTTGCGATTGTCGATCGTGCGACCCGGCCGCCGGACAGCGGCCGTCGCCCGGCGTCCGCCAAGGGAGCTAGACTATGAAGATATTCATCGATAGCGCCGACATAAAGGAAATCCGCGAGGTGGCCGGCTGGGGCATCCTCGACGGCTGTACCACCAACCCCAGCCTGGTCTGCAAGACCGGCCGGCCCTTCAAGGACTGCGTGAGCGAGATACTGCAGGTCGTGGAGGGGCCGGTGTCGGTCGAGGCGGTTTCGAGCGACGCCGCCGGGATGACCAAGGAGGGCGAGGAATGGGCCCGGCTCGACCAGGACAAGGTGACGGTCAAGATACCGATGACCGTCGAGGGCCTGAAGGCGGTGCGCGCCCTGTCCGAGCGTGAAATCAAGACCAACGTTACGCTGGTGTTCTCCGCGCCGCAGGCGCTGCTGGCGGCCCGCGCCGGGGCGACGTTCATCTCGCCGTTCGTCGGCCGGCTGGACGACATCAGCCACGACGGGATGGCGCTGATCGAGGACATCGTCGGGTTCATCGACGCCTACGGGCTGGATACCGAGGTCATCGCCGCGTCGGTGCGCCACCCGCTGCACGTGGTCGACTCGCTGCGCGCCGGCGCCCACATCGCGACCATCCCCTACGACATCCTCGTCAAGATGGCGAAGCACCCGCTGACCGATTCCGGCATCAAGAAGTTCTACGACGACTACCAGAAGATTCCCAAGCCCTAGGCGGAGGTAACATGCCACTGGTTGATTCCAAGAACAACACTACCCGCCGCACCTACACCCTGGCCGAGCTGGTCGACGCCGCCCGGCTGATGCGCGGCTACAACCTCGTGTCGCTGTGCGCGGCCGGGTCGGGCCACTCCGGCGGCACGCTGTCGGTGATGGACCTCGCCGCCGCGCTCTACCTGCACTCGGCCAAGCTTGACCCGCAGAACCCGGAATGGCCCGAGCGCGACCGCATCGTCTGGTCGAGCGGGCACAAGGCGCCGGCGCTCTACGTCGCGCTGGGCATGGCCGGCTTCTTCCCGATCGAGGACGTGGTGCGCCTGCGCAAGCTGTATTCGCCGTACCAGGGCCACCCGCACTGGCTGAAGCTGCCCGGGGTCGAGGTGTCGACCGGGTCGCTGGGCCAGGGCCTGTCCATCGCGGTCGGGATGGCCCGCGCCGCCAAGATGGACCGCAAGAGCTGGCGCTCCTACTGCTTCATCGGCGACGGCGAGATGCAGGAAGGTCAGATCTGGGAGGCGATGATGGAGGCGTCGGCCTGGAAGCTGGACAACCTCTGCTGCATCCTGGACAAGAACCGGCTGCAGATCGACGGCTGGGTCAAGGAAGTGATGAACATCGACCCGGTCGTCGACAAGTTCCGCGCCTTCGGCTGGAACGTCATCGAGATCGACGGCCACAACATGCAGCAGATCGTCAAGGCCTACGACAAGGCCGCCGTGACCAAGGACGTGCCCACCGTCGTCGTCGCCAACACCACCAAGGGCAAGGGCGTCGACTTCATGGAGAACATCGCCGGCTGGCACGGCCGTGCTCCCAAGCACGACGAGCTGGTGAAGGCGCTCGAACAGCTGGGCCTGAAGTACCGCATCGAGTTCGAGAAGCTGCTGAAGAGGGCCGACGAGTACCAGGTTGAGGCGACGGCGAAGCTGATGGCCGGCGTGCCCAAGTTCGGAACCGGCGGGGCCGGAGGCGGCAAGGACTACTTCTGGAACAAGCAGGACGCGATGAAGGTCGAGATGAAGCCGACCCGGGCGGGCTTCGGCGAGGCGCTGGCCCGCGGCGGCAAGGACCGCCGCACCGTCGCCATCGGCGCCGACATCTCCGGCTCCATCGCCATCTCGAAGTTCTACGAATGCGACGCCGACCGGTGCGAGCGCTGGCTGTCGGTCGGCATCGCCGAGCAGTCGGGCACCTGCGTCGCGGCCGGGCTGGCCAGAGAGGGCAAGATACCGGTGTTCGGAACCTACGGCGTGTTCGCGGCCGGCCGCAACCTCGACCAGCTGCGCACGACCGTGGCCTACGGCAACCTCAACGTGCTCATCGCCGGGGCCCACGGCGGCGTGTCGGTCGGGCCGGACGGCGCGACCCACCAGGCGCTGGAGGACCTGTTCCAGATGTGCGGCCTGCCCGGGATGAACGTGTCGGTGCCCTGCGACGTGCTGGAGACCGAGCGCGCCACCGACCACCTGCTGTTCGGCATCACCGGGCCGAAGTACATCCGCTTCGCCCGCGAGGCCACGCCAGTGGTGACGCGGCCCGACACGCCCTTCGTGTGGGGCGAGCCCAACGTCTACCGCTACCGCGGCGAGAAGCCCAACTTCATCGACGCCTTCGAGTGCAAGCTGGCCAACGAATATGACAGCGAGAACGAGAACCTGACCATCATCGCCTGCGGGCCGATGGTGCCCGAGGCGATGCGCGCGGCCTGGATGCTCAAAGAGGAGTACGGCATCGAGACGCGGGTGCTCAATTACCACACGCTCAAGCCGTTCGTGCCCGACCAGGCCATCCGCGCCGCGGCCGAGACCGGCATCGTGCTGACTGCCGAGGAGCACCAGGTCGGCGGCCTGGCCAACTGGGTGTCGCACCACCTGCACGCCGCGCCCGAGCTGTACGGCGTGCCGGTCGCGTTCGGCACCATCGGCGTGAAGGACCGGTTCGGCGAGTCGGGCCAGCCGTGGGAGCTGATGTGGGAGTTCGAGGTGTCGGGCGAGCACATCGCGGCCCGCGCCAAGGAGCTCTACGACTTCGTGCAGGGCCGCAAGGCGGCACCGGTCGAGAAGAAGCCGGCGGCGGCAAAGAAGCCGGCGGCGGCAAAGAAACCGGTAGCGGCAAAGAAACCGGCCGCGCCGAAGAAGAAGAAGCCCGCGGACCAGTGAGCATCGCCGACACCCGATCTCCGATGTCCGATCTGACGGCGGAGGACGGCTGTGCCCGGTGGTGCGATCGACAATCGGAAATCGCACATCGGAGATTCCTAACATGCGCCTAGCCGACCGAATGAACAACCTCGGCACCGAGACGGCGTTCGACTGCCTGTGCCGGGCCAAGGCCCTCGAGTGCAAGATGGATGTCGTCCACCTTGAAATCGGCGAGCCTGACTTCGAGACGCCGGTCCACATCCGCGAGGCGGCCAAGCGGGCCATCGACGAAGGTTACACCCACTACGGCCCGTCGGCCGGCCTGCCCGAGCTGCGCGCCGCCATCGCCGAGTACGCAGGCAAGCTGCGCGGGGCCCACTTCACGCCCGAGCAGGTCGTGGTGACACCCGGCGGCAAGCCGGTGATGGCGTTCGCGATAATGGCGCTGGTAGAGGAAGGCGACGAGGTCATCTACCCCAACCCGGGGTTCCCGATTTACGAGTCGATGATCGAGTACATGGGCGGCACGGCGGTGCCCATCCGGCTGCGCGAGGACAAGAACTTCCGGCTCGACGCCGAGGAACTCGCCGGCCTCGTCAACCCGCGTACCAAGCTCATCATCATCAACTCGCCCGGCAACCCGACCGGCGGCGCGCTCACCCGCGAAGACCTCAGGCTCATCGCCGACACCGCGGTCAGGAACAACGTCTGGGTGCTCTCCGACGAGATATACTCGGAAATCCTCTACGACGGCGCGTTCGAGAGCATCGTCCAGAACGCGGACGTGCGCCAGCGGCTCATCATACTCGACGGCTTCTCCAAGACCTACGCGATGACCGGCTGGCGCATCGGCTACGGCATAATGCCACCCAAGATGGCCGACATGCTGGCCCGCATCCAGACCAACACCAATTCCTGCACCGCGACCTTCACCCAGCGCGCCTGCCTCGACGCCCTGCGCGGCCCACGCGAAGAGGTCAACCGAATGCTGGCCGAGTTCAAGCGTCGCCGCGACTTCATCGTCGAGGGCCTGAACAACCTCAAAGGGTTCCGCTGCAAGCTGCCCGCGGGCGCGTTCTACGCCTTCCCCAACGTCGAGGGCACCGGGCTGGACTGTAAGGTGCTGGCCCACCGCCTGCTCGAGGAGCAGGGCGTGGCGTGCCTGGCCGGTACCTGCTTCGGCAAATACGGCGACGGCTTCCTGCGCTTCTCCTATGCCAACTCCATAGAGAACATCGGCAAGGCGCTGGAGAAGACCGAGCAGCTGCTCAAGCAAATCTGAAAATGACAGGCTCGTCCCGCCCGGCCCGGCCCGGGCGGGATGCTTTTGTGGACCGGCTCGTGCGGTGGGGCGGGCTGGAGTTCGCCGACTTCGCCCGGCTCGACCCGGCCGCGGCCCGCTCGCTTCTTGACCCGGCCGACCCGGACTGGGCCGTGGCGCTCAACAACACGCCGAAGGTGTGGGCGAAATTGCCGATTGCCGATTGTCGATCTGCGATTTGCCCCGGGCAGACGGCCGCTGCAGGACAGATCGGGAATCGAAGATCGGAGATCGGCGATTGTGCTCTGGCTGAGGTTCGCGCCGCCCAGTCGCGTCTTGTCTGCCGTCACTGGCGAGAGTTGCTTGCCGTCAAGGCGCCGGCGCTGTATGACGCGCTGCCGTGGCACGACGTCGACATCGGGCCGCTTTTGCGCGGTCGGCGCCTGTGGCAGACCCGGTTTCTCCTCGCCGGCGGCCACGCTTCGGTCACGGCCTGCCGCCTTCGGCGAACCGCCGGCGCGTATGCGGTCGAGCCAAACCCGGCCCTTGCCAACTACATCGAGCGCAAGGCCGCGTTGGAGAAAGTCAAGAACCTGCGCGTCCTGCGTGCGACGCTTGATGCGACCGGGCTGCCGGATGGCGCGGTCCACCTGGCCATCGTCGAGGCGCCTGGCGAAACAGGGCTGGTCGAGCTGGAGCGCGTCGCGTTCGAGGTTGCCGTGCTCGACACCGACCCGCTGCTCGAGTCGGACCCGGGGCTACTGCGGGCGCGCGGCTACCGCGAGTCGGCCATCACCACGCGTTTCGGTCCGGCCACGGCCTGGGTCCGGCCGCCGGCCGCTTGACCTGCGGCGCAGCTACCCGATAATCGACAGATGCGCTCCTTCGACCCCGACGCAATCGAGCCCGAGTCAGACCCGGACGCGCGCGCGCCGCTGGACGCGGTCGCGGCCTACAAGGAGCAGCTGCGCCGCGACTTCGAGGGTTTGCCCTTCGAGAGCGTCCTGCCCGGCGCGGCGCTGCAAGGCGACTACGGCGCCTGCTGGCGGATGGGCCAGACTCTGCGCGGCGGGATGCGCCGGGGCGGCCCAGAGCGGGTCCGTTCCGGCATCACCGCAAACCTCGACCTCGTGCGCGGCATCCGCGAGCGCACCCGCGCGAAGCTGACCGAGCAGGGCATTCGGTCGCTTGCGGACCTCGAGAGCCACCCGCGCTTCGGAGCGGAGTCGGCGCGCATCCGCGAGGCGCTGGAACGCAGCGACTCGGCCGAGTTGGCCGGGATGCTGGGCGCGCGCCTGCCGAGGTCACACCCGCAGATACTCGAGCTGTCGGGCCTGCATCCCGACACCGACTTCCTGTTCCTGGACCTCGAGACGATGGGCCTGCACGCGGGCCAGCCGATTGTCGTCGCCGGGGTCGCAACGCTCGAAGCGGACAACGTAATCAACGTCGAGCAGTTCGTCGTGCGCGACTTCCCCGACGAACTGCCGCTCGTGGCCGAGCTCAAGCGGCTGGTCGAGTCGCACCCGGTGCTGGTGACCTACAACGGCAAGGCGTTCGACCTGCCGTTGCTGACCGGCCGCAGCGTCTACTACGGCCTCTCGCTCGAACCGCCGCCCGTACACTTCGACCTGCTGCACTTTTGCCGCCGGGCCTGGAAAGACGAACTCGAGACCTGCTCGCTCGGCTCAATCGAGCGCGCCATCCTCGGCGCCGGCCGCGACACCGACCTGCCAGGCCAGCTCGTGCCCGAGTTCTACCACGAATACCTCTACTCACGCAACGCCGGGTTTCTCAAGCCCATCGTCGACCATAACCGCCAGGACGTCGCCAGCCTCGTCAACGTCTTCTCGTCGCTGCTTGACCGGTGGCAGGAGCGCGGGGAGTGAAGATCTTCGATCTCCGATTGCCGATTTCCGATCTCGCCGCCGTGCTTCGCGAATCAGGCAGATGGGAGATCGCACTTCGGAAATCGGAGATACTGTCCTTTGCCTGACATCCTCCGGGCCCTGTCCGACCTCGAGCGCCAGTCCTGGTACTCGGGCGGGGTGGCGCGCATCGAGCCGCTCTCCAGCCGCGCCCCGGAGTATGCCGACCCGGCCGAGCCGCTGAGCGCATCGCTACAGCGCTACCTCGCCGCCGCCGGCATCGGGCGGCTGTACAGGCACCAGGCCGCGATGCTCGACCTGTGCCGTACGGGCCGCAACGTCATCGTCACCACCAGCACCGCCTCGGGCAAGACCCTCGGCTTCAACCTCCCGGTCGTCGAGACGCTCGACCGCGAACGCAACGCGACCGCGCTCTACCTTTACCCGATGAAGGCGGTGACGCAGGACCAGCTGCGCGTCCTGCGCGAACTGGAGAAGCTCTCGGGCATCCCGTTCGGGCCCGCGGTGTACGACGGCGACACGCCCGCCGAGCGTCGGCCCGGCATCCGCAGCCGAGCCCGGGTAGTGCTGTCCAATCCTTACGAGCTGCACCAGGTCCTGCCCTGGCATTACCAGTGGCAGCGGTTCTTGCGCAACCTGCGCTGGGTCGTGCTCGACGAGGCGCACCGCTACCGCGGCGTGTTCGGCTCCAACATCGCCCAACTCATCCGCCGACTGCGCCGGGTCTGCCGCATGCACGGCGCGGACCCGCGGTTCATTCTCTCTTCAGCTTCCGTCGCCAACCCGGTCGAGCTGGCCGAGCGGCTGACCGGCAAGCCGTTCGAGCTCGTCAGCGAGGACGCTTCGCCGCGCGGCCGTTCGTGGCTGGTGTTCTACAACCCGCTCGCCGCGCCGCGCCAGTCGCCCCACGGCGCGACCCAGGCCCTGCTCGAACACTTCACCCGCGCCGGGTTCCAGACCGTCTGTTTCGTGCCCTCGCGCCGGATGGTCGAGCTGATATCGCGCGGCATCCGCTCGCGCTCTCCGGACGCCGCGGTCGCGCCCTACCGCGCCGGTTACGTCCCCGAGGACCGGCGAAGGATCGAGGCCGATCTGTCGGCCGGCGAGCTGCGCGGCGTGGTCTCGACCGACGCGCTGGAACTGGGCATCGACGTCGGCGGACTCGACTGCATCATCATCGCCTCGTACCCGGGCACGCTCGCATCGTTCTGGCAGCAGGCCGGCCGCGCCGGGCGCAAGCTGCAGGACTCGGTCATCGTCTTCGTCGGTTTTGCCGGCGGCCTCGACCAGTACCTGATGCGCCACCCCGAGATCATCCTTGCGCGCGGGTTCGAGAGCGCGGTAGTGGACCTCGAGAACCCGTACATCCTTAAGGGCCACCTCGCCTGCGCCGCGGCGGAACTGCCGCTCCGGCCTGAGGAGATGGAAGGGGATCTCCGATCGCCGATCTCCGATGTCCGATCTGACCGCGAGACGGTGCTCGGTGGCCTGGCGAGATCGGAGATCGAAGATCGCAGGTCGCAGATGACCCTGGTCCGCGAACTGGAGGACGAGCGTCAGCTGCGCCGTACGCCGGCCGGCTGGGTGTACATTGGCCGCGACCGGCCGCAGGACCGGGTCAAGCTCGAGGCCATCGAAGACCGCCGTGTCGACGTCGTCTGCGCCGGCTCGGTCATCGAGACGTTGGACTACACCCGCGCCCTGCGCGAGGCCCACCCCGGCGCCGTGCTCCTGCACCAGGGTGAGACGTTCCTTGTCCG
>JAWOHG010000161.1:0-5685 GCA_046485245.1 bacterium
CGAAGCGCGCGGAGGCCGATGACCCCGGCGCAGAGGACCGGCGCGGCGGACGCGGGGTCGAGCGAGTCGGGCAGGGGATAGACGAAGACGGCCGGGGCGACGGTGTACTCGGCGTAGCCGCCGTCGAGGTCGAAGCCGTTGAAGAGGATGTCGTCGCAGAGGTTTTCGCGGCCGGAGAGGCAGAACCGGCACTCGCCGCAGGTGTAGCACAGCCAGGGGATGCCGACGCGGGTGCCGACTGCGGGCTCGGTCACGCCCGGCCCGAGCCTGTCGACCGTGCCGACAATCTCGTGGCCCGGGATGATGGGCAGGCCCGGCGTGATGTCGCCTTCGACCTCGTGCAGGTCCGTGTGGCAGACGCCGCAGGCGAGAACGCGCACGCGCACCTGGCCCGGCTCGGGCTCGGGTACGGGCACGTCGGTGACGGCGTTGAACCGGTACTCAACCGGGCCCTGCTGATTGATGACGAAGGCGCGCATCACGAGCGTGCCCGGGCCAGCAGCGCGGCCAGGCCGGCGCGGGTGGGCAGGACGATTATCGAGGCGATGCGTTCACCGATGGCCAGAATCGGCGCGGACTGGGCGAGGAACTCGTCGAGGTTGTCGGGAGTCACGGTGAGCGCGATGTTGTCGGCCTGCAGCAGCCGGTTGAGCCGCGTCACTGCATCGGCGCGGCCCGCCTCGGTCGAGTAGTCGGCGACCCAGAGGTCGACCGAGTCGGCGTAGTCGGTTTCCAGCGCAGTGCGGAAGGCGGCCGCGTCGAGGAGCGGCGACGTGCGCGCCGGGCCCTTGCCGCAGCCTTCACAGCCCGCCTTGCAGGCCGGGCCGGCGCAGGCCCGTTCCGCCGCGGGCGGGAAGAGCTGGACCGGGACTCGGGCAGGGGCGCTCACGCGCGCCGGGCCTCGAGGTTGGCCTTGGCGTCGGGCACGGTCTTGAAGAAGGCGGCCAGCTTTTCGCAGGCGTAGTCTGGGCACTCGGCGCAGGTCGCGAGCGCGCGGCCGAGGCCGCACTTGCGGATTTCGCACATCCCGGCGCAGTAAGAGAACCACGGGCCCTCGGTCGGGGTGCAGCCGCGGCAGTTGATGTCGGCGGGCTTGATGTCGGACTTGAACATCTCGGACCACTCGGCCGCGGTCTTGGTGCGGAGTCCGTCGTCGTCGGCGAGCGTCGCCTTCAGGGCCGGGCAGACAGAGCAGTCGATTCCGCAGAATCCGGTCAGCTTCGGCATCGTTCCTCCTGTGGCAATCCTGGCCGGGCCGCGGTCGCGGGCCGGCATCCGATTCTCTCCCGCGGTCGCGGCCGGTCAAGGGCGGGTCGGCGAGGAGTTGCGTGCGGGGCGGGTGCGCTAGCGGGTCGCGGCGGGGTCGGGCGGGGCCT
This sequence comes from bacterium, assembly GCA_046485245.1. GTDB lineage: Bacteria > Hydrothermota > Tepidihabitantia > Tepidihabitantales > Tepidihabitantaceae > CBFGJX01. The sequence continues at coordinate 1,377 of JAWOHG010000161.1, forward strand.
TTTGTCCGAACAGCCACTCGCGGGCAGAGTCGAGGTCGCGAAAGACGCGGACGTGCTGGCCGCGGTTGGCGCTGGCGGTCTCGTAGAATCGGGTGAGGTCCGGCGCAGCAGCGGCGACGATGGCGCGACGCGAGAGGCCGGGGGCGGCGTGCGTGCTGAAGTGCGTTGCGATGTCGAACAGGTCGACCTTGTCGAGGCCGATTTCGGTGCCGCGCAGGTCGGTGAGCATGCAGCGGCAGCCGTGCTCCCGCGCCCGGGCAAAGATGTTGTCGAAAGCTGCGCGAACGCCGACGATATCGAGGCGGCCGGAAATGCGGATGTGCAGACAGCCGGTGGCGCTGTCGTATTCGACGGTGTGGTGCAGGCGGTCAGACGCGATTCCCATATCCCAGTCCGGCATACTGCCATAACCGCGCGCTGTGTCAAGGATGAATGCGGCCGGTGCGGACCCCTCACCCTGTCCCCTTCGACAGGCTCAGGGCAAGCTCTCTCCCGCAAGGGGAGAGGGGAACGAGCGCGGCAACCGGCAAGGTCGTCGTAGCGCGGTAGGGCGGGACAGGCTTCCGGCAGGCTTGCGGCGCAGCGGGTGCCGGGTATAGTCGGGCGATGGCTGAAACCTTGCAGAAGGCAGAATGCAGAAGGCAGAATGCAGAAGGCAGAAGTCTCCTGCTGAACAATTGCTCGCAGGTGCTGACGATGACCGGGGACGGCCTGGGCATCGTCGAGCGCGGCGCGGTGCGCGTGCGCGACGGCTGGATTGCCGAGGTCGGGGCCGGGCCGCTTGCTGCAAGCCCGGGCGAGACCGAAGTCGACTGCCGCGGCTGCGTGGTGATGCCCGGGTTCGTGGACCCGCACACGCACCTGGTGTTCGGCGGCTGGCGGGCCGACGAGTTCGAGATGCGCTTGAGCGGCAAGAGCTACAAGGAAATCGCGCTGGCCGGCGGCGGCATCCTCTCGACGGTCAATGCGACGCGCGTGGCTTCCGAGGAGGAGTTGTTCAAGCGCGCGCTCGCACGGCTGCGCGAGATGGTGAGCTGGGGCACGACCACGGTCGAGGCCAAGTCGGGCTACGGGCTGGACACCGAGACCGAGCTCAAGATGCTGTGCGTGGCCGGTCTGCTGTCCGAAGAGGAGCTGGCGACAGTCGTGCCGACGTTCCTCGGCGCGCACAGCGTGCCGGCCGGCACGCCCAAGCCGGCGTACATCGACCTGCTTGAGACCGAGATGATACCGGCCGCGGCCGGGCAGGGTATCGCGCGGTTCATCGACGTGTTCTGCGAGAACTTCGTGTTCAACGCGGTCGAGAGCACCCGCATCCTCGAGGCGGGCAAGCGGCACGGGTTGCTCGCGACGGTGCACGCCGACGAGATTGAGTCCTCGGGCGGGGCCGAGACGGCGGCGCGGGTCGGCGCGGTGTCGGCCAGTCACTTGCTGCAGCCGTCCGAGGCGGGGTTGCGCGCGATGGCCGAGAAGGGCGTGGTCGCGGTGCTGTTGCCCGGGACCTGCTTCTTCCTGCGCGAGGCGCACCGCTCGCCGGTGAGGCGGATGCGCGAGCTGGGCATCGTGATGGCGCTCGCGACCGACTTCAACCCGGGCTCGTGCACGATGCTGGCCCAGCCGCTGACCGTGCAGTTCGGGTGCATCTACTATGGTCTGACGCCGGTCGAGGCGTTGCGCGGGGTGACCGTCAACGCGGCGCGGGCGCTCAAGCTCGACGGTGAGCTGGGCACGCTGGAACCGGGCAGGCGGGCCGACATCGTGGTCACGGACGTGCCGAGTTGGCAGCACCTTGCCTACCGGCTCGGGCACAACCCGGTGCGGTTGACCATCCGGCACGGCAAGGTGGTCGCCAACAACCGTACTGCGTAGCAGGGCATTGACAGTGAGGAGAGGAGAATGAGGAGCGTACTCGTACTGGTGCTCCTTGGCTCGCTGGTGGCCGGCGCGGAAGTCTCGCGCGACCCGACCGAGGTCTATAAGCTTACGTCGTCGGAACGCGTCCGCCTGGATGACCAGGGGTTGGTCGCGCTGGTGAGTTCAGACTCGCAGTTGTACGATGCCTACTTCGACGCGCGGAGGCACGACTGGCCCGTGTTCGTGACGACTGACCTGCCGCTGCACACGTTTCACATCCTGTTCGACTTCGCCTTGCGCGACGCCGAGCAGCGTTTCTTCTACCCGGCTCTGGACTCGATGCTGCGTAGTTTGCTGAGGCACCAGTCTTCATTTGCAGGGTCCGCCGAGCCCAAGGTCGTGCGTGAAGCGGCCCGCGACAACGTTGCCTTTTTGTCAGTGCCTCTGTCGATCCTCGATTCGACATTCGCGGTAGACTCGTCCGTAGCCACGCTCGTAGCACGGGAGCGCAGGCTGATTGAGGCGGCTGAAGGTTGGGCGACATCGGCCGTGTTCGGGATCATGGAAGACTACTCCCAGTACAGGCCACGCGGTCACTACACCATCAGCGAAAGGCTGCGCCGATACTTCAGGGCGATGATGTATCTCGGCCGGATGTCGTTTGAGAGGAAACCGGCCGGCAACGAAGCCCTGGGTATCACCCTGACCCGGCGCGCAGTCCTGCTGAGTGCGGCCTTTGCCGAGAGTCCAAGCGGCAGCGCCCGAACCGTGGCCGCGCTCTGGCGCCGTGTGTACGAGCCCACGGCCTGGATGGTCGGTGAAGCCGACGATGCTCTGCCGACTGACTACCTGCGTCTCTTTCAGTCCCTGAGCCGCGGTGTGCCGGTTTCCGAATGGGCCGCGGCGGACTCCAACATCAGGCGATTCATCGTCGCTGCCGAGTCGCTGTCGATGCCACGCATCAACTCATCGTTCCGCTGGCAGGGCGAGGAGCCAAGCGAAGGGATGAGGCTGATGGGGCAGCGCTTCATGCTTGATTCATACGTATTTGAACAACTGGTCTACGACAAGGTCGGGGTGTGGCCGGACAGCGCCCGGCTGCTGCCCAAGGGGCTCGACGTCATGGCGGCGCTGGGGTCGGAACGGGCGCGACTCCACCTGTTGGAGACCTATAACGAGGACCGCTACCTTAACTACACCAGCCAGCTTGACAGCTTGTCCGAGTTCATCAGGCGGCTGCCCGAGGACGACTGGGCAGCGACCATGGTGATGCGCTGGCTCAGAGTGCTGAGGCTCAACCTCGAACCGGTGGAAGCGTACGCGCGCGGCGCGACGGTGCCGCGCTTCGTTCGCTCCGATGCCTATGCCGACAAGACGCTGGTGACGGCCTGCGGGTCCTGGGCAGAGCTACGCCATGATGTGGTGCTCTACAGCAAGCAGGTCTACGAAGAGTTCGGCTACATGCCGCTCGGCCGCGAGGTGCCCAAGCACAAGGCGTACGTCGAGCCCAAGCCCAGCGTGTTCCGCGAATTGGCAGCGCTGACGCGCGACCTGGGCCTTCGACTGTCAGTCGTCGGAGCCTCGGACGAGGCTGTCCTTCGCGGCTGCGAGCGCCTGGCCAACGACTGCGACCGGCTCGCCGAGTTGGCCCAGAAGGGGCTCGATGGAGTCAGGTTGTCGACTGAAGACACCGAATTCTGCATGGGTCTCGGCGGGAGACTCAACTGGCTTGTCGGTAGCTTGGTTGACCCGCCGACCGGTGAGCGTGTGGGCCACGCGGCATACGACAGCGACCCAGAGCCGATGCCGGTGGTGGCCGATGTCGCGACCGACCCGAACAAGGGTCAGGTCCTCGAGGTGGCCGTGGGGCACCCGCTGCGTCTGCTGGTACGCATTCCGTTCCACGGCAGCGAGTACACGGCGGTCGGGTCGTGCTTCTCCTATTACGAGTTCACGAAGCCAATGACCGAACGGATGACGGATGAGGAGTGGCGGGCACTCACACCCAAGCCGCCGATGCCGGTCTGGGCGCGGGGCATCATGTTGCGCTAGTCAGCAGTCTGAACGCTTGCCCGGCACCGCGCCGGGGTCTATAATCTGTCGAGGTAACCAATGAGAATCACACTTGTCCTGCTTTCCCTTTGCTCAATCCTGGCCGCGGCGGTGCTGACCGAGAGCTTCGAGTTCAGCCGGGCGCAGTTCTCTTGCGAAGCCCGAGACGGTTACGAGGTCGTTCTCGGCACGGGGATGGACGTGACCGACGTACCGGGCGCGCCGCAGTTGCCGTCGATGCCGTTCTCAATCGAACTGCCGGGCCGCGCGCGGGTGAGCGCGGTGACGTTCCGGTATGCCGGCTGGCAGGCGATTGGCGGCGCGGTGCGGCCGGTGCCGACGCAGAGGCAACTGCCGCTTGTGGCTGAGGCGGTCGCGGACGGAATGACCGAGCCGGACCCGG
>JAWOHG010000128.1:0-6246 GCA_046485245.1 bacterium
GGCCGGTCTGGAGGAGCGCATAGCTGCAGTGGCGCGGCCTCGCCTTACAGCGGACGCGTGTCGCGACCTAGCCCAGGTCGTCCGCAACCACGTCGCACATCCAATCGAACCAGCGCCTTGGTTGGGAGTTCAGGGCTTTGAGTTGAGTGATGACATCGCACGCGTGCTAGGCGTAGATCCCAATGCGGTTCGCCAAGGGCCAGTCCCGAACCGGACGCTCTAGCCAAACCCACTGCCCAACATCGTGTACGGCTGACGCAAGCGCGTGGTCGCCGAAATGGCCTGCCCTGAAAGGAGAAGGTAGTTGCCGTTGACTTGGGCTGACCTGAACGAACTAGAACAGGGGTTCTATGCCTACTTCCACGGCAGGCAGTGCGGAATCTGCGCAGCAGGCCAGTGCCCAATAATCCGGGCCCAACTGGCCGCGAACAAACTGCCGCAACCTATCTACTTGCCTGAGGCAATCTACGGCGAGCCATTCATACTCCGAGATGGACAAAGGTACCGCAAGGACGTGCTCTTCGTAGCCGCGAACCCGGGCGGCAACGGTGCGCCTGACGAGCCAGGGTTCCCAGTTCTCGTTTATGCCGGTGAGAACTCGTTTCAGGACTACATAACCATGCACTTGGAGTGGTTCAGCCGTGAAGCGCATCAGAACACCAGACAGCTTGGCGATTGCGTAACCACGGCCGCACTATGGTTGTTGCTGAGAGCGCAGAATCACCTTGACCTACCCGAGACTCTACGGGTTGCCATAGGCTCTCCCCTCTTCGCCATAGCGGTCCAAACCGGTGCGCGTGACGCACTCGTTGAACTCAACACTGTTCACTGCAAGTCACCTGGATTCCCGGCAATGGAGCAGTACCCTCCGTGCGTCGAAAAAGCCTTCACAATGCTAGGCTCTTGGCGCCCACGCGTCCTGGTCGCAATGGGTCACCACGCTTGGGAATGGCTCAGCGCGGCCTGCGTCGGAATGCCGGGTTTTGAGCCCGCGACCGGCTGGGGTGACACAACTGAGATTCATTGGGCTGAAGGCCACCCAACTCGCGTGGTACGGTGCCCTCATCCAAGCCAGCAGAACATCAACCTCGGTCAGTACAATCTCGCGCTTGCGCATCGAGTCGGCCAGGCAATCCATGACTTGGATGCGCAATCACACGCGGAGGATCTTGCCGGGGCCCTGTAACGCGATTCGGCCCTGGGTCAGGAATCCGCGGGCTCCGCTGAACAAAGAAGTGCGCGTGTGCATCCCGCCCCGTTGACAGCCCCTCAACTGCGCCCTACTCTGAACCCATGAGAACGCTGCTTCTGTGCCTGCTGGCCTGCGCACCGCTGCTCGGGCAGTACGTCGAACTGGGCGCGGGCTGGAACCTGCTGATGAACGTGCCCTGCTGCCGCGGCTGAGATGCCCCACTAGGGAGGTGGTACTATGCTGAATGGCTACAATACCGACCAAACCCCGCGCGGGTTCGGTGTTCCCACACTCACTACTGCAGTCTTTCTAGTCATCGTGGCAATCCTCGTGCCGGAAGGCAACGCCTACGCGGACGTGCAGTGCACGGCGTCGGCATCGCTGACCGGCCACCTCCAGGTGAATGCTCGATTGATGCAGTACCGCAAGTACTACGGCTCGCTTGTCTACAGCGCTCTCAACGGTACTCACGTATACTGCACTGGACTGGCCAGATTCGACATATCGGCCATTCCCGACTCGGCCAGCATCATCTCCGTAACACTCAGGTACCACCAGTACTCGCGAACCTACAGCCCGAGAGGCGATATTCTGCTTGTCGAGGACATCACTGCGAGCGCAGAATCCGTGGCCGCACAACTCGGCCGTAGCGTCGAGGTCTCGCCCGCAAGCGCTCACGTTGACGGATGGAACTCCCGCAGTTTGAACCAGAACGGTCTGCGTGCATTGGAGTCCCTCCTGACAAGAGGATTCGTGGACCTCGCTATAGTGTCAGGTGATGCTGGAAGTGCACATGGCTACTCCACACCCAGGGATGTGCGCCCTCATCTGATAGTGCAGTACGAGTTGCCCGGTGGACAGGTCAACGCGAAGCTTACGTCCATTGCGTACGCCAGTTTCCCGCCCAAACCCGGCGAGGAAGAGAGCGTCCGGGTCACGATCACGAACCTCGGCGATACGACTGCCACGGACGTCTGGGTCTACTGCAGCGTCCCCGGGTCACCCTTGGACAGCCAATGCATTGCAGCAGTTGCGCCGAGCGAGTCCGTCAGCACCACTTTCCGGTTCACAGGCCTGCAAGCTGAAGCCTCTGTGTCCATAACGTGCCACGTTTCTGCAGCAAGCGACCTGAGCCACGCGGACGACACGGCGGACATCAACTTCTGGGTGTTCCCGGCCGCCGCAGTGCTGAGCGAAGGGTTCGAACCGTACTCCTGCCCGACCTTTCCGCCGTCAGGATGGCGTGCGTTGGGGCGATGGCGGAGGAACACCGAACTCGACCTGTGGCAACACAGCGGTCGCTATCACGCATACGCATACTATCAGGAGGGCTCTGCGTCCAACGAATGGCTGTTCACGCCTATGCTCTTCCCTGATTCGAGAACTGCTGATACGCTCGGGTTCTTCTATCGAAGCCGGCCATCCTACCACGACTACATGCAGGTCTGGGCGCTCGACGGTCAGGACCCGGCAGATACTCTCGCGCTGCTCCTGGACAGGTCCTTCGAGCCCACGGCCTGGATTCAGGCACGCTTCAGCCTGGACGACTTCGACGGCGACTCAGTGTGCATCGGGCTCCGAAAGTACTTGAGTCCATATTCCGGAGTCTGCATAGATGACCTGTGGTGCACGAGCGCGTTGGCGCCCGGGGTAGCCGAAGGCGGACCTGCGCTGCCCCGGACCGGTGACAGGCTCACGGCGTTCCCGAGCCCAGCGCGGTCGGCTGTGACACTCAGATGGACAGGAGCCGCGTCGTCGGACTGGCGCATCGCGATACACGACATGGCCGGACGCCTCGTGCGCGAAGTTCGCGATCCTGCTGGTGATGGCGCAGGCGGTCGAGCTTCGGTGCGCCTGCCAGCCGGCGTCTACGTCGCACGGGCCACTTCGGGCAAATTCACTTCCACGGCCAGATTCGTCGTGACCCGCTGACTGCCTCGCCCGATTGACATCCGCGCGGCTCCGCCTTACTCTGACCCGATGAGAACAGCGCTTCTGTGCCTGCTGGTCTGCACGCCGCTCGTGGGTCAGTTTGTCGAGCTGGGCGCGGGCGGGAACCTGTTGATGAACGTGCCCTACTGCGGCGGCTGAGGTAACGGCGAACGGTACCAGGTGCTGGTACTCTCATCGGAAATGCCCGGGCCGTGCCGCATCGACTCAATCCAACTGCTCTGCGGCAGCGACGTGTACAACCATGGCATCTTCTACAACGCCCAGATTCTCTGCTGCCCGACCACCGCGACGGAACTGGACAGTGCGTTCGAGGAGAACTACGCGGGCAACACCCCGGTCGTGGCGCTGGAGGCCAACCCACTGACCCTGAACTGGGTCAACAACACCTGGCACGGCCTCGCATTCAACTACCCCTACGACTACGACGGCGCGTCGAACCTGATCATCGAGTACCGCTGGACCGGCGACGACGGCAACTCGGTGTACGACCGGGGCTTCTACACGACCGGCAACCGGGCCTGCAACGCAAATTCGGCGACCGCGCCGATGGGCGTGCCGCGCAACTACATGCCGCGCCATCGCATCTTCTACGCGACCACGGGCATCGCCGAGCCCGCTCCAGTTTCGTCATTCGGGTTTCGTCATTTGTCTGCATTCCCCAACCCCACCCGCGGCCGCGTCACGGTCCGGCTCGGACCGACTCTGGCCTCTGGACGCTGGACATTAGACCTGTGTGATGCCGCGGGCCGCAGTGTCTGCCGGCCCGCATTCGTCATTCGGAATTCGTCATTCGACATTGACCTGGGCTCTCTTCCCTCCGGCCTCTACTTCCTCCGCGCCGGCACCGCCGCTGTGCCTATAATCAAGGAGTAGCCGATGTTCGAGCTTCCCGAATGCCTGAATTTCGCCCGGCAGATGAACAAGACACTGCACGGCAAGACCGTGGCGCGCGGGCAACTGGGCAACTCGCCGCACAAGTTCGTCTGGTACAACCGCAAGCCGGCCGAGTTCGAGAAGCTCACCCGCGGCAAGCGCGTCGGCAAGGCCGTCATCCGCGGCCGCTGGCTGTGCCTGCCGCTCGAACCCGGCTACGTGCTGGTCATCGGTGAGTGCGGCGGCCGCATCCTGCACCACCCGACCGCGGCTGACCGGCCCGCCAAGCACCACCTGTTGCTCGAGTTCGAGGACGGCTCGGCCCTGTCGGTCCTGACCCAGATGTGGGGAGGGATGGAGCTCTACGAGGCGGGCAAGGAGTTGGAGCGGCCGTACATCAAGGACCAGCGCGTCACGCCGGACAGCCCGAGGTTCACCTACGCCTACTTCACGAAGCTGGTCGACTCGCTGCTCGAGGGCCCGAAACACAGCGTCAAGGAGTTGCTCGTCCAGCACCAGACCATCCCCGGCCTGGGCAACTCGATTGCACAGGACATCATGTTCCGCGCCCGACTGAACCCGCGCCGGTCGATTGCCGACCTGACCGCGGCCGAACGCCGCCGCCTGTACGACACAATCGTCGGGCTCGTGAAGGAAGTCACCGCGAAGGGCGGTCGCGCGGATGAGACCGACCTGTTCGGCAAGCCGGGCGGCTACGTCCGCGTGATGGACTCCTCTGCCGCGGGCAAGCCCTGCCCCGCCTGCGGCACGAAGGTGGCGAAGATATCCTACCTCGGCGGCGCGGCCTACTTCTGCCCGCGGTGTCAGCCGTGACCCGGGCGGCCCATTGACGCCGGGCCGGACGGCGCTATCCTGAAACGGATGGACGAAGCGATGGAACGAACCCCGCCGCGCCCGATGTCGGACTGGTCCTTCATGATGATGGCCCGGTCGTACCGCGTCATCAGCCTGTTTCAGAATCCCTTCTGCGTACTCGACCGCGTCGGGCTCCGGACCGGCATCACCGTGGTCGACTACGCCTGCGGCCCGGCCCGCTTCACCGGTGAAATCGCCCGCCGCATCGGCCCCGAGGGCACGGTCTGGGCCGTTGATATCCACCCGCGCGCGATGACGATGGTCCGGTACGCCGCGGCTCGCCGCAAGCTCACCAACATCAAGACGAGCCTGGCCTGCGGGTACTCAAGCGGCCTGCCCGACGCCGGCGCCGACCTCGTGCTGCTCATCGACGCGTTCCACGCCATCGACGACCGCCCCGCCCTGCTCGCCGAGCTGCGCCGTATCATCAAGCCCGGCGGCGAGCTCTTCCTGCGCATCAACCACACGCCCGTGACCGAGGCCGAGGCCGCGGTCGCCGGCTCCGGCCTGTTCCGCCTGACCGAGAAGTCCGGCCGGGAACTACGCTTCGCGCCCGTGGCCTGAGCTTGGACCGCGGCCCGGCCCCGCTCCCAGTCTTCCTCGCGCTGGCCCTGCTCGCCGCACCGGCCCAGTGCGGAGCCGCTGCCGTCCGCGCCGTGGAACGACTGCTCGCCCTGCACCAACCGGGCGTCACGTCCGGCTTCACTGCCAGCCCCGACGGCCGCCGCCTCGCCTGGCTTGAGCAGGCCGACGCTCGGCAGCGCGTGATGCTCGACGGCCGGCCCATCGCGAGCTACCCGCAGGTATCCGGCCTCGTCTTCAGCGCCGACGGCGAACACCTCGCCTACGCAGCCCGGGTCGAGGGCGGCGCGGCGCCGGACACGGAATGGACCGTCGTGCTCGACGGCCGCGAGTACGGCCGCTACGACGCGGTCGGACGGCCCGTGCTCGACCGCGACGCGAGCCTGCTCGGCTTCACCGCGCAGGAGCGCTACGGCCCGCCCACGGCCGTGGTCAACCGCATGCGCCAGGCCGACCGCGACACGGTGCTCGCGAACTCCGTGGTCGTCAGCCGCGAAGGTGAGCGCCACGCCTTCGTCACCCGTTCGGGTGACCGCTTCCGCGTGGTCGCCGACGGCCGGGACGGCAACTGGTTCGACCACATCGCGCAGTCCAGCCTGCACTTCAGCCCGGGCGGCGCGCGCCTCGGCTACCTCGCCGGCCATCCCAACCTGTTCTTCGTGCTCGACAACCGCGCCGTCGGGCCGCTCGCGCAGTTCAGCATCGCCTACGACTCGGCCGATGCCGGGTTCGCGCATGCCGCGTTCGACGGCAGGGCGTGGCGGCTGGTG
>JAWOHG010000266.1:0-4990 GCA_046485245.1 bacterium
CAAAGACCGATCTCGTGGGCCTGCTAGCCGACGAACTGGGCATTAGCTTTATTGCGGGCACAGCCTACGCGGCCGTGAACATCAATACGGCTACTCAAAGCGAGTTGGAGGCGGTAAAGGGACTTGGTCCATCAAAGGCCAAGGGAATCTTGGAATATCGGGAGAAGCAGGGGAATTTCAGGAGTGTCGACGAACTCGACAATGTGAAAGGCTTTGGCAAGGCAAGCATCAACAGGCTGCGCAGCGAACTGACGGTAGAGGCTGACAAATAAGCCACGCCCTGCCTCTGGTTCGTGGAGCCGTGCGTGTCCGTTCGCATGCGCGGCTCTTTACATGAATCCGGTCAGCATGGTTGTGCTACGATTTTCAAGTTCACACCATTTAATGGCTGGACAATATTTCAAGCAAAGCAACAAGAGACACGACTTAAACCATCATTGGCGAGGGAACCGTCCTCGACAATCGCCAAGGTCGTTCTGACCCGCTGACCGCCCCGCGCCCGCTTGCGCGCCGACGCTGGCTTCGGCCGTCGGCTAGAGCAGCCCGGTTAGTTCGGCGGTTGTCAGTCTGGCCTGCTTGAGGATGGACTGGAGTGTCTTCGGGGCGAGCGTCCTGCCGGCGTGAACCGGCACTGTGACCAGCGTATCTTTCTCGCGATGGTAAAGGTAGAAGTGACTGCCGTGGACCCGGACCTGTGCGAACCCGGCCCGCTCAAGCGCCCGCACGACGTCCTTGCCCGTGACGCGCGGCAGTCGGGTCACGGCGCCGAGGGTTCGAGTTCGACCGGCAGTTCGACCGGGATCGGCTTGCCGAGGTCCCGAAGCGCTGCGACGTAGCCGGCAATCGCTTCCTTGGCGTTGGCGAGCGCTTCCTCCCACGTGCGGCCCTCGGTCACACAGCCGGGCAAAGATGGCACCGTCACCGTGTAGCCGCCGTCCTCGTTCTTCTCCAACTCGACAAGGTATCGCGCCTGCATCGTCAAATGTTACCCGCGCTCCGATGCGTGTCAACCGAACAGGCACCCCGGCCCGCCCTGCCGGCTGCCCCGCGTCCGCATGCGCCCCGGCCGCGCGGCCTGTCAAACCGGGACCGGGCGGCAGAGCGTTACTTGGCTACTCGTTCACCTTGCCCAGTGAGTCGGTCTTGATGAGCCAGACATCATAGGAGCCGGCTCCCTCGGAAGCCGTGGACCCGACGACAACGTAGCCGCCGTCGGCGGTCTGCCTGACCGCCTCACCACCCTCGAGGTCTCTGCCGCCGTAAACCCTTACCCAGAGCGTGTCCCCGACGGCATCGGTCTTGACCAGCAGCAAGTCCATCCGGGCCGCGCCGAACGACTCGGTGTAACCGGTAAGGATGTAGCCCCCGTCCGACGTCTGGCGGACGGAGTTGCAGGCATCATAGCTGCTGCCTCCAACCGTCTTCTCCCACAAGACGTTGCCGGCGGGGTCGAGCTTCACGAGGTACACATCGGAAGCCCCGGCCCCGTAGGATGTCGTCCAGCCGGCCACGATGAACCCGCCATCGGCAGTCTGCTGCACCGAACGGGCCTCATCACCTCCGCTGCCGCCGCAGGTCCTGGTCCAGGCCGTATCGCCGTTGGCGGCGAACTTCACGACGTACGCGTCGCGGTCGCCCGCGCCGAACGAGTTGGTGTAGCCAGCGGCGATGAACCCGCCGTCGGCTGTCGGCTCGAGCGCCATGCAGAAGTCGGTTTCGACGCCCCCGACAACGCGAGTCCAGAGGGTATCGCCCGATGCGCCGGTCCTGACGAAGTAACAATCTATCCGTCCCGCGCCAACGTGACCGCTGTACCCGGCAATGATGAACCCGCCGTCAGCGGTCTGCCGGACCACACGCGCTTCCTCCCCGTCGCTGCCTCCATACAGCCTGGTCCAGAGCGTCTCGCCTGTGGCGTCGGTCCGTAACAGGATGGCCTGGGTGCCCACGAGCGTGTCCACGCCCGACATGCCCGCAGCCACGTACCCGCCGTCCGGCAACTGCAACCCGGAGTAGCCCACGTTGGCAATCGAGCCGCCGTGAACTCTCGACCAGAGCTGCTGACCCCAGGCGTCGACTCGGAGCAGGTAGACGCCGCCGATGGGATCAGGGCAGCCCAGGCCGACGACGAAGAAGCCGCCGTCTGCGGTCTGCTCGACCGAGTAGCCGTGGTCAGGATTGCTGTAGCCGTATGTCTTCATCCAGGTCGGACACGCGACGATGGCGATGGCGCTCGTCGCCCAGTCGGAAAGCGCACCGGCCTCGGTCCTGGCCCGCGCTCCTACGTGGTAGGTCGCGGCCGAATCCCACCTGTGGTACATCGCCACCGAGTCGCCGCTGGCGACGTACTCACTCCAGTCCGACAAGCTGCCGTCGCCCCAGTCGAACTGGATTGCGACCGGTCCGCCGCCGGCGTCGACCGCGACTGCGGTGAAGCGACAACTGTCGCCGACGATGCCGCGGCTTGAACCGGCGAGCAACTCCGGAGCGCCCGGCGGCTGCTGCCGACACGCCGGCGCCAGCAGTATGACACTGCCCAGTACGGCAGCTAGCAGACAGTATCTGGCTCTCATGGCTTATCCTCCTGTTGCGGCCTGCACCGTTATACTCCTCGGCCTCCAAGCTGTCAAGGCCGTGGGTCGCCGCCATTCGCTTGCACAGACTCAGTCCCGCGCTATCATGGCGTGGTGAAGTCTGCCAATCCTGCTAACCCTCAAAGGAGGAGGTTGTGAAGATGGGCTTTCTATTCTCCGGTCTGTTCTGGGGCCTGGTCATCGTGCTGGCCGGGTTGTCCGTCATCCTGAACGTCGCGTTCGGGCTGAAGATACCGTTCTTCCGCATCCTGTTCGGTCTGGTGCTCATCTACATCGGCATCTCGCTGGTCATCGGCACGCGCCTGCGCGTGCGCACCCAGAAGACCACGGTGTTCGACGACCGCACGATGGAGGTCACCAAGGCCGGCGAGTACAACGTGCTGTTCAGCCGCAGCGTCATCGACCTGACCCGCGTCGAGCTCAAGCCCGGCCGCAACAAGGTCGAGGTGAACACCGTGTTCGGCTCGGCCGTGGTCAAAATCGACCCCGCGACCCCGATGCGCCTTCACGCTTCGGCCGCTTTTGCCGGCGCCCACATGCCCGACGGCAACACGCTCAGCTTCGGCGACTACAACTGGCAATCCGACAGCCTGAGCGACACGATACCCTTCCTTGACGTCGAGGTCTCGGTCGTGTTCGGCGCGCTGGAAATCCAGAACCGTTAGGGCGTCGAGAGCGCAGCAGGCCGCCACTTTCGCACTGAACCGGCCTCAGTATGGCCGTTTGGCCACCACTTTAGCGCCGCAACCGGCCATTTCACAGGCTCAGCGACCCACTCAGTTCCTGATCCCGATTCAGCACTGCTAACCGGCCTGAACTCTGCCGCGACTGCTTACTGTTCTATCCAAAGTGGCGCTTCGGCCCTTATTCCGACCGAATCTGGGCGGCAAATCCGGTGAGGTAGCCGTTCCCCCAGTGTCCGGATGAGGCGGAAGTGGGAACAGAACGCGACACGGGACAGGACCAAGTCAAATGCCAAAAGCCAAATCGCAAAGGTCAAAACCGCGGACCGGAGAGGGCGGGCTAGAAGGCGGAGAGCTGGCGGGCTTTGTAGTACTTGGCGGCGCGGCCGTGGCCGCGCAGGACGAGCTTGGTCTTGCGAACGAGGCCGGACAGGAGATACCCGGACTGGGACGGGCTGACGCGCAATAGCGTGCGGACAATCTCGTTGGTCACGAACCGCTTGTCCTCGGGCCCCGGCAGTTCGTCGATGTAGGCCATTATCGTGGCCTCGGCAAATGCCGCCTCGGCGCGCCGGAAGATGGAGTAGGTCACGGTCTTGCGCAGTTTCTGGTAGACGTTCTTGGCCAGCCGGTACACCCGGCCCTTCTTCTCGCCGAACGGCTCCAGCAGTTCCCGCGTCATCATCGAGTTGAGCGCCTCGCGCGCCTCGTTTTCGCTGCGCTGGAGCAACCGCTCGGTCTCGCCCAGGTCGATTTCGCGGTTGCGCTTGAGCCAGGTGAGTATCAAGAGGTCGGCCAGGGTCAGTTCGCGGCCTTCCTGCTGCCGGTCGACCACGAACCGGGCAAACGTCTCGTCGATGGCCGGCGTCTCCTGGCCGTTGGCCGCCAGCGTGCGGCCCGAGCGCAGGGTCACGCGCACGTAGTCCGAGCCCGACTCGTAGGACGGCGGCTCCTTGCCGTACGAGAGCAGGATGTGGTACATCCGCTTGACGCCCATCCCGGCGCGCTCGACCAGCCGCATCTTCTGCAGCATCTCGGCCAGCAGGCGGTTGCGGCTGACCGGCTCGTGCCCGAGGATGTTGCCCGGGTACACGTCGCCCCAGAACCCGCCCGGCGAGGAAATCTCCAGCCGGTCGTTGAAGTGGCGCAGGTAGACCGGCGCGGTGCGCTCGTAGTCGCGGTGGGTGAACGCGTTCAGGAGCGCCTCGCGGTAGACCTCCTCGGGGAAGTCGGGAATCTCGAAGTGGAACAGCCCGAACTTGAGCGTGACGATGCGGTTGTGCGGCTCGACCGCCTGGGTGAACTGCTCCAGCACCGCCAAGAGCGGCCGGTTCGAATCGACCCGCTTGTCGTAGGAGGTGTCGGACTGCATCCGCAGGTACACCGACTCGTGACCGGGCAGGTACTTGCGCAGCGCCTCCTCGCGCCCCGCGACCAGCAGGCCGGCCACGGTCAGCCGGCGCTCGCCGTCGCCCACCAGCGCCCCGAGCCGGACCAGGAGGTCCTCGTCGGTCAGCGCGAGCAGGGCCGAGCCGGCTTCCTTGGCCGCGACTATGCGCCGCAGCCGCTCGACCTCGAGCCGGTCGACGGCGTCGAAGCCGACATCCAGCACGCGGGCGGAGAAGTCCTGTTGGTCGGCCACTGGCTACGCCCCGGGTAACGCGTCACGCATCGGCCGAAGCGTACAGCGTCCGGGCTCGACCGTCAAGCGGT
>JAWOHG010000061.1:0-11478 GCA_046485245.1 bacterium
GTGCTGCCCAAGGCCGGGCCTGCGACGCTGCGGGTGTTTGACGTGACCGGGCGGGCTGTGGTCAGCCAGAGCCTGGTTGCGGGCCGCAGCGGGACTGCCAGCCTGGACCTGCGTTCCCTGAGTGCGGGCATCTACCTTGTGAAACTCGAGTCCGAAGGGTACTCGAGCACCCACAAGCTGGTCGTCCAGCACTAGCCCGGACCGATACCTCGACCGGGGCGGCTTCGTGCCGCCCCGGTCCTTCTTGCCGGACCGGAGTAACCACGACGCCCAACCGTACCACCCTGTCATTTCGACCAAGGCGGTTCTCCGCCGCGTGGAGAAATCCCTCTCCGCTCCGTGCCGCGGAAAGGACAAAGTCACAAGGCCCAGGGACAAAGCAAGTGCTGAAAGGCCCAAGGTTCGAGTCCGACTCAGACCTTGTCCTTTGTCCTTGTCCGCGCTTGATTAGTCCCTTGTCCCTGACACTTTGTCCTTCGCATCAGTTGAGTGCCCGGGCCAACGGCAAGGGATTCCTCGACTTCGCTCGGAATGACGGGCAGGGACACCCGCCGCCACCTCTCCGTCATTTCGACCAAGGCGGTTCTCCACCGCGTGGAGAAGTCCCTCTCCGCGTTTGGCCTCTCCGCGCCGGGCCGCGGTAAGGGATTCCTCGACTTCGCTCGGAATGACAAAGCGGTGTTGTCACTTTAAAGGAGGCCGTCCGCGGCCGCACGACGCCGTCATTCGCCATTCGTCACTCCCAAATCCCCCTGTCCCTGCGAGGAGCACAGCGACGTGGCAGTCTTCCTGTCCTTGAGATTGCCACGGGCGATAACGCCCTCGCAATGACGGACTGGCTTGTGCACTACCGGATACCTCCGCCATTGTCATTCCAAGCGGAGCGAGGAATCGCCGCGGCCCCGATGCTCCCTGCCATCAAGCAGGGTCTAGACAAGGCCTGCGACCGGAGTATAGTGAACGTGAAGGCGCGTCAGGTCCGGCGGTTCGAGTCTGACCGTAGCGACACGCCGAGGATAAGCACCCCAAGGAGGCCATACTATGAAGCAGTGGCTGGCATTGGCTGTTGTCGCGCTGGCCGTCGGCATCGCCTGCGACCAGGCAGATACGACCAAGCCTACTTGCGCCGTGGTTGAACCGGCTGCCGGCGACAGCCTGGAACCGGGCAGCATCACCATCAAGGCGGTCGCAACCGACGACAAGGAAATGAAACTGGTTGAGTTCTACGTGGGCAACCGGAAGGTCGGCGAGGATGCGACCGCGGCCGCCGACACGTTCGAGGCAATCTGGGATGCCGGCGCCGACACGACCGGCGGCACCCGGCTGCTCAAGGCCATCGCGTTCGACGCGGCCGACAACTTCACCGAGGCGACTGCCTCAGTCGTCCTGCGCCGACCGCCCGAGCCGCCGCCCCAGGACTCCATCAACCCGAACGTCCGCCTGAGAGCGCCGGTGCGCGGCGACACGGTCGAGCTCGACACCATCCTGCTGAAGGCGTGGGCGGTCGACAACACCGAGCTCGAGAAGGTCGAGTTCTACGTCGACGGCACCAAGGTCGGCGAGGATTTGGCCGGCGTATCGGACACGTTCACGTTCGACTGGGATGCCTCGGGCGCGACCCCGGGCAGCCTGCTGCTCATCAAGGCGACCGCCATCGACACCGCGGGCAACACGAAGGACGACACCCTGAGCGTCCGCGTCTCGCAGTTCACCGGGCCGACGTATCACAATGGCGACGTCACGAGCAGCCAGACGTGGAGCGTGCAGGCCGGGCCGCACATCGTGACCGCCTTCATCGACATCAAGGATGGCGCCCGTCTCACCATCGAGCCGGGTGCGAGGGTGTTGTTCGACGCCGGGGCCGGGCTCACCATCGGCAGCGGCGGCAACGGCGAACTGCTCGCGGTCGGAACTGCCGACTCGATGATACAGTTCAGCGCCCGGACCACGGCCCGCTCCGACACGACACCCGGCTACTGGAAGGGCATCCATTTCTACGGCGGGGCCGGCGCAGCGTGCCGCCTCAGCTACTGCGACATCGCTTTCGGCGGCGAAGCGTCAGCCGGGGCCGTCGCCACCTATGGCGGCTCCCGGCCCACGGTCGACCACTGCCGCATCCGCTCCAGCGCGGGCATGGGCTTGACCCTGGACGACCAGGGCGGCCACGTGGTGGGGTTCGAATTCAACCGCATCACATCCTGCGCTTCGTACGCGGCCGAAACCTACCCCAACCTCGTCCGCCACTTCGGGATCGGCAACGCGCTGGCGCCGAACGCCACCGAGGGCGTGCTCGTGCACACCGGGCCGGTCGACTCGAGCATGAACTGGCGCGCGGTGGGCACGCCCTACGTCATCGAGGACAGCGTCTGGGTCGGCGGGCCGGCCGGGCCGGTGCTGACCGTCGACGGCGGGGCAGGGCTCAAGTTCTCCCGGCAGGGACGACTGCTCATCGGCGCGCGCGGCCAGCCGGGCGCGCTCTATGCCGAAGGCGAGCTCTCGCCCATCCGGTTCACCAGCGTCTCCAGCCACCCGGGACCGGGAGACTGGGGCGGCATCGTCTTCGGGCCGGACGCGATCGACGCTCAATGCGTGCTGACCCTCTGCACGTTCGAGTACGGCGGCGACGAGGAGATCGCCCCGGGGATGATAGTGATAACCAACGCCGTGCCGTCGATAACCACCTGCATCATCCAGAACAGCCTGTCTTGGGGCATCTACCTTGACGGCACCGAGTACCCCGACCCGGAAGAGCTGCTGCAGCAGAACACGTTTCGCAATAACCAGAGCGGCGACGTACGTCGACCGTAGACTGACAGGTAAGGCTGCACGATCATCGACAGGGGCGGCGCAGGCCGCCCCTGTCACTTCTACCGGCCGAGTCGGACGCGTTTGACCGAGTGGACTTCGCCGGTACCATTCTCTGATGCCCGTGTTCAAGATTGCCGCCATCGCTCTCGCCATCGCGGCCCTTGCCGGCTGCGGTACGTCCCGGCACGCTGACATCGACGGAACCCGGCAGCCCGAGAAGGCGGCGGCGGTAGACACCGGCCCCGTCGCGCCCGACAAGGACACTACACCGCCACCTCGGACCACCCGGGCCATGCCAGAGCAGGACTCCACCGCCCCGCCCCCGCCGGTCGCCGACTCGGTTCCGGCCCGGATAAAGCGACGCTTCCCTGAGGCCACCGCCTTCGCCGCCCGAGCCGAGCCGTTCACCCACGGCACCGTCACCGGGCCGGACGGCATCATCGGCTACGAGGTCGACAGCGACGAGGCCGGCACGACACAGGACGGCTTTGGCGGTCCGGTGCCGCTGCTGGTGTGGTTCGACGGCCGCGGCCGGGTCACCGAGGTCAAGGTGATGGGCAACGACGAAACGCCTAGTTACCTTGACATCATCTTCAAATCCGGCCTGCTCGACAGCCTCAAGGGCTACTCGGCCGCCGAGCCGAAGAACGTGGACGCAATCACGCTGGCCACCCGCAGCTCGCGGTCAATCATCGACGGCGCGCGCCTCACGGCCGAGCGCGTCTGCCGGGAATTGCTGCGGCGATAGCCGCCCGCGTTGACTCAGGCCGCAGCCCGCCTAGAATTGTCAATGGTCGGAACTGGTACCGTCGAGAAAACCCTGCTGCTCATCAAGCCGGACGCCGTGAAGGCGCAGCACATCGGCGAGATACTGGCGCGCATCGAGCGCGCGGGCTTTGCCGTCACCGGCCTTGTGTTGCGACGCCTGGACCCGGCGGGGGCGGGCGACTTCTACGCCATCCACCGCGACAAGGAGTTCTTCGCCGGGCTGGTCGAGTTCATGACCTCGGGGCCGCTGGTCGCGGTCCGGCTCGAGGCAGCCGGCGCGCGCGCCCACCTGCGTGAGTTCGTCGGCGCCACCGACCCGGCAAAGGCCGCGCCCGGCACCATTCGCGCCGACTTCGGCACAGCCGTCCGGACGAACGCCGTGCACGCGTCGAACCCGGCCGAGGACGTCGAGCGCGAGCTGGCTTTCTTCTTCCCCGAAGGCTAGAAACCCATTCTCCCAAACCACGTACCCCTGGAGGCACCGTGAAGAACGGCCGTCTTGTCCTCGCCCTGCTGTTCCTGCCCGCGCTCGCCGCGGCAGGCGTCATCACCCGCACGTTTACGTTCTCACCCGAGGAGGTGACGTTCGAAAAGGTAAACGGCTATGACGTCCCGCACCTGCGCGGGTTCGTATCGACCTCTTCTCCCGGAGAGCCGATAATCCCGCAGGCGCTCTACACGTTCCTCGTCCCGGCCGGCGCCACCGTGACCGGCGTGACGGTCGAGAAATCGACGCCCGCGGCACTGCCCGGCACGTACCGGCTCCACCCGACGCAGGAACCCAGGCCGCTGAGCACGAAGACCGCCCCGGCCTTTGTCGAACCGTCGGGTGCCGTCTATGGCTCCGGCGCAGACTTCCCGGGCCGGCTGGCTTCATTCGGCCACACCGGCACCAAGTCCGGTTTCCGCGTCTGCGGCATCAGCCTGTTTCCGCTCCAGTATTCGCCGCTCGACGGCCGCATCACCCTGCACACGTCGCTGACGGTGAGGGTTGAATACGAAGAAGGTACGTACCGCACCACGCCGATGACCGCCGGACAGCAGGACTGGACCGCCCGTGACCTGCGCGGGCTTGTCGTGAACCCCGAGGACATCAAGTCTTTCGCTCCGCCTACCCGCGCGTCCGACCCGACCGACGCCGAGTACGTCATCATCACGACCGACAGCTACACCGCCACGCTCCAGCCGCTGGCCGACTGGCACGCGCGCGAGGGCTACTCGACCGTCTTCAAGACCGTCGCCTGGATAACCGGGGCCTATGCCGGCCGCGACACGCAGGAGAAGATTCGCAACTTCATCATCGACTACTGGCAGAACCACGGCACCATCTTCGTCCTGCTCGCCGGCGCCAATTCGGTGATTCCCGCACGGCGCGGCCGCTCCATCTGCGGCGGCTACACGGGCAACGTCCCGGCCGACCTGTACTACATGGACCTGCAATGGTCCTGGGACGGCAACGGCAACAGCGTGTTCGGCGAGGCGAACGGCGACACGGTCGACTTCTACACCGACGTGTACCTCGGCCGCGCCCCCATCGCCAGCACCGCCAACGCGCAGACCCTCGTGAACAAGGTCTCGACCTACCAGCGCAACCCCAACACGGCCTTCATCAAGAAGGCCTACCTGCCATGGGTGCCGCTGTTCACCGGCTACACGGGCGCGGCGGTGTCGGACACCATCGCCAACATGACCCCGGTCGGCTGGACCGACACGAAAGTAGGCAGCCCGTCGACCTCGGCCTTCCAGTCGGCCATCAACTCGGGCTACGGCTACTGCCACGCCGCTGCCCACGGCGACGACTACGGCTTCTACACCGACATGGGCTCGCCCATCTACACGACTACCCAGGCCGGTGCCCAGACCAACGGGCTGGACAAACTGGTGATAATGAACTCGATGGCCTGCATCTCGGGCAACTTCGAGAACCAGAGCTGCCTGTCGGTCGCGCTCCAGAACAACCCCAACGGCGGCACGGTCGCCAACATGATGAACTCGCGCTACGGCTGGGGCACGCCGCCGAGCTTCGGTCCGTCAGAGAAGCTCTGCGTGCGGTTCTACGACTTCTTCCTCAACTACGATTCGTTCCCGGTCGGCGTCGCCCACTCCCGGGGCAAGGACTGGTACGCCGCGCTGGCCCCTTCTCAGGAAGTCTGGCGCTGGTGCTTCTATGACTACAACCTGCTCGGCGACCCGGCAATGCCGGTCTGGAGCGACACGCCCGGGACGATGGCGGTCGCGGCGCCGGACACGGTGACGACCGGACCGCAGAGCGTCCGCGTCACGGTGACCAGCGGCGGCTCGCCGCTGGCCAACGCCCGCGTTGGCATGTACAAGGCCGGCGAGATCAGCGCCCGGGGCGTCACCAACGCATCGGGGCAGGCCGACGTGCTGATCAGCCCCGCCACCACCGGCACGCTTTACGTGACCGTCTACGCGCAGGACAAGCTGCCGGTGACCGACAGCGCGCTCGTAGTCGCCGGCACGCCGCGGCCCTACATCGTCCTGCAGAGTATCCTTGTCGACGACGGCGGCAATAACCGGCTTGACCCGGGCGAGACGGTCAACCTGTACGCCGCGGTGCGCAACGCCGGCAACGCTACGGCGACCTCGACGCAGGGCAGGCTGCGCACGGCGTCGGCCCACGTCTCGCTTGTCGACTCAACCGCAAGCTACGGCAGCATCCCCGCCGGCGACACCAGCCGCGGCGACAACTACCGGCTGACGGCCTCCCCGTCGACTCCGCCCGGTTCGCGCATCCCGTTCAACATCGCCGTGACTACGACCGAGGGTGCCTGGGACATCGCGTTCGAACTCGTCGTCGGCGCACCCCAAGTCCCGGGCCAGGTCACGATGAACCACGACACCGGCTACTGCAAGCTGACCGTGACGGCGCTCGGCTCGATCGGCTACACCGAGCCGCCCGGCGATGCCGGCACCGGGTTCTCGTACCCCAAAGCTGCAGCCAGCCAGCTCTACTACTCCAGCCTGCTGGTCGGCAACTCGGTCACGTATGTTGCCGACCACTACTTCGGCCAACCGCCCAGCGGCGCGCCGAACACCGACTTCCGGGTCGTCGACAGCCTGTTCGCGGTGCTCCCGCCCGCCAACGGCGACGAGCACTTCCGCTGCGTCGTCAGCGACGCCGGCCACGCCAGCCCCAAGAGCCTCCGCGTGACCTGCAACAGCTACCAGAATGACGACCCAGGCTATGACGACTTCGCGGTGCTGCAGTACGTCATCACCAACAACGGCAGTTCCGCCCTCAACGGGATGTATGCCGGCATCATGGCCGACTTCGACATCGGTTCGAACAGCGCCACCAACACGGGCGCGTCGAACGAGACCAAGCGTTACACGACGATGCGCCAGGCTTCGACCGAGAACCCGACTGTCGGTGTGAAGATTCTCGAGCCGGCCTCGTTTGCCAACCTGTCGTGTATCGACCACGCACGTTACGTCTACCCCGACTCGTGCATGACCGACAACCAGAAGTACCGCTGGCTGAACGGGACGCTGTCCCAGCGCAACTCGACGCGCAATTACGACTGGTCAATCGTCACCTCGGTCGGCCCGTTCGACCTCGCCGTCGGTGAGAGCCGCCGCGTGGCGTTCGCCTTCATCGGCGGCACGTCGGCCGCGCAGTTCGAGGCACACGCCGACAGCGCGCAGTCGTGGTACGACAACCACACCGGCGTCGGCGAACCGGGCGGCATCGGCCGGGCGCCACGCGGCCGGGCCGTGACCTGCACGCCCAACCCGTTCTCGCGCTCCGTGCGGGTCAACTTTGACCTGGCCGGCAACGAGCCGGTACTGGTGCAAGTCTGCGACGTGACCGGCCGCGTCGTCGCCACGCTGAAGAACTGCGCCCAGTCCGCCGGGCGCTTCGAGGCCGACTGGGAGCCCGGCCGGCTGGCCAACGGCGTCTACCTGCTCAAGGCGCGGGGTACCGCCGGCACCGCGACTGAGAAGCTGCTGCTCTTGAGGTAACTGGTACCAACGAGAAGCGGGCGGGGCGAAGGCCCCGCCCGCTTCTCGTTAGCCGGGTCGCTGAACTGCTAGGCGAAATTCTCCAGGTAGTAGCGGCAGCCATCGGCCACAGTCGTCTCGAACGCCCGGTAGGTGTGCGCGAACTCGCCACAGCTCCGCTCATTGGTATAGCAGCAGCGCCAGGCACTCAGGCGCCCGTACGACTCGGCCAGGGCCGGAGGCCGGCCGACGGCAGCGGCAAGCCCCTCGGCCGCCCAACCAGCGCCGGCCAGCATCCACCCCGGCAGGACAACCACGACTCGGCGCAACCCCATCGCGCGTGCCATCGCCGCCAGCACGTCCGGGTACGAGACATTGGAACCGGACAAGAGGTAGCATCGCCCGGGCACGCCCTGTTGCACCGCCTTTGCCGCTATCTCGGCAGCGTCACGCACGTCGACAACCCCCAGCGAACCACGGAAGCTGGGCAGCACCGGGCTCGAGCGCACGAACGCGTGAAGCCGGTTGTGGGCGCTCGACGGTGTCGGGTCGCCCGGACCCATAATCGACGCGGGGTTCAGTACGACTGCGTTCAGCCCGTCGGACTCCACGCGGCGCAGCACCTCTGACTGCCCGGCGATTTTCGATTCCATGTACACGAACCCGGCAGGCCAGTTGTATGGTTGGTCTTCATCGGTCGGCACGCCATCCCGGCGCATCCCGAGCGCGCCGACCGACGATATGTGCACCAGCCGCTTGACGCGGTGCATAACGCAGGCCGCGGCAACGTGACGCGTCCCCAGAACGTTCACCCGTGCCAGCGCCGCTCGGTCGCGGCGGGCGTAGGTGACGAGTCCGGCGGCGTGGATGACCGCGTCGCTGCCGGCCACGGCCGAGTCCACCGACCCGGCGTCGGCGACGTCGCCGCGGATCTCGCGGACCGCCAAATCCCGCCAGCAGTCCGGGAAGGCGTCGCCCGGCAAGAGCAGGGCGCCGACCGAACCCGGGCCGAACCGCTCGACCAGTCGCGGTATCAGCGCCCGCCCCAGGAAACCCGTGGCCCCGGTGACCAGCAGTCTCAAGCGAGGATTATCGGCCTCGACCGGCGCCACTGGATGCAGTCAACCCCGATGCCGACTGCCGCATGCATCAGCGTAGCGTAGAGCACCGAGCCGGTCAGGTAGGCCACGACCCCGAGGAGCAGACCGCCGCCAAGTGAGAGCAGTATCTCCGAACGAGGGTGGCCGATGTGGTAGACTGTCGACAGCGCGGTCTGGATGCCCAGCGCGGGCACCAACCCGACGGCCGGCACCAGCGGCAGAAAAAGGACACCGCGGAAGCAGAACTCCCACGCGGTGTAATAGAGCAGCAGGTACGCCAGTTCGTACCGCAGGAACCGTCCGCTGCTGGCCAGCGCACCGCGCGCGAATGGATATGTCGCGGCGACGTGTGGGTCGCGTGCGGCGAAGAAGAGGATCCCTGCGACTATCGGCACGGCCGCGGCGAGCGTGAGCAGACCGGTCCGTAGCCTGCCCGCCGTCAAACCCCAGGCTGCCAACTGGGCGGCCGGGTCTGGTGCGGACAGTACCACTCGTAGTACGGGCAAAGCCAGCAACAGGGCGAAGAATGCGGTGAAGTAGAACAGGTAGCCGCGGAACTCGCCCATCTGACCGGCGAGGCCTCTGGGCTCCAGCACGGTAACCAGCAGCGTGAACACAACGGCATACCAGACGTAGACCCAGCCCTGCCCGATGCCGGCGGTCAGTTCCGACATGCGCAACTCCCCAGGTACCAGTCGGCAATCGACGCCAGCTGCGCTTCTTCGTCCCGGTCAGGGTGATAACCCAACCCCGCGACGGTACCGGATATGTCGTAGCTGGTATCCGTGGTAACGCGCAGTGCGCGGTACCGCGACAGGCTCGGCACGTATGAACGGTCAATTCTCCGCCAGCCCTCCTGAAGTGCCGCGCCGGCTCGGACGACCGCAACCGGAACCCGGACGCGCTGCGGCCGGCCCACTCGCTCCTGCAGGTAGCCGAAGAAACGTCCCCAGGTCATCGGCCTGTCGTTCATCACGGTATAGCACTTGCCGATGACGCCATCTGCGACACACGCCCTGTGAGCTGCGAGGCACAAGTTGCCGGTGTAGCAGAACCCGAATTGCCGGCGTCCGTTGCCGACGATCAGCGGCACGCCCCGGCTGGCGAGTCGACAGAACTGCTCGCACGATGTCCGGTCGCCCGGGCCAAAGACGTCAGCCGGACGCAGCACCACGACCGGCAAGCCATCGCCCCGCACCCGCCCCAGAACGTACTCCTCTGTGGCGCGCTTCCAGCGCACGTAGGGCACGAAGTCCGCGGACCTACCCGGCTTCTCCGCCGTGATGCCAAGTTCACCGAACCCGAGCACCAAAGCCGTTGACACATAGACGAACCGCTCGATCCGCGACGCCGACGCGGCCAGCCACGCGACGAGGTTCTCGGTTGCCTCGTAGATGTGCCTGCGGCACTGGCTGTCGCTGGCGACATCCGAGGCCAGTGCCGCCGCATGGATTACCCAGTCGAGGTCATCAGGCAAGGCGGGCCGTTTCGCATCGCTGAGGTCGCAGACGACGAGGTCCAGCTTGGTCCCGTCGAGCAGGCGCAGGTCGGACGTCGGGCGAACCATCCCGAACACACGGCACCCGCGCTCGCTGAAGTAGCGGCAGAGGTTGGAGCCGACAGACCCGTTCGCGCCCGTGACCAGTACGCGCTTCACCGCCCGCCGGCCCTCGCCGCTAGGCGGGGCTGCCCGATGCAACCACCTGCTTGACTTGCCAGTCGCGTCCCACCCACAACCCGACCACCTCGACGGCCGGCTGCCACGAGCGAACGCGTTCTACCGAGCGCTTCAGTTGCTGAACCTGCAGGGTTCGCGGCTTCGGGTTCCCGGCGCAGTCATGGTGTGCAACTACGGCGACGGTGCGCGAGCCGTGCCGCTCGACCGAGATTGCCACGCGGTTACGTATCGATTCGATTGCCGGAGCGTTGCCGCCCGCCAGCAGGCACACCGGACCGGGTTCGGTGATCGTGTCGACGTGGTCCACTCCGCAGCGCGACCGCAGCCAGTCGTTGACTTGCAGCTGAGTTCTGCCGTCCATGCAGTTGATGACGGTAGCGAACTTGGAGCGGGACACGCTCGGCCGCCTCACGGTCGGCCCGTCACGACCACCCGGATGGGGTTGGACCAGACGTGGCCCTGCCACATCGCGTAACGTCCATACAGGTCCTTCGGGCCGACGAGCTTGACACGGAAATCGAACTCCGCGACGTCCTCCTCAATGAAGACGCGCACGGGACGCCCTGACTCGTAGCTCGCCCCGGGCCTGAGCGAAACCACGTCGGCCGAATCGACCTGCGTCGCGATTCGCACTCGACCCGGCCACTCGACCTGCTCGCCGGTAGTCGGGTGGATGTGATAGAGCACCAACTGCTCGCGCCAGTCGCGCCGCAGCAGGACCGGCCGATCGCTCGAGTTCGTCACCGCCAGTTGGATGCGGAACGTATCGCCGACTGCGTATCGCGGCTTGTCAGGACTCAGCCGCAGATTGAGCGGGGCATCGTGATAGACGCCCTGCCATTCCCCCGGCGTCGCGGCCAGCCCGCACGTCGTCAGCAACAGCAGCAGCACAAACCGGTTAGTCGACATCGATGCTCTCCAGTACGATATCCTGGCCGGCCAAGACCTCGCCGCCAGCGTTGCAGTCACAAAGTTCCGCGAAATCACCGAATATTCGGCCGCACTTTGGGCACCTTATACGGAGGTCGACGGCCTCGAAGTCCAGCTTTGCCCCCTCCGCCGCCGTACCCCGCGTGAGCTGGCTGAAGTAGAACTCGACGCTCTCGGGCACAATACCCGAGGACCGGCCTACCCGCACTCGCACGGCCGTGACGCGCC
>JAWOHG010000167.1:0-19044 GCA_046485245.1 bacterium
GCCGCCGGTGAACGCGCTGAACACCGAGGTGGTGCTGGAGATAGAGCACGCGGTGGACTGGTTCGCGGCCGAACCGGACGTGATGGTCATCGTGCTGACCGGCGAGGGCAAGGCGTTCGTGGCCGGGGCCGACATCGCCGAGATGTCGGCGTTCACGCCGCCGCAGGCGCGCGCGTTCGCGCAGAACGGTCACCGGGCGTTGGGCAAGCTGGCCGCGGTCGAGAAGCCGGTGATTGCGGCGGTAAACGGGTTCGCGCTGGGCGGGGGCTGCGAGATCGCGCTGGCGTGCGACATTCGCATACTTGCCGAGGGCGTGAAGATCGGGCAGCCGGAAGTGAACCTGGGCCTGATTCCCGGTTTCGGCGGGACCCAGCGGCTGGCGCGGCTGGTCGGGCCGGGTATCGCCAAGGAGCTCATCTTCTCAGCCGACGCGATCGACGCGGCCGAGGCGCTGCGCATCGGGCTGGCCAACAAGGTCGTACCGGCTGACAAGCTGATCGAGACGGCGACCGCGCTGGCGCAGAAGATAGCGAGCAAGGGCCCGACCGCGGTGAAGCTGGCCAAGGCCTGCATCAACCGCGGGCTGGACTGCGACCTCGGTACCGGCAACGCGTTTGAGGTCGAGGAATTCGTGGTGTGCTTCGGCACGGCAGAACCAGCCGAAGGCACGGCGGCATTCCTGCAGAAGCGGAAGCCAAGTTGGAGCAAGTGAGGAGAGATTGTCGATCGACGATTGTCGAATGTCGATAGAACGTAGGGGAACGGTTGACCTGAGCCGCGGTGGGCAGAGAGAAGTGTCGAGTGGCGAATGTCGATTGACGACAGCAGCTTGGTTGAGGGTGCTGTGACCCGGGCTGAGATGTTGGCCAGGACGCGGAGGTTCGCGCTGCGCGCAGTCAAGTTCGTGACTTGCCTGCCGGCAAAGCCCGAGATGCGGACCATCGGAATGCAGTTGCTGCGCTCGGCAACCTCGGTCGGCGCGAACTACCGGGCGGCGTGCCGAGCTCGTTCACGAGCCGAGTTCATTTCGAAGATGTCGATTGTGGAGGAAGAAGCGGACGAGTCGCAGTACTGGCTTGAGCTGCTGGCAGACCTCGCCGTGCCTGCGGCTTCGGAGTTGCGGGAGTTGAGCGCTGAGGCGTCACAGATAGTCGCGATTGCCGTGGCTTCAAAGAAGACCGCACGGCGGGGCGGCTTGAACCGACGCACTGGGAGCGATGCGTGACGGGGCAATCGACAATCGACATTCGTAAATCGAAAATGCTGAAAGGAGCCTGAGATGACGATAGGTAAAGCGAAAGACACCGTAATTGTCGGCGCGGCGCGGACCGCGATCGGCCGGTTCCTCGGCGGGCTGGCGCCGCTGCGCGCACCGGACCTCGGGGCGGCCGCAATCAAGGCCGCGGTGGAGCGGTCGGGCGTGAAGCCGGCCGAGATAGAGGGCGTGTTGATGGGCAACGTCTGCCCGGCCGGCATCGGCCAGAACCCGGCGCGGCAGGCGACCATCCACGCGGGGCTGCCGCCCGAAACCCCGGCCGTGACCGTGAACAAGGTGTGCGGTTCGGGGATGCTGACCGCGGCGCTGGCCTGCCAGATGATCAAGGCCGGGGACGCGAAGCTGGTCGTGGCCGGCGGCATGGAGTCGATGTCGAACGTGCCGTACTACCTGAAGACGCTGCGCGGCGGTAACAAGATGGGCGACGCCAAGCTGCAGGACGGGATGGTCTACGATGGCATCTGGGATTACTTCGGCGACGTGCATATGGGCGTGCTCGGCGACTTCACGGCCCAGCACGCGGGCATCACGCGCGAGGAGCAGGACCGCTGGGCCGCGGGCAGCCACGCGAAGGCCGCCGCGGCCATCAAGGCGGGCAAGTTCAAGGCCGAGATCGTGCCGGTGAGCACCCCGCAGCGCAAGGGCGAACCGGTCATCGTCGACACCGACGAGGGGCCGCGGGCGGACACGACGTTTGAGAAGCTGTCCGGCCTGCGGGCGGTGTTCTCCAAGGACGGCTCCGTGACCGCGGGCAACGCGTCGTCAATCAACGACGGCGGCGCGGCCGTGGTGCTGTGCGACGGCGCGTATGCGAAGGCACAGGGCCTGAAGCCGCTGGCGCGTATCGTGGCTTACGCCACGGGCACGGTCGAGCCGAAGATGCTGTTCTTTGCGCCCATCACCGCGGTGAAGAACCTGCTGGCGGTGCAGGGTGTGGGCATCGACCATTTCGACCTGATTGAGATCAACGAGGCGTTCGCGTCGCAGACCCTGGCCGACGGCAAGGCGCTGGGGTGGAACTGGGACAAGGTGAACGTGAACGGCGGCGCGATCGCGCTGGGTCACCCGATCGGCTGTTCCGGGGCGCGCATCATCGTGTCGATCGTGCACGAGCTGAAGGCGCGGGGACTGAAGACGGGGCTCGTGACCGCCTGCCTGGGCGGCGGCGAGGCGACCGCGTTGAGCGTCGAGCTGATCTAGATTCCGCAGTCTGTGCAGAAGGTAACCGGGAGCGCGGCCGAGACAATCGAGCTCGGCCGCGCTCTTGCCGAACGGCTCGGGCCGGGCGACGTGGTCGCGTTCTTCGGCGAGCTGGGCAGCGGCAAGACGACGATGATCAAGGGCATCGCGGCCGGGCTGGGCGTGACCGAGACGGTGCGCAGCCCGTCGTTCGTCATCGTGACCGAGTACCGCGGCCGCGTACCGGTGTTTCACGTCGACCTGTACCGGCTGGAAGGCTCATCGGCGCCGGAGGGCATCGGGCTGGAAGATTACCTGGGCGGCGACGGGGTGTGCCTGATCGAGTGGGCCGAGCGGGCCGAGGGGTTCATCCCGAAGAGCGCCATCCGCGTGCGGCTGGCAGCGGTCGAGGCCGGCCGCTCAGTGAGCGTCGAGTTTCCTTAAACGACAATCAGGCCGGGGCCGGCTGGCGCTCTAGCCAGTCGAGCAGGGCGTCGATGCCGCCGTCGAACCGGGTCGTGCCCTGCGGTCCGGTGAGGGCGACCTTGCCCGCCTTGAGGCTGACCCGCTCCAGCCCGGCGCGGCGGGCGAGCACGCGCACCCGCGCGATGCGCAGCAGGTCGTCGAGCGAGGGGGGCGGCTTGCCGAACCGGTCGGTCATCTCGTCGCGCAGGTCGTCGATTTCGCCGGGCGAGGCGACGCCGAGCAGCCGCTTGTAGATGGCGACGCGCTCGAACCCGTCGGGCACGTACTCGGTCGGCAGGACCGCGCGAACGTCGAGCGAGAGCTCGGGCTCGGGGGCGATCGTCTCGCCTTTCTGGCGCGCGACCGCCTCCTTGAGCATCTGGGCGTAGAGGTTGAACCCGACGCGCGCGACGTGGCCGTGCTGTTCGGTGCCGAGCAGGTTGCCGACCCCGCGGATTTCCATGTCGCGCACCGCGAGCCGGTACCCGGAGCCGAGGCGCGAGTAGGCGACCAGCGCGGACAGCCGCTTGCGCGCGTCGACCGTGACCTCGCGGTCGGACGGCACGAGGAAGAGCGCGTAGGCCTGCAGTTCGGACCGGCCGACCCGGCCGCGCAACTGGTGCAGGTCGGCCAGCCCGAAGCGGTCGGCGCGGTCGACGATGATGGTGTTGACGTTGGGCAGGTCGACGCCGGACTCGATGATGGCGGTGGAGAGCAGGATGTCGTAGCCGCCGCCGGCGAACCCGAGGTAGATGCGGGCGAGCTCACGCCCGGTCATCTGGCCGTGGGCGACCGCGATGCGCGCGCCCGGCAGGAGCCGCGCGAGGCGCTCGGCGACGCGGTCGATGTCGCGGATTTCGTTGTGGACAAAGAACACCTGGCCGCCGCGGTTGATTTCGCGGTGGATGTAGTCGCGGACCAGCGCGTCGTTCCAGGGCGCGACGTCGGTGGCGATGTCGCGCCGGCCCGGCGGCGGGGTGTTGAGCTGGGCGATGTCGCGCAGGCCGGCCAGCGCCATGTAGAGGGTGCGCGGTATCGGCGTGGCGGTCAGCGTCAGCACGTCGACCGCGGCGCGCAGCTGCTTGAGTCGCTCTTTCTGGCGGACGCCGAAGCGTTGTTCCTCGTCGACGACGATGAGCCCGAGGTCGCGGAACCGGACGCGCTGGGACAGGAGCAGGTGCGTGCCGATGACGATGTCGACCGTGCCGTCGGTCAGGCCCCGGAGCGTCGCGCCCTGCGTGCCGGAGTCGACCAGGCGCGAGAGCATCTCGACCCGGACCGGCAGGCCGGCGAGCCGCTTGCGGAAGTTGGCGAAGTGCTGGTAGCAGAGGATGGTCGTCGGGGCGAGCACGGCCACCTGTTTCAGGCCGGTCACGGCCTTCACCGCGGCGCGCAGGGCGATTTCGGTCTTGCCGTAGCCGACGTCGCCGCAGACGAGCCGGTCCATTGGCCGGGCGCGTTCCATGTCGGCGCGCACCGCGGCGAGCGCGGTGAGCTGGTCCTCGGTCTCGTCGTGGGGGAATGAGGCCTCGACCGCCTCGGCCCAGGCGCTGTCGGGCGGGTGCGCGGTGCCGGACGAGACCGAGCGCCGGGCATAGAGGTCGAGCAGTTCGCCGGCGTACTCGGCGCTGGAGCGCGCGGCCTTGGCCTTGGCCTGGAGCCAGGAGCGGCCGCCGAGCCGGTCGAGCTGGGGCGCGGCCTCGTCCGAACCGATGAAGCGGTCGAGCAGGCCGATGTTCTCGACCGGCACGTAGACGCGGTCCTGGCCGGCGTAACGGACAATCAGGTAGTCTTTCTCGATGCCGGCGGCGGTCATCCGCTTCGTGCCCTCGAACCGGCCGACGCCGTAGTCGATGTGGACGACGTGGTCGCCGGGCCGCAGGGCGACGAGGTTGTCGAGCGGCAGGCCCTTGAACCGGCGCCGGGCCGTGTGCAGGACCGGCGCGCCGTAGACTTCGCGCTCGGTCAACAGCGTCAGGCCGGACGGCTCGTGGACGAACCCGCGGCTGAGCGCGGCGACCAGGAGGCCGGGCCGGTCGCCGACGAGCCGGCGCAGGCGCTCGAGTTGGTGTTCGGATGAGCAGGCGATGAGCCAGTCGGTGCCGGCGCTGTCGAGCTGCGTTCGGAGCAGGCCGGTGTTGCCGAGGAAGGTCGGCGCCGGGCGGAACCCGAAGTCGATGCCGCGGCCGGTGCCGGGATGCAGGACGAGGCGCGCCTCGAGTGCGGTGCAGCCCGCCTCGCCGAGCACGAAGGCGCCGGCCGGGATGACTGTCGCGGCCGCGTCTTCCGACCGCTTCGGCGCGACGCGGGTCGCGAGCACGACGTGCTCTTCGGCGGATTGGGAGCGCTGGGAGAGCGGGTCGAACCGGCGCAGGGAGTCGACCGCATCGGGGCCGAACTCGACACGCAGGGGCAGGTCGGCCTCGTCGGGGAAGACGTCGATGATGCCGCCGCGCGCGGCGTATTCGCCCGGCTCGGTCGCGAGGTCGGTGCGTTCGTAGTTGTTGTTCTCGAGCCACTCGGCGAGGCGCGCGGGCTCGAGCGCGGCGCCGGGCTCCAGCGTGAGTGTGGCGTCGGGCCGTTCGTCGAGCAGGGGGGCCGGGCCGTGCAGGATTTCCTCGACCGCGATGAGCGCGGCCGGGCCGCTGCGCTCGAGGGTGTGCAGCGCCGCGGGCAGTGCGGCGCTGGCCGGGTCGAAGAGCGCGGCGGCGAGCCCGGGTTCGATCAGGCGCAGGTCGGCGAGTGCGGCGCGGGCGTCGCTTTCCTTGTCGAACACCGCGACGACGAGCCGGCCGAGGCGCGCAGCGAGCGCGGCGATGAGCCCGGCGCGGCCCGCACCCTCGACGCCGCAGGCTTCAGCCGCCGCGTCGGGGCGGTCGGGTACGAGGTCGAGATTGAAGAGTCGGGAAAGGGAACTGAGGTCGGTCATCAAAGGCACAGGGGGGCGTGAAGCCCCCCTGTGCAGCCCGGTAAAGGGCTACTTCTTCTTCTTGGCGACTTTCTTCGCCTTCTTGGCCGGGGCCTTCTTCACGGCTTTCTTAGCGATCTTTTTCATCAGACCTCCTTTGTAACTGACTCCATCATAGAAGTTCCGTTCTTTCTGTCAAGGGCTGATTTGCATTTGCCGGCGACTTAGATTGCTCATCGCGGCCGAGCTGGCTGCACCGATGAGCGGCCCGGACGGGAATATGCCGTTTGCCGAATGGACGGGGGGTGGTACATAAAGAGCGCAGGGGGGCGTGAATCCCCCCTGCGCAGCCCGGTGAAGGGCTACTTCTTCTTGGCGACTTTCTTCGCCTTCTTAGCCGGAGCCTTCTTGACTGCTTTCTTCACAGTCTTCTTGACTCCACGTTTCATGCAAGCCATCGGACCTCCTTTGTGACGAGCCATCATAGGAGTTGAAGTTGTGCTGTCAAGCGCTCATGAGGCATTTCGGCCTCATCCAGCGTTCGCGCGCGTGCGCCGTCGCCGCGCCGCAACCAGCGTCAGCACCAGTACGAGTACGACCGCGAGGAACGCGACGAGCGAGAGCGCGAGGCCGAGCCGGTATGAGGGCGACGAGTAACGGAAAACCACTTCGTGCTCGCCCGGTTCCAGGCGCACCGCGCGCAGGGTGTGGAACGCGCGCAGTACCGTCGCGTCCTTACCGTCGACGGTCGCGCGCCAGTCGGGATGCCAGTTCTCACTGAGTACGAGCAGGCCGGGCGCGCGAGCCGATGCCTTGATGATGACGCGATTGGGGTCGAATGAGGTGACGGTGGCCACGCCCGGCGTCGCCGTGCCTGTCGCAGGAGGCAGGCCGGGGTCCTCGTACAGCAGGGCGGTGCGGGCCGGGTCGAAGCCGGGCAGGCTCATCCGTGCGAGGATGTCGTCCCGGTCGCGTGCGACCTCGGCCGAGGCGACGACGAAGGCCCGGGGCAGCGCCGCCATGTTTTCGTGCACCGCGTACTGGCGGCCGACAAAGGCGGGGCGGAAATGGGGCTGGCTGAAGAAGGCGCGCAGTTGCTCGATGAGCTGGCGGCTGCGTTCGTCGTAGCGCGCGGCGTCGTCGGGCAGGGCGAGGCTGATGACGTAGCGGATGTTCAGGAGGTTCATGAACGCCGGGCTCATCAGGTTGCCGGCTTCGAACATCACGCTCGAACCCGCGCCGGTGAAGTCCTGGTAGGCCTGGAGCGGGTTGGGCATCTGGCCGCCCGCGCTCTGGACGCCGGCGCCCATCAGGCGGCCGTCGTCCGACTTCTCGTAGTACAGCGGCAGGACGCGGTAGAGGCCCGTGTCGCTCTTCAGGAACGACATCGCCTCGTCGGCGGCGAAGTACTCGCTCGGCGGGGGCACGCCGCGGATATAGCCCCTGGCTTCGTTCCACAGGTTGAGCGACAGGCCGGCGTCGACTGTCATCAGCGCCGCGGCCGCGATGCCGGCGGCGAGCAGGCCGATGCGGCGGCGCAGGAGCAGCAGCACGATGCCGCAGCCGACCGCCGCGAACAGCGCGCCGAGGGCAAGGCCGCCGAGCATCTTCGGGTAGTTGGCGGCGAGCGCCGCGAACTTGGCCTCGCTCTGGACAGTGGCCGAGCGCAGCAGGCCCTCGAGCGGGCCGCGCAGCACGGCGAAGGCAAGCAGCAGGAGCACGGGCACCGCGGCGGCGACCAGCGTCGTGCGGACAATCCTGCGCCGGTCGGCGTCCTTGTGGGCCTGGACCAGCCAGTCGAACCCGAGCCCGGCGAGCACCGCGAGGCAGAACGCGGCGACGAAGAATACCATCGCCGGGCCGCGGAACTTGCTGACGCCGGGGAACAGGTGATACGGGATGTAGTACAGCGGCGTGTTGCCGCCCCAGGCCATGACCAGCGCACCGAGGAAGCCGAAGGTGAAGAACTTCGTGGAGCGGTCGCGCCAGCGGCGGAACACCGCCACCGCGGCCAGCAGCAGGGGCAGGATGCCGAGGTACTCGCTGTGCAGCTTGAACGCGTTGCGGCTCCAGTAGGCGTCAAGCCCGCCGGAGAAGCGCGGGGTGAACAGGTCGAAGGTTTCGATGATGGGCATCGACCAGGACGTGGCGTATTCCCAGCCGCGCTCCGAGCCGCGCGCGGCGAAGGGCATGTTGGCGTAGATGGGCAGGTACTGGACCGCGGCCAGCGCGCCGGCCGTCACCATCCCGGCCGCGAACATCAGCACGAGCCGGAGGGCGAGGCCGGCGGACCGCTGCTGCCGCAACTCGACGACGAGCATGTAGACGAAGTAGGCGACGAGAACCAGCCCGGTGTAGTAGACCTTCTGGATGTGGCCGGACAAGAGTTGCAGGGCGAGCACGAACCCGGCGAGGAGGAAGTGGACCAGCTGGCGCGTGGTCATTCCCCTGTGCAGGAAGTAGAGCGCGAGGGGCAGGAGCGCGGAGCCGATAAGCCGGCCGTCGTGGCCGGCGTAGGTGAGCGTGAGCAGGCTGCCGGCGAACATGTAGACGACGCCGCCGACGGCCGAGGGGATGACGCCGAGTTTGAGCGCGCGCAGGAAGAGGTAGGTGCCCAGCCCGGCCAGAGTCACGTGCAGCGCGAAGGTCCAGGTCCAGACCACATGCACGGGCAGGACCATCCGCAGCAGGGCGGTGGGGTAGAACAGGTCGCCGAAGAACGCGGCGAGCGTAGGCTGGCCCGAGAGGATGCCGGGCATCCAGAACGCGATGGTGCCGTGGGACGCGATGTAGCGCGCCATGAACTCGCGCATCTGGTAGCCGCCGGCGCCGAGCCAGTCGGTGCCGAACAGCATCCGGCCGCCGAACAGGTACTTCCCGTAGAACACCAGCGGCAGCAGGAACAGGGCGACAATGACGATTCGGTGCAGGATTGCGTCGGTGAGCGGCGACGCGGCCGGGACCGGCCGCTCGGAGCGCACGTCGGGCTTGGTTTTCATTTTGCCTCCGGGGCGCGGCGCCTGAGCAGCAGCGCGAAGAAGACAGCGGTCAGGCCCTCGCCGAGAGTTATCCAAATCCGCGAAAGCAGCGCGGCGATGAGTGCGACCGGGCCGGGCAGGACAAAGCCGAGCGCGAAGGTGAAGATGCCCTCACGCACGCCCAGGCCGGCCGGGCTGATGAGCACGATGAAGCCCAGGATCCAGGACAGGGCATAGCCGCCGACGAGCATCGGCAGTTTCGCAAGCGGCAGCGGGTAGAACGAGTTGACCAGCGCGAAGCAGCCGAGGCCCTGGGCCAGCCACATCGCGACGTAGAGGCCGAGGACGGCGGCGATGCGCGGCAGGGTGAGCCGCACGTCGAAGACCGGCTGGCGCAGCTTGCGCAAGAGGAACCCGATGACCCGGTTGAGCACCGGCGGCCAGAGCAGGAACAGGCAAACCGGCACGAGCAGGAAGGCGAGCCAGACCTGGGCCGGGATGCCCGCCCCCGCGGGCAGGAAGACGACGGCCAGCGCGAAGAGCAGCACGGCCGCGAGCAGGGCGAAGCCGGTCTCGATGAGGGCCGATACCGCGGTCTTGGCCTCGGGAACGCCGTGGCGGCGGGCAAGGTACATGCGGCCGAGCGCATACCATACCTTGCCCGGCACGTACTTGCCCATCTGCGACACGGCCAGTACCGATATCGCGTTCCAGGTCGAGATGCGCTCGCCCATCCCGGCGAGGATGACCTTCCATGTGAAGCCGTAGAGCGGGATGTAGGCGAAGAAGATCAGCGCAAAGGCGATGACGAGCATCGGCACCGAGAAGCGCAGGTCCTGCCACGGTATCTTGTGCCAGTCGCGGATGAGCCGGTCGATGAGGAAGTAGAAGGTCGCGGCAACGACCGTAAGCCCGAGCGTGTTGCGCAGCCAGCGGGGAACCAGCGGGCGCTTGCGGGCCGCGGCCTCGGTCCCGGGCATCAGCCGCGGGCCGGGCGGTTGGCCAGCAGGGCGGTGTAGATTTCGAGGTGGCGGTCGGCCAGGCGGGCGGCGCTCCAGTTGCGCACGACCCGTTCGCGGGCCGTTCGGCCCATCGCGGCCCGGTCGCGGCCGAGCAGGAGTTTCACCTTGGCCGCGATGTCGGCCGGGTCAGCCGGATTGAACAGCGCCCCGATCTCGGAGTCGATGATCTCGGGCAGACCGCCGACGTTGGACGCGGCGATGACGCGCTCGCAGGCCATCGACTCGAGCGCGGCGATGGAGGTCGCCTCCATCAGCGACGGGATGACGATGACGTCGGCGGAGGAGAGGATGCCGGGCATCGAGTCGTGGGTCTGGCTGCCGAGGAAGGTCACCGAGTCGGCCACGCCGAGCTTGCGGGCGAGTTCCTCGAGTTCGGCACGCAGGGGGCCGGGCCCGGCCATGTAGAGGTGGGCCGGCGTGTCCTTGACGATGAGGGGCAGGGCCTCGATGGCGTAGCGGACGCCGTTCTTCTCGACCAGCCGCCGCGGGCAGACCAGGACTGTCTTGCCCGGGTTCTTCAGGGCCGGTTCGACCCGGCGAAAGACCTTGGTGTTGACCGAGTTGACGTAGCACTCGACCTGGCGGCCGGGCATCACCGAGCGCACCGCGTCGGCCAGTTCGTTGCTGGCCGCGAGCATGTGGTCGGCGGGCCGGAACAGGTAGCGGAACGCCGGGCCGAATATCTTCTTGGGCGCGAGCTTGAGAAAGTGCGAGGAGTGAATCGTGATGACTTCGGGAATGCCGAACCGCGCCTTGGCCGCGCGTGTGGCCAGCCCGCTGGCAAGGTCCTGGGAGTGGACCACGTCGGCGTCGCGCGCGATGCGCTTGAACGGTCCGACCGAGGACAGGCCGAACAGGAACCAGCCCAGCCGGTGCCGGCCGAACCACGGCACGCGCGTGACGCGAACGCCGCGGATGGTCTCCTCGTCGGCCAGGCCGGGCAGGGACTTCGCGCAGAGGATACGGACCTCGTGGCCACGCTCGACGAACTCCTCCGCGATGTCCTTGATGTGGCTTTCCATACCGCCCACTTCGGGGTGGTAATAGACGGCGTGGATGGCTATCTTCACGGGTCAGCGGCCAACGGCAGCGACGCGCCGGCCTGTCCCGGCGGGCAGTGCCCGGGGCCGGGCGGTTACGCCTTCGCGGCCTGCCGTGTGGCGAGCTGCGACTTGATGCGGCTGGCGGTCTTGCGCCGGATGACGCCGTGCCGCGCCGACCGGTCGATGACCGACTGGACCTTGGGCAGCAGCTGGGCGGCCTCGGTCTTGTCCTTCGCCGCCGCGATCTCCTTGATTGCCTTCTTCAGGGCCAGCTTGCGGGTGCGGTTCTGCAGCCGGCGGCGCACGCCCTGGCGCGCCTGCTTCTGGGCCGAACGGGTTCTCTTCGCCAATATTCCTCCGATATGCAAACTAGATGCCGGGACACAGAATTGAACTGTGGACACCGGGATTTTCAGTCCCGTGCTCTACCAACTGAGCTATCCCGGCAGACTGTGGCCATTCTAGGATGCGTCAACGCTTTGTCAACAAACTGCAGCCGGGCCGAGTGGAGGCCCAAGACCGTCATTTTGCCCGGTCCGCCGCGCCCGCAGCCGGCCGGGCCTGCGCCAGGCGTCATCGCTGCGACGCTCAGGCCGGGGCGGCACTTACCTTGACAATTGTGGGTGTGGCATTTAGAATCCGCAGCATCGTGCCGATCCTCTCGGTCAACATCGACCATGTGGCTACTTTGCGCCAGGCGCGGCGGGAGAGTTTCCCGGACCCGGTGCAGGCCGCCGCATTTGTCGAACTGGGAGGGGCCGATGGCATCACGGTCCACCTGCGGCAGGACCGCCGTCACATCAGTGACCGCGACGCCGAACTGCTGCGCCGGACGGTCCAGACCGAGCTCACGGTGGAGATGTCGGCGACGCCGGAGATGATGCCGATTGCCGCACGGCTCAAGCCCGACCAAGTCACGCTGGTGCCTGAGGTCAGGACCGAAGTCACCACGACAGCCGGGCTCGACATCGCAGCGCAGGGTCCACGCCTCGCCCCGGCCATCAGGCGGCTGCGCAAGGCCGGGATCAGGGTGTCGGTCTTCGTCGAGCCGGTCCGGAAGCAGGTTGCGGCCGCGGCCCGGTTCGGAGCATCGGTGGTCGAACTCAACACCGACCGGTATAGCAAGGCGCGGCGGCCGGACAAGACGCTGCTGGCCGAGCTGGCGGACGCGGCGAGCGTCGCCCGCGAGGCCGGGCTCGAGGTACACGTCGGTCACGGGCTGAACTACCGCAACGTGGTACCTGTTTTGAAGGAACGAATTGCCGAAGGTTACAGTATCGGTTTCGCCATCATCGCCCGGGCCGTCTATGTCGGCCTGGCCGCGGCGGTGGCGGAGATGAAGCGAACTATGGAGGTCTACTCTTGAAAGGCGCGAGAATCAAGTTTGCGGTCATCCTGATCCTTGTCGCGCTGTCGCTGTGGGCGCTCTATCCCACGTACCAGCTCTACGTGTCGATGCCCGGCCAGGAACGGGCGCTGAACGGCAAGCTGGCCGCGGCGACAACCGCGGACGACAGCGCACGGGTCCAGGCGAAGCTGGCCGAGTTCCAGACCCAGAAGTCCAGCGTGCACAAGCGCGCGTTGCACCTCGGGCTCGACCTCGTCGGCGGGATGCACCTCGTGATGGAAGTCGACAAGACCAACCTGAACGCCGACGACGCCCGCGACGCGGGCGACCGGGCGCTCGAGGTCATCCGCAACCGCATCGACGAGTTCGGCGTGTTCGAACCGATCATCCAGAAGGTCGGCCGCGACCGGATTCTCGTCCAGCTGCCCGGCGTCGACCGGGAGCGGGCCAAGAGCCTCATCGGTCAGACCGCGCAGCTGCGCTTCCAGCTCGTGCAGGAAGAGCGGGCGACGTACGACGCGATGAAGGCGATCGACGACAAGCTGCAGGTCGCGCCGGCCGCCGCACTGCCCGCCGACACTTCGGCCGTTGCCGCCGAGTCGGCCGCACCGACGATGAGGCCGCTGGGCACCGACACCGGCACCGTCGCGCTCGGCACGGACGCCGACGAGGGCACGTTCCTTTCCTATGTTCAAACCGTGGGCGGCGACTTCGGGGTCGAGGAAGTCGACATGCCGGGGTTCCGGCAGTTGTACGAGCGCTCGCGGTCGCTCTGGCCCGCGGGCTACGAGCTGCTGTTCGGTCCCCAGGAGAGCTACGAGAACCGCACCGTGCGGCGGCTGTACCTGCTCAAGGCCGAGCCGGAGATGTATGGTTCGGCCATCAAGGACGCGCGTCCGGCGCCGTACCAGGGGTCGGAACCGGGCATGGCCAATACCTGGATCGTCAGCCTCAAGCTGGCGCGCAAGGAGGCGGCGACGTTCGCCCAGGTGACCGGACGCAACATCGGTCGGCGACTGGCCATCGTGCTCGACGGCGTGGTCAAGTCGGCGCCGGTTATCCAGTCACGTATCCCGGACGGCAACGCGATGATCACGACCAACGAAGTCAACCCGGACGAGTCGCGCGACCTGGCGATCGTCCTGCGGTCCGGCGCCCTGCCCGCGCCGGTGAACATTGTTGAGGAGCGTTCGGTGGGCGCGTCGCTGGGCAGGGACGCGATCAACCGCGGCATCCTCGCCGCGCTCATCGGCCTGCTCGCCGTGGTGATTTTCATGGTTGTCTATTACGCCGTGGGCGGCGCGCTGGCCGACTTCGCGCTGGCGCTGAACATCCTGTTCCTGCTCGCGGTGCTCTCGGGCCTGCGCGCGACCCTGACCCTGCCCGGCCTGGCCGGCATCGCGCTGACCATCGGCATGGCCGTGGACGCGAACGTGCTGGTGTTCGAGCGCATCCGCGAGGAGATGAGGGCGGGTAAGACCAACCTGGCCGCGGTGGACACCGGTTACGCGCGCGCGTTCGTGACCATCATCGACTCCAACGCGACGACGATCATCACCGCCATTGCGCTCTACTTTGTCGGCACCGGCCCGATCCGCGGCTTCGCCATCACGCTCACGGCCGGCCTGATAATCAACGTCATCACGGCGGTCTTCTTCACGCGCTGGATATTCGACTGGTGGCTGAGCAGGTTCAGCGTCAAGACGCTGAGGGTGTAAACATGAGACTAATACCTGAAACTCACTTCGACTTCGCCAGCCGGCGGTGGCTGTTCTTCGGCCTGACCGGCGCGCTGCTGCTGGTGAGCATCGTCGGGCTCGTGGTGCTCGGTCCCAACTACGGCGTCGACTTCACGGGCGGCAGCATGGTGCAGGTGCACTTCGAGCAGCCGGTCGGCATCGCCGAGATGCGCTCGGCGCTGGCGGCCGTCGGCGAGGGCGGCGCGGCGATCCAGCAGGACGAGCGCGGCGACTTCCTCATCCGCGTCGGGGCCGATGAGGCGTCGGGCAAGGAGTCGTTCACCGACAGGCTGCGCACGCAGCTGACCGCCGCGTTCCCGGGCAACAGCTTCGAGATACCGCGCGAGGAGATGGTCGGCCCGCAGGTTTCGAAGGAACTGCAGGGCAAGGTGCTGCTGGCCGTGCTTATCGGCCTCGTCGGCATCCTCATCTACGTCAGTTTCCGGTTCGACCTGCGCTTCGGCCTGGCGGCGGTGCTGTCGCTGGCGGTCGTCTCCATCACCACGCTGGGGTTCATCACCTTCAGCCGGATGGAGGTGACGATGACCGTCGTCGCGGCCCTGCTCACGGTCATCGGCTATGCCGTGAACGACTCGATCGTCGTCTCGGACCGCATCCGCGAGGACCTGCGCAAGATCCGCAAGGAGACCTTCACGCAGATAGTCAACCGTGCGCTCAACGAAACGCTCAGCCGCACGGTCATCACCGGTTTGTCGGTGCTGTTCGTGCTGCTGGCGCTGCTCCTTCTGGGTGCGGCAAGCATCAAGGACTTCGCGGCCGTGATGCTGGTCGGCATCCTGCTCGGCACATACTCGTCGATATTCGTGGTCGCCAACTCGGTGGTCGAATGGGAGAAACGGTTCCCGAGCAAGCACCGCAGGTAGGACGCTCTTCCGATGAAGCGCCGCGCCCCCCGAGGGGCGCGCGCTTTGTCTTTGCCGCGCTGTTCGGTTCGGTCCTTTTCACGGGGTACTTCCCGATCGCGCCGGCGACCGCCACGAGCTTCTTCGTGCTGCTGCCTGCCTACTATCTCAGCCGGCTGCCGCTGTGGAACGGGCTGGCCGCGGTCGTCCTGTTCTTCGCCGGGGTCCCGGTCGCGACCTACCTCGAGCGGTTCTGGGGCACGGACCCGCACCGCGTGACCATCGACGAGGTCGTCGGCACGCTCATCACCTTCTTCCTGAACCCGGTGTCGGTCTGGGGCCTGGTCGCGGGCTTCTTCATCTGGCGGTTTTTCGACGTCGTGAAGCTGCCGTTCATCGACAAGTCCCAGCATCTGCCCGGTGGCTGGGGCGTGATGATCGACGACGTGCTCGCCGGAATCTGCGCCAACATCGTGCTGCGGGTCGGCCTGCTGCTGCTGCCGGTGCTTCGCTTCGGCTAACCCATGAGGCGCCCGTCTTCGACCGTCGAACTCGTAGCGGTCGGGGACGAACTGCTGAGCGGCCGGGTCGTCGACACGAACTCCGCCTTCATTGGCCGGGCCCTGGCCGACCGCGGGCTCGACCTGCTGCGCACGAGTCACATCCACGACCAGCCTGAATCAATCAGCGGGCAAATGCTGGCGGCGCTGGGCCGGGCGTCGTTTGTCATCGTGATGGGCGGGCTCGGGCCCACCGAGGACGACCGGACCCTCGATGCAGTTGCGGGCGCCTTGGGCCGCAAGCTGCGCGTCGACCGGCGGACGCTCGCGAAGGTGCAGGCAATGTTCCGTCGCCGCGGGACTCGCCCGCCCAAGCTCGC
Source organism: bacterium (assembly GCA_046485245.1). Classification (GTDB taxonomy): domain Bacteria; phylum Hydrothermota; class Tepidihabitantia; order Tepidihabitantales; family Tepidihabitantaceae; genus CBFGJX01. The sequence goes on from JAWOHG010000167.1 coordinate 15,702, forward strand.
CGAGCGGCAGGCCCGGGTGATCGTCGGCGCGCGGCTCATCCCGAACCCGGCCGGCATGGTACCGGGGATGATTGTCGAGCACGACGGTCGATTCGTCCTGCTCCTGCCGGGCGTGCCGGCAGAGATGCGGGTGTTGCTGCCCCGGGCGCTGGACCTGCTGGCCGGCCGTCTGCGCACGGCACGTCGACACAGCAGCACCATCAGGACGTTCGGCACGGCAGAGGCGGCAATCGCCGAGGCTATCGGCCCGACACTGAGGCGACACCCGGACGTCAGCCCGGCCTACTACCCTTCGACCAGCGGTGTCGACATCGTGCTGAACGCGCGGGTTGCCGCCGCGGTCCGGGCCTGCGCGGCGGTCATCGTACGGCGGCTGGGTACGGTCGTCTACGAGGTCGGTGCCCGACCCCTGGAGCAGGTGGTCGGCGATTTGCTGAGAGCACGCGGCCTGTCCGTGGGGACCGCTGAATCCTGCACCGGCGGGCTCGTCGCGGCCCGGCTGTCCGACCTGCCGGGCAGCTCTGAGTACTTCGCGGGCGGGGTCGTGGCCTATGCCAATGGCGTGAAGGCCGGTGTGCTGGGAGTCGCGACCGACACGCTGCGCTCGCACGGCGCGGTCAGCCTGCCGGTTGCGGCCGAGATGGCCGCGGGAGTGCGCGAGTTGCTCAAGTGCGATGTCGGCATTTCCGTGACGGGTATCGCCGGGCCGGGGGGCGTGACCCGGACCAAGCCGATCGGGTTGGTACTCGTCGCAGTCTCAGCCGGGCGGCGCGTTTGGGTCGAACGGAAGATTCACGCAGGCACGAGGCAACTGGTCCGGGAGCGAAGCGCTTCGGCTGCTCTTGATTTGTGCCGGCGAGTGCTGGAGGAATCGGTATGAGCGAACTGGTGCGCGCGTTCCTGGCCGTCGAGGTATCCGACGAGGCACGCGGGCAGGTTACCACCCTGCTCGACAAGCTGCGCGAGCACCGCGGCGCGGCGGTGCGTTGGGTGAAGCCCGACGTCATGCATCTGACCCTGGTGTTCCTGGGTGAAGTGCCCGAGGGGTTCATCCGGTCTGCCGACGAGCGGCTGGCCGAGGTTCTGCCGCCCGTGTCCTCGTTCAGTTGCCGGCTGGCCGGCCTGGGGGCGTTCCCGTCGCCGCAGCGCGCTCGCGTGGTTTGGGTCGGCGTCGATACCGGCCGGGATGCGCTCATCAGCGTTCAGCGAGCCGCAAGCAGGGCGCTTGAACGTATTGGCCATCAGCCGGAACGACGGTCGTTCAGCCCGCATCTGACGCTGGGCCGGCTGCGCGAGCCGGGTGACGTGAGCCCGCTGCTGGGGACGCAGTTCGTATCGGAGTGCTTCCCGGTCGGGCGCGTCGTCCTGTTCCGGAGCGTGCTCAAGCCGCAGGGGCCCGAGTACTCGGTCTTGCACGAGTACCGGCTGGCCGCCAAGCCGGCTTGACTTCGGCCGCCCGAGTGCCCATCATCTGGCGTCCGCGCCCGGCCCGCGCCCGGCGGGCGCCGGAGGTGCGCGGCGCTGAGGAGTTGAAATGCTGAAAGTAACGCCTGCGTTGTGGATCATGGCCGGGCTGGCGATGGTCGTCCTGGAGATGATCGTGCCCGGGCTGATCATCATCTGGTTCGGCATCGGCGCGATCGCCGCCGGGCTGGTCGCGTTTCTCGTGCCCAACCCGTACGTGCAGTTCGGCGTGTTCGTGGTCGTATCCGGCGCGCTCGTGCTGTTCTCGCAGAGGATTGCCCGTCGAATCACCCATGCCGAGCCGGAGCTTGTCGGCGCGAACCGGATGGCGGGAGCGCTGGGCCTGGTGGTGGCGGACATCGAGCCGCCCGCGCTCGGCCGGGTCAAGGTGATGGGCGAGGAGTGGCGCGCCGAGGCGTCCGGGCCGATCGCCGCCGGCACGCAGGTGAAGGTAACCGCAGTCAGCGGAACCCGGCTGGTGGTCGAGCCGGTGTAAGAGAGGAGTGAGTGATGGTCATAGCGATACTGGTCTTCGTGTTCTTTCTCGCCCTGCTGGGCATCAAGATCGTCCGACCGTACGAGCGGGCCTGCGTCGAGCGGCTGGGCAAGTACCAGCGCACCGTCTCGCCCGGCCTCAACTTCATCCTGCCGTTCCTGGAGCGGCTGATAAAGGTCGACATGCGCGAGCAGGTGGTCGACGTGCCGCCGCAGGAAGTCATCACCAAGGACAACGCGACGGTTACGGTCGACGCGATCATCTACTACGAGGTGACCGACCCGGTGAAGGTGCTCTACAACGTCGCCCAGTTCCGGCTGGCGACAATCAAGCTGGCCCAGACCAACCTGCGCAACGTCGTTGGCGACCTGAGTTTGGACGAGTCGCTCACTTCGCGCGAGCGTATCAACGCCAAGCTGCGTGACGTGCTGGACGAGGCGACCGACAAGTGGGGCGCCAAGGTGACGCGCGTCGAACTCCAGCGCATCGAGCCGCCCAGCGACGTGACCGAGGCGATGCACCGCCAGATGAAGGCCGAGCGCGATCGCCGCGCCGCGGTGCTGGAGGCCGAGGGCCACAAGCAGGCCGCGATCCTCACGGCCGATGGCGACCGGCAGGCGCGCGTGCTCGAGGCGACCGGCCAGGCCGAGGCGATCGAGCGCGTGGCGACGGCCGAGAAGTTCAAGCTGCTGACCGTGGCCGAGGGCGAGGCGCAGGCGATCGAGCGCGTATACTCGGCCATCCACAAGGGCAACCCGACCAAGGACCTCATAGCGATCAAGTACCTCGAGGCGCTGGCCAAGATGGCCGACGGCAAGGCGACCAAGCTGTTCGTGCCGTACGAGGCGTCGGGCATCATCAGTTCGCTGGCCGCGGTCGCCGAGGCGATGCGCGACAAGGCCGCGCCGCCGGTCGAGCCCAAGGTCTAGACCCGAGAACTACCCGGAGGAGCTAGTTTGACACCTGCCGACAGCAGGAAGACCGAAGGTGTGCACTGGTACGCGTTGAGCGGGGTCGATGTCGTCGGCCATCTGGGCACGGGCAGTGACGGCCTGACGCCGGCCGACGCGGTGCGGCGCCTGGCGCAGCACGGCCCGAACGCGCTCGTCGAGCTCGGGCCTTGACCCGGCGCCGTATGCTGGCAGAATGGTCGTCCGATGATACTGACGGTCCTCGGCCTCTCTGTCTGCACCGCGGCGATAGTCTGGGCCGGCACGCGGCTGACCCATTACGCGGACATCATCGCCCAGCGAACCGGGCTGGGTCACGTGTGGGCCGGCACGATGCTCCTTGCCCTGACGACCTCTCTGCCGGAGCTCTTCAACGGAGTGAGCGCCGGAGCGCAGAACCTGCCCGACATAGCCTTAGGGTGTGTGGCCGGGT
>JAWOHG010000200.1:0-5984 GCA_046485245.1 bacterium
CGGTAGCCGGACTGGTGATGGAGCAGAAAAGCGTAGTCGACGCCCAGGCCCATCTTGCCCCAGTAGCGCTGGAGCCCGAGGCCGAGGCTGATTTCGTTGGGGTCGAACCCGGCGCGCGAGACAAGGATGCGGGGCACGATGGCGAATTCCACACCGCCGCGCGGGGTTAAGCTGCGCCGGCCGTTGGTGAGAAAGTCGTTGCAGGCCAGGTCGACGGAGGCCTTGACCCGGTCCGAGAGCAGCCGGACCGCGGCGCCGGCGCGCAGGTTCTGCGGGTAGGTCTCCTCGATGGTCGCCAGGGTCATTTTCGGCTGGATGGCGTTCTGCCAGACCAGGCCGAAGCTCAAGGGGCCGGGGCCGCGGACCAGCGTGCCCAGGTCGGCGCCGAAGGCCGCACCCGAGTACTGGGCGATGTTCTTGGCGATGACCTTGAGGTTAGCCCCGAACCCGAGGAAATGCAGCGGGTTGTAGGCGTAGGAGACGGTGTAGGCGTTCTCCGAAAACCAGTAGCCGTCGTAGCGGTTGTTGTTCGGTGTACGCGAGTCGACGTTCTCGGCGCCGAAGTTGAGGATGGTGACGCTGAAGGTGCCGAGTTCCTTTGTCGGTATCCCGTAGCCGACATACTCCATCCGCATCCCGCCGTAGAGCTGGGAGTGGGCGAGCAGAACTTCCTGCGCGTTGAGCTGGAACAGCCCGGCCGGGTTGAAGTAGCCGGCCTGCACGTCGTCGGCGATGGCGGTGAAGGCCTTGCCCATCCCGAGGCTGCGCGGGGCCGGGCCGTAGTCGAGGAACGCGCCGGACAGGCCGCCTTCGGTTGCCGACGCCGGGGACGCCGACAGGAGAATGCAGAATGCAGAGAGCATAATGCAGAACGCAGGACGCGGGCCGCGGCCCGAACCGGCCGCGAGCCGTGAGCCGTGAGCCGTCGGCCGGTGCATCACCACAGCACCCCGATGCGGTAGCTCTGGTTGAAAGTCGTGCCGGTGTGGAGTTCGCCGAGCACGGTCAGGACGTAGACGCCGTTGGCGACCCGCCGGCCCCGCTTGCTGAAACCGTTCCAGTAGATGCGGTTGAGCCCGGTTTTCGCCCCGTCGTCGCCCTGGCGGAAGCGCCAGGTGATGACCTCGTTGCCAAACGCGTCGTGGATCATCACGGTCAGCGGGCTGGACTGGGTCAGGTAGTAGGAAATCTCGCAGGCGTCACGGTTGAACCCGAACGGGTTGGGGAAGGCGATGATTTCGCCCGCCATCAGCGAGCTGTCCGGGATGTCGACGTAGATGCCGATGAGGGTATCGGCGTCGCCCGAGTAGATGCGAATCGAGTCGTTCTCCGCGAACCAGGCCGCGGTGCAGACGAACTCGGCCGTAGCCTCGCCGACCGTGTCGGTCAGCAGCGCCGGCTCGGTGATCGTGCCGTGGCCCTGCTCGACCGCGAAGCGCAGGACCGCAAGTTTGACCGGCTGCAGGTTGACGTCGCGCAGCCGGACGTGGATGTAGGCGGTCTCGCCGGCAACGACCGTGTCCGGCTTGGTGATGACCATCGACGCGCCAAGGCTGCGGACGTCTATGATGGAGCGGTAAGTCTGCCGCCCGCTGGACCGGCCGTACGCCCACAGGTTCTGGCCCGCGCCCGGAGCGCGGAACTCTACCGAGAACACCACGCTGTCGAGCAGCGGCGCCATGTCCGGGCTGAACTGGATGTTGAAGTCCGAGGCGAGCGATACGTCCTCGCCCGGCCCGGTCACGGTGTTCCAGCAGGCGTCGGTCGGGTAGACCACCACGTTGAACGGTGCACGCAGGTACTGGGGCAGGGGCGCGCCCTTCTTGCCCGGCGTGTCCCAAACCCCGGTGGCGTTGTCGCCGGGCAGGAGCGTCTCGCCGGGCACGACCATCAGCAGGCGTTCGAACGCGCCCGGTACGATGTTCAGGGCGTTTGACGTGTCGGTCCGAATCGTCGAGCCGAGGCCGGGTCGCGCGACCAGGCGCTGCTGGCCGGCGGTGCGCAGGCAGGCGCGGAAGGTGTTGGCGCCGCTGACCAGGGTCTCGCCCTGCGGCAGCCACGCAAAACGGTCGGTCGAGCTGAAATGGACGCTGTCGCCGGTCTCCGGCACCGGGTTGAACCACTCGTCAGTGAGGTAGACCCAGAAGTCGAAGGTGTCGCCCGCCGTGTGCGTGAACGCGCGGCCGGTCCGGCCGCCGATGACGCCGGGCGCGAGCGCCTCGCCGGGCAGGATAACTACGAAGCGGCTGGCGCTGTCGGGCACGGCCGTGAACAGGTTGCTCGTCCCGCTGGCCGAATCGGTGAAGCAGCGCAGGCGCATGGTGTCGGCGAGCGAGACGACGACGTTGCGGGTGCAGGTGCCGTTGAAGAACTGGATGATGTTGGGATAGATGTAGGGTCCGCGGGTGGTCGTGAGCAGGGCGCTGCCGTTGTAGGGGTAGTTGTTGTTGTTCTCGTCCTTGGCGAAGACGGTTATGGGAAAAGAATCGCCCGTCGTGACGGGCGAAGTGATCTCCACAATCTCAAACGCGGCCAAGCCTGCATCGACCGGGGCGGCAAACGGAGTGGTCCCAGCCGCCTGCTGGAGGAGGAAGAGCAAACCCAGTATCGCGCTAGTCAATGCCAAGCCTAAACTACAGAGAGAATTATAGTTGGGCGCTTCCGGACTGTCAAACTAAACGATGTCGCAGCAGTCCCGGGCCGCACGGCTATAGCTTGTAGCCGATGCGGCGCAGGAACGCGTGGCGGTCGGCCTGCTCGGCCGGCCCTTCGATGCCTTTGGGCGATGCGCCGTCGATGACGCCGAGTATGCCGCGGCCCGCGGCCGTCTCGGCGACAACGACCTCGACCGGGTTGGCCGTGGCGCAGAACACGCCGCAGACCTCGGGCACGTCCTTCAGGCGGGTCAGGACGTTGACCGGGTAGCAGTCACGCAGTATGACGACGAAGCTGTGGCCGGCGCCGATGGCAGACGCGTTTTCGACGGCGAGGGTCTCCAGTTCCGAGTCGTTGCCCGAGTGGCGGACCAGGCAGGGCCCGGAGGCCTCGCAGAAGGCCAGTCCGAACTTCGCGCCCGGGACAGAGCCGACCAGCAGTTCGTGGATGTCCTCGACGGTCTTGATGAAGTGCGACTGGCCGATAATAACGTTGGTGTCGTCAGGGCATCGGATCGGGACCGTCTTGAGTTCCACGGTCAGCGCGTGACGGTGACCTTGCCGGCTTCGGTCACGCCGGGCGCGGCCACGATATACAGGTAAGTACCGGCCGGAACCGACTTGCCGTCTTCGTTTGCGCCGTCCCAGGTGGCCCGGCACCCGGACCCTGCGACCGGCGCCATCTCGAGCGTGCGGACACGCTCGCCCGACATCGAGTAGATGCGGACCTCGGCGCTGCGCGCGTCCCGGTTCTCCAGGAAGAAGACCGTCGAATTCCCGAACGGGTTGGGCGTTGCCGTAACCATCGCCGGCGCGGCCAGTGGTTCGGCTTCGGCGACCGCCGTGCCGCCGGCGGTGAATGTCACCATCGTGCTTTCGGGCGAGCAGACCGGCCAGGTGGTCCAGAAGTCGATGCTGTTAGCCATAGAGAAGCTGTCCTTGGCCCAGACGAAGTAGTCGACGCGGGCCGTGCCGGTCACCTGCGGTATGGTGAAGTGAACGCGGCCGCCGACCGACGAGTCGGCCCCGACGGTCTGCCAGGCGCCGGTGTTGAGGCGCCAGAACAGGCTCTCCGCACCCAGGGCAACGTCGTCGGTGATGGTAGACCAGACCGCGAACGGGCCGGTGTAGCCCGTGTCCGGCCAGACCCGCGTGTCGGCGAATGCCGGCGGGATGAGGTCCCAGCCGGGTATCGCGCAGGAGCCGAGTTTCATCATCGTTTCGACGTTGATGAAGTCGGCCGAGGCGCCGTTCTGGCTCATCGCGGCGGCGACGCCGTTGGCGCCGGAGAAGTGGCCCGGCACGAGCCATTCGTAGATCCAGCGGCGGTCGTTGGTGCCGAGGTTGTCGGAGAAGACCATGTTGTCGCGAATGACCAGGCAGGGCCAGAAGTACTCGCCCGACATCGGTACGCGCACCTTGCCCTTGGCGACGACGCGCTTGGTGTGCTGCTCGGTGGCCTGGTAGGGGATGCCCGGGATTATCTCGTACTGCCACGTGGTGGCGCTGATCCAGCCGGCCCCGCGGTAGACCGGTGTGACGTAGACCGGCGCGTCGGGTTGGTAGTTGCCGATGAAGCGGTACGTCGCCTGGGTGAAGTCGAGGCCGTCGATGTACAGCCCGAACGAGTCCTTGTTGAGATAGATCCACTGGTTCGTGCCGTTGCCGAGAGTGTCCATCTCGACGACCTCGGGTGCGGGCGGGTCAGTGGCCATCGAGTCGGGCGCCGGGGAGCGTCCCTCCGCGGCCGGCCGCAGTCCGACGCGCGCCCACTGGCTGCCGGGGTAGGAGGTCAGGTCCCAGAAGCCGCGGGTGGAATCAAACGGCTGCCACATGAAGATCGCCGAGTTCTGCTGGTAACGGCCGTACGTACCCACGACCATCGGCAGTTCGTGGGAACCGATGCTGATTTCCTGGGCCGGGGCCGCCGAAAGAGCGAACAGGATCGCGAACACAGCAGTTTTCACTTCAAGACCTCCGGTTCGAGCGCCTCCGTGATTCTACCGGCACTGCCAAACGAGTCAATGCACGCGTCGGCCTTGACTTGGGGCGCGCTTTATCCTATCTATCCTGCCAGTGGCCTACTTCCTCCAGCAACTCATCAACGGCCTGCAGCTCGGTTCAGTCTACGCGCTCATCGCGCTGGGGTACACGATGGTCTACGGCATCGTCCGGCTGATCAACTTCGCGCACGGCGACGTGTTCATGGTCGGAGCGTACGTCGGGTTCTTCGCGCTGGCGAGCTGGCGCCTGCCCTGGCCGCTGGCCATCCTTGCCGCGATGCTCGGCTGCGGCCTGCTGGGGATGTTCATCGAGCGGGTCGCGTACCGGCCCCTGCGTAACGCGCCGCGCATATCGGCGCTGATAACGGCGATGGGCGTGTCGCTGTTCCTGCAGTACTTCACCAGCCTGCGGTTCGTCTTCGGGCCCGACTACCGGGCGTTTCCGCGGCCGTTCGCGGTCCGCACCTTCGACCTCGGCGGGTTGACGGTGTCCAACATCCAGCTCATCGTGTTCGGCACGGCGCTGGTCCTGATGGTGGCGCTGTACTGGTTCATCAACCGCACCCGCACGGGGCTGGCGATGCGGGCCGTGTCGTACGACCATAACACGGCGCGGCTGATGGGCATCGACGTGGACCTCATCATCTCGGTGACCTTCGGCATCGGCTCGGCGCTGGCCGGTGCCGGCGGAGTGCTCTACGGCATCGCCTACCCGCAAATCAACCCTTTCATGGGCGTGATGCCCGGCCTGAAGGCGTTCGTGGCCGCGGTGCTGGGCGGCATCGGCGTGATTCCCGGCGCGATGCTGGGTTCGCTCATCATGGGCCTGGTCGAGACGTTCACGTCCGCATACGTGTCCTCGACCCTGCGCGACGCGGTCGCGTTCGGGGTGCTCATCGTCGTCCTGCTGGTCCGGCCCTCCGGGATTCTCGGGCGGTCGGCGCGGGAGAAGGTGTAGTGGAATGTCGATGGACGATTGTCGAATGACGAATGTCGAAACTCGAAACCCGAACCTCGAATGACGAAACGGGATGCGGACCAAGTCAAAAGCCAAAGGCCAAAGGCCAAATGTCAAAATGCCTGAGCAGGCAAGAGGGCAAAGACGGGGCGGAGAAATCGGCAATCGGCAATCGGAAATCGGAGATGGCTGTGGCCGTGAGCCGTAAGCTGTCAGCCGGAAGGCCGGGGCTGGTTGCGTTGCTGGTCGCGGTCGGCGCGGCGGTCGCGGTCGAGGCGAGTATCCTGACCGGCGCGCTCAACCCATACTGGCAGCAGGTGATTGCCCTGGCCGGGATAATGACCATCTCGGCACTGGGGCTGAACCTTA
>JAWOHG010000203.1:0-3419 GCA_046485245.1 bacterium
CGACGACTCAACCTGCACAAGGGCCAGGTAAGGTTGCTGATGCCGGAGCCGACCATGGAGGTCGTGCTCGGGCTTCGCAAGCAGTGCGGCTTCGATTCGTTCGGCCTTGGGGACTCGGGGAGCTACCTTGTCTACGAGGGCGCTGGCGACCCGCCGTCACCGGTCGCGGTAGACAACAAGCTGCAACTGAACGTGGATGCCGACTTCATCAAGTTCAGGGAGAGCCAGGGCTACCTGGTCACGCAGAGGAAGCCGAGGAGGTAGACGATGGCCAGGACTACGAAGAAGAACTCAGGCGAGCACTTTGCGGCATACGTTCGGGTCCCGACCGCTTCGCAGGCCAACGCAGGCCTGCCGGCCCTTGCCCTGACTTGCTGTTGACGGCCTGGGCCGTTTCGGTAGTATGGAAGCAGAGTCCCTCAGTCGAGAGCACGGTCAAGGAGAGAGCAGGTGCCGAAACGGCACCCTCGGTCAGACAACTTCCGGAGCGCATCCGCGGGACAGGTCCGCGGCGGCGCCGGCCTCACAGGAGAGCGCTCGCACGGGGCGCGCGAGCGTGGTAGTGTCAGGAGGTGGTATGTTGTCCTGTCCGAAGGCTCTCGCGTTAGCGGCAACACCGGGTGCCGGTCAACGGCCGCCGGCACCTGCGGGGTAGATGCGCAGACCGGCGGGATTGGCTCTGCCGTCCCGGCCGGGCCGAGCGGCCGGCTGTCTGCTCGCGGCGGCACTAGCCGCGTCAGCACCGGCCCTGCCGTACCGTGCGAGCCCACGCTGGCACCATTCCGCCCTCCACATCGCGCCGGCTGACCTCAACGGCGATTCGACCGACGACCTGCTGGTTCTGGAGCACGGCCAACTAGCCCAGGTCCGAGACCTTGACTTGACGGTTGTGTCGGGCAGCCGGTTCCTTGACCGGGGGACGCTTCAGCCCGGTAGCGAGGCCGGCGGATTCAGCCTGCAGAACCTGTGGGCGACGACCAAACTCAACGACACGCTGTACCTTCTCCGGCTCTGGCCGTTCCGGCGCTTCGCGGTCGCGACCGGCAAGGACATCGCCCCGCCCGCAGGCTGGGACGGCGGGCTGTGGCATGTCGGGCTTGCCGACCTTGACGGCGACGGTGCACTCGAAGCATTCGGCGCACTGGTCGTCGGGTTCGACCTTCGGCCGCGGGGCATCATCGTGCTCGACTGGGAGACCGGTCGGGAGAAGTGGCGGTTCCTGACCGGGCCCAACATCTATCGCCTGCTCCTGCGGGATGTGGACGGGGACGGCCGGCTTGAGCTGTTGTGTGCGGCGTATGCGACCGGCAACGGCGGCGTTGCGTCCGGGATGACCGACAGGCTGACCTACCTGCTCCTGCTTGACGCGAGCGGAAACCTGCGCTGGGTGCGACAGGTGGGGTGCTATTCCTCCGCGTTAACACTCGGGTGGCTGAACCCGGCCGACTCGGCGGACTGCCGGGTGCTGGTCACCGAGCTCGGAAGCCCGGTGTCTGACCGACAGCAGGACAGCGTCTTCGTGTTCGACGCGAGAAGCGGCGAAGTGCTGGCGCGGGCCGGGTACGGCGGTTTCAACCGGCAGGCGACAGTGTTCGAAGACCGGGGCGGGCACCGGCGCATCCTGCTGGCCGGGACCGGCGATACGCTCCGACTGCTGGACGAGAGCCTGCGCGTGGTCCGCCAGAGGAGCGCGCCGGGCGCGGCGGAGTTCCTGCAGGCACGGGCGATGCACCTTCCCGGGCGCGGGGAAAGGGTCGTGCCGGTCCAGACGGTAACACGACGGTTGGTGCTGTACGACAGCCGGCTGAACCGGGTCGCCGAACTGGACCTGCCCGAACGGCCGCGCGCCCTGCCGGTGCGAGCAGCCGGCGGTGACATGCTGTTGGTCGAGTCGGCCGGTCGCTCAGCTTACCTATACTCGCTCTACGAGTTCCGGCCAGTGCCCTTCTGGGAGCGGCCGGTACCGGCAGGCTGGCTCGCCGGGCTGGCCGCGCTGGCGGTGGCGCTGCTCGTCGGCCTGGCCTACTGGAGCGGTTATCACCGGGCGCGGGACATCCGGGCGGTCATCCGCGGCCTGTCAGGTCAGGCCGGGGTGGTTGAGCTGGACCGAAGCGGCCGGGTTCTCAGGAGCAACCAGCGGGCGTGGGAGCTGCTGCCGGAACTCCGTGACGGCATCCTGCCGGCCGAGGCCGTGCTGAACGAGTTGATCCAGGCCGCGACGCTGGACCCGCCTGGTTCCGCACCCCGGGAAGGCCTGCTCGCGCACAGCAGGCGACTACTCTGCCGCGCGACGCGGGTCAGGACGGGTGTCCTGCTGACGGTGGAGGACCTGGCTGCCGAGGAGTTCGCGCGCCGCGCCCGGCAGTGGCTGCCGGTTGCCCAGCGACTCGCGCACGGCATCAAGAACCCGCTGACCACGGTTACGCTCACGGCCCAGCGGCTGGGCAAGACGGCGGGTGACGACCAGTCCCGCAGGTATGCCGGGGACATCGAACGCGAGGCCGAGCGCCTGCGCCGGATGACCGACAACTTCATGCGCTTCACCCGGTTCGAGCCGCCGGAGTTGAAGCCGACCGACCTTAATCAGGTGGTCCAGAACTGCGTCGACCGGTTCGGCAATGCGGAGCGTGTTGACCTCGCGCTCGACCTGGCGCCGGAACCGGTGATGGTCCTTGCCGCCGAGGAACAGCTCTGCGTCGTCGTCGACAACCTGACCGAGAACGCGATTGCGGCGATGCCCGAAGGCGGCCGGCTCAGCATCAGGACCCGGGTCGTGATGGCTGAGGCCGGACAGCGGAAGGCCGAACTCACGGTGAGGGATACCGGCTGCGGCATTCCGGCGCAGTACCTGGAGAAGGTCTTTGAGCCCTATTTCACGCTCAAGGAGGGCGGCACCGGGCTCGGAATGGTCATCGCCCGGAAGATAGTCGAGGACCACGGCGGCAGTATCCGGCTCGAGAGCACGGAGGGCGAGGGAACGGTCGCCATGGTCAACCTGCCGATGATGGACCCGCGGCACAGGTGATGCACGTGAGGAGAGGAATGAAGCCGCGCGTGCTGGTGATAGACGACGACCCCGGCGTCCGGCGGATTCTGCGCGACATCCTCGCCGCAGACGGCTATGAGGTCCTGCTTTCGGCGGACGGCGCAACCGCGCTTGAGACCGCCGCGCAGGGCGAACTGAACGCCGCACTGCTCGATTACAGCCTGCCGGATATGGACGGGCTGGCGGTCCTGCGCGGCCTGCTCGGGGCGAAACCGAACCTGCCGGTGGTAATGGTGACCGGGCACGCCTCCTATGAACTGGCGGTCGGGGCGATGAAGCTCGGGGCGTTCAACTTCGTCTCCAAGCCGGTGGATGACGAGAGCCTGCTGGCGATAGTCCGCAACGCGGTCGAGCGCGATTCGCTCCAGCGACG
>JAWOHG010000233.1:0-8146 GCA_046485245.1 bacterium
CGGCACTGCGGGCCTGGACTGCGACTGCTTGGCCTCGGCCTCGGATGGCGGCGGTGCCGGCGGGACCTCGGCCTGCTCGACCGGCCTTTCGGCGGTCCGTCGGCCCGGACGGGGCTGTCGAAACCACCGGCTGACCCTGAGGGTATCCGCCGACTCGGACGGCACGACCCACCGGCCTGCCGGCCTGCGGGACGACGCCGGCCTGCGGGACGACTGCCCATACGACGCTTCCGGCTCGGCGCTGCCGTTGTCACGGCCGCCGCTCACCCGCGCGCCGCCTTCCGCCAGCAGCCCGGGTTCCGAGGTGTAGGGTGGCTCGGGCGCTGACTGGCGGAGCACCGGCTCGGACCCGGCCGTCGGAGTCGCCTTCTCCTGCTCGATATCAGGTTGGTCTTCGTCGCGCGCCGTCCCGGCCTCGACTGGGACGGCCTGCGGCGACACGGCCGGCGCGGGCCGAGTGCCGGCGACCCGCTCCTCGCCCTTCTTGGCGGCGGAAGCTCCCGTCGCCGGCGTCGAGCGTTCGGCCACTCGCGGCCTCTCCTGCGCCAACTCCTTCGGGGCGACAAGGCTGTCGATCGAGCCCGGCAGCACGAGGCGCCAGCCCACGACGGCCACGATGACCACGACCATCAGCCCGCCGGCAACCGTCGCCAGCCGCAGCCAGGCGAGAGCCGGACGCGGCTCGGGGCGTTCAAGCCGGCGCCGGCCTGTCCGCAGGTGCCTCAGGACGCGCATCCGCTGCCAGTCCCAGAAATGCTCGGCCGGCTCCGGCGGCTCGGCCTGTCGAACGAGCGCGTGCAGCGCGCGCAGGTCCTCGACCTCGGTTCGTGCCGCGGCGCAGGTCGACAGGTGCGCCTCGACCCGCTCGACGTCGACCGGCAGCAACTCGCCGTCGACGTAACGGTCGAGCAGTTCGTGGATGTCTTTGCAGCGGTCGTTCATTTTCTGGGCAGGTACTCCTTCAGCAGTTCGCGGAGCCTCGTGCGGGCGCGGTTCAACCGGGACATCACCGTGCCGACCGGGATCCGGAGCAGCTCACTGATCTCATTATAGCTCAATTCCTCGTTCACACGCAACACGAATACCGCGCGCTGGTCTTCGGGCAGCCGCCCGAGCGCCGCGTCGAGGTCCCGGCGCAGCGTCGCGTCCACGGCGGTCGGGTTCGGGTCGGGCACGTCGACGCACTCGGCGTCGCCGTCCGACTGCGGCAACGGCACCAGCCGGAACCGGTTGCGGCGCTTGAGTTCATTGAGGCAGACGTTGACGGCAATGCGGCGCAGCCACGTGTAGAACCGCCACGTCGGGTCGTAGCGCCCGATGGCGCGAAAGGCCCGGATGAACGTCTCCTGGGCCGTATCGTCCGCATCGGCATGGGACCGCATCAGCGAGTAAGTCACCTTGTACACACTCCTGGCATAGCGTTGCATCAATTCATCGAACGCCGCGGTGTCGCCCGATTGCACCCGCCGAATGAGGTCCAAGTCGGCTGGACGCCCCTCGGGCTCCGCCATCCGATTTACCGTTGTGCCGGGAGGGTTATTCCCGCGATTATCCGAAGCGCCGGCCCTGGAACTTGCCGCCCTTGACCAGGCCTTCGTAGTGCCGCATCACGAGGTTGGCCTCGATCTGCTGCAGCGTGTCCAGTGCGACACCGACGACGATCATCAGTGTCGTGCCACCGAAGTAGAACGGCACGCGGAAGATGCTCATCATGTACCAGGGCATCAGCGCCATGAGCACCAGGAACAGCGCGCCGGGCAAGGTCAGGAGCGTCAGGCTCCGGTCGATGAAGTTGGCGGTCTTCTCGCCCGGGCGGATGCCCGGTATGAAACCGCCATAACGCTGCATGTTGTCGGCGAGGTCGCGCGGGTTGAAGACGATCGACGTGTAGAAGTAGGTGAAGAAAATAATCAGGCCCGCGTAGAGCAGATTGTACAGCCAGCCGCCCGGGTTGAGGATGTTCTGCAGCGACTGCAGGGCCGGCAATTTGATGAACGCGGCGATGGTCGACGGGAACACGACCAGGCTCTGGGCGAAGATGATCGGTATGACGCCGGCGGTGATCAGCCGCAGCGGGATGTGGGTCGACTGCCCACCGTACATCTTGCGCCCGACGATACGCTTCGGGTACTGCACCGGTATCTTGCGGACCGCCATCGTCGTGAGCACGTTCAGGGCGTAGACGCCGAAGATGATGACCGCGATCATCACCAGCGCCAGCCACGATACCTCGCCCGCGCGCACCATCGAGAACGTCCGGCCGATGTCGGCCGGCGTCGAGTCGAGGCAGCCGATGAAGATCAGGAACGAAATGCCGTTGCCGATGCCGCGGTCGGTGATCTGCTCGCCCAGCCACATTGCGAACATCGTGCCCGCGGTCAGCGAGACGATGGTCATGATGCGGAAGAAGAACCCCGGGTCGGTCACGATCGGCCCGAACTGCGTGGCCGGCTGGCTCTCCAGGTAGACCGCGATGGTCGTGGCCTGGATGACGGCCAGCGCGACCGTGGCGTAGCGCGTGTACTGGTTTATCTTCTTGCGGCCTTCCTCGTCGCGCTGCAGCTTCTCCAGCGTCGGGAAGACCGAACCGAGCAGCTGGAACACGATCGAGGCCGAGATGTAGGGCATGATGCCCAGGGCGAGCAGCGACGCGCGCGACAGCGCGCCGCCGACGAAGATGTCGTAAAGCCCGAACACCGTGCCGCGCATCTGGCCGAGAATGTAGCCGAGCGCGGGCGCGTTGATACCGGGGACCGGGATGTGGCCGCCGAGGCGGTACACGACGACCATCGCCAGCGTGAACAGGATCTTCCGGCGCAGGTCCGGTATCTTGAATATGTTCGGGATACTTGCTGTCACTTCACAACCTCAACCTTGCCGCCGGCCTTCTCGATCTTCTCCCGGGCAGACTGGCTGAACGCGTGGGCGACCACGGTCACCGGCCGCGCCAACTCGCCCTCGCCCAGTATCTTCACCGGCATGCCGCGCGGCACGAGCCGGCGCTCGCGCAGCAGGTCGACGGTCACGCTGTCCAGGTTCAGACCGGCAACTGCGTCGAGGTTGATGACAGCATACTCCCGGCGCGTCGGGTTGGTGAACCCGCGCTTCGGGATACGGCGGTAGAAGGGCATCTGCCCACCCTCGAACCGCGCGTCGAATTCGGATGCGGAGTGCTGACCCGCGCCCTTGTGGCCGCGGCCGGAGGTCTTGCCGTGCCCGGAGCCGGGGCCGCAGCCGACCCGCTTCCGGCGCTTCTTCGCGCCGGCATCGGGCTTCAGGTCGCCGAGCCTCACAACTCCTCCACTTTCACGAGGTGCTTGACCTTGAAAATCATGCCCTTGATCACCGGGTTCGCGTCGTGGACTCGGGAGGCGCCGATGCGGCGCAGCCCGAGGGCGCGGGCGGTCCGCTTGATCGGCTCTTTCTGGTCGATGAGGCTCTTAGCCAGCGTAACCTTCAACTGGTTCATTTTCTTCCCGCGCCACCAAGTGGCGCACTGACTTGTTGCGCACCGAGGCGATCTGCTCTATGCTGCGGACAGCGGCCAGCGCCCGGATGGTCGCACGGGCCGTGTTGAACGGGTTGCGCGATCCGAGCGACTTGGACAGAGCGTCGCTCAGGCCGGCGGCGTGGAGGACGGCGCGCACCTGCGGGCAGGCGATGAGCCCGGTGCCCGGGGCGGCGGGCCGGACCATCACCCGGCTGGCACCGTACTTGCCGTTGGTCTCGTGGGGAATGGTGTGGCCCTTGATCGAAACGCGGATCATGTCCTTGCGTGCCCGGGTCGTCGCCTTGCGCACGGCGGCCGCGACCTCGGACGCCTTGCCGTGG
Source organism: bacterium (assembly GCA_046485245.1). Classification (GTDB taxonomy): domain Bacteria; phylum Hydrothermota; class Tepidihabitantia; order Tepidihabitantales; family Tepidihabitantaceae; genus CBFGJX01. The sequence continues at coordinate 3,832 of JAWOHG010000233.1, forward strand.
CCCAGCCCGACCTGGCCCCTGCCGTCGCCGACGACGACCGCGGCCGAGAGCTTCATCCGCTTGCCGCCCTTCATCACCTTCGACACACGCTTGATGTTGATGACGTGCTCGATGAGTTCCTGCTCGGGCAGGCCGGTCCCCATCTGGTCGCTACTCTGTCTCAAAACTGCAGTCCTCCCTCGCGGGCGCCGTCCGCCACGGCCTTCACACGGCCGTGGAACCGGTAGCCGGCCCGGTCAAAAACCACCTTGGAAATGCCGAGCTCCTTGGCCTTCGTCGCGATGAGCTTGCCGACCTCTTTCGAGGCGTCGACCTTCTTCATCTTCTTGCCGCGCAGCTGCTCGGCGTCCGAACCGACGCCGGTCAGGACACGCTCGCGCGTGTCGTCGATGAGCATGGCGTAAATGTGAACATTGCTCCGCCGGACGCACAGCCTCGGCCTCTCGGTCGTACCGCTGATCCGGTGGCGCAGACTCATATGCCGCTTGAGGCGCCTGTCTTTTACCATTCCGAGTATCGTATTTAAGAAACCACGGGTGTCAAGCGAGGCATGGTCAGTGGGTTAGATGAGCGCATCGGCCAGGATGCGAAATATCAGCTCGTCGTAGGAAATCCCCGCCGCCTCGGCTTCCGCGGGCAGGTCGGAAACATCGGTCAGCCCCGGCAACGTGTTGATTTCAAGGAAGTAAGGATGCTTCGCCGCTTTGACCAGCAGGTCGATGCGGGCGAATCCCTTGCACCCGACCCGCCGGAACGCGCGCAGTGCCATCTCCTTTATCTGGGCCTCGACCTTGGCGTCGAGCCTTGCCGGCAGCACGAAATCGGTCTCGCCGCGCGTGTACTTGGCTTCGTAGTCGTAGAACTTCTGCCGCTTGGGCACGAGCTCGAGTATCGGCAGCGCCTCGTTCACGAGAATGCCGACGGTCGCGACCATGCCGGGTATGAACTGCTCGAGCAGGATGTCGCCGAACCCGCGGCGGACGCGCTCGCAGCGTTCGTTCGCGCCGCGCCGGCCTTCGAGCAGCTCGATGCCGACTGACGAACCCTCGGCCCTCGGCTTGGCGATCATCGGGTAGCCGAAGCGTTTCTCGGCCTCGGCGAGAGCCGACGCGACCGGGTCATCCGCGCCGATGACCACGTCATCCGGCGTCGGGATGTCCCAGCGGCGGAACAGCTCCTTGGTGAACACCTTGTCCATACACACCGCTGACGCGGTCACGCCGGACCCGGTGTAGGGTACGCCCAGCATGTCGAGGTAGCCCTGGATCGAGCCGTCCTCGCCCGGCCGGCCGTGCAGGATGATGAACGCAAGGTCGATCTTGGCGTCACGGATCTGGGTCACAAAGTTGCGGTTGATGTCGACGGCAGCGGCCTGGAAGCCCTGGTTCTTCAACGAGTTGAGCACACGCTGCCCGGAAAGCAGCGATATCTCCCGTTCGCTCGACCAGCCACCCATCAGGACGCCGATCTTGCGCTTGCGCAGCCTGCGGACAATGTCGCTTCTGCTCATTTCTGACTCCTTATCGTCAAATCAAAGACCACCGGCCGCTACCATTGGCCTGTCTTGAGATACTCGTCGATCGACCGGGCCGCCAGCCGGCCCGCGCCCATCGCGAGAATCACGGTCGCCGCTCCGGTCACGATGTCGCCGCCGGCGAACACGCCTTTCTTCGACGTCCGGCCGGTCTTCGGGTCGGCGACGATATTGCCGTGCTTGGCGATTTCAAGGCCCGGCGTCGTCTGCGGGATGAGCGGGTTCGGGCTCTGCCCGATGGCGACGACCACCGTGTCGACCGGGATGCGAAACTCGCTGCCCTCGACCTTCACCGGGCGGCGCCGGCCGCTTGAGTCCGGCTCGCCCAGTTCCATGCGGACGCACTCGACTTCCTTCACCCAGCCCTGCTCGTCGCCGATGTAGCGCACCGGCAGGTGCAGGAACCGGAAGTCCAGCCCTTCCTGCTCGGCGTGGTGAATCTCGGCCTCGCGCGCCGGCAGCTCCTCGCGCGACCGGCGGTAGATGATCATCGAACGCTCGGCCCCCAGACGCAGCGCGGTCCGGGCCGAATCCATCGCCACGTTGCCGCCGCCCACGACCGCCACCTGCTTGCCGCGCACGATGGGCGTGTCGTACTTCGGGAACAGGTAGGCCTTCATCAGGTTCGATCGCGTCAGGTACTCGTTGGCCGAGTAGATACCGTTGAGGTTCTCGCCCGGTAAGCCCATGAACCAGGGCAAGCCCGCGCCGGTGCCGATGAACACCGCGTCGTACTCCTCGAGCAGTTCTTCAACAGTCCGGGTCTTGCCGATGACGTAGCTCGTCACCAGTTTCGCGCCCATGCTCTGGACGAACTCGACCTCGCGGGCGACGATTGCCTTGGGCAGACGAAACTCCGGGATGCCGTAAACCAGCACCCCGCCCGGCTTGTGCAGCGCCTCGAAAATGGTCACCTCGTGGCCGGCACGGATGAGGTCGCCGGCGACGGTCAGCCCGGCCGGGCCCGACCCGACGACCGCCACCCTCTTGCCGGTCGGCGGCAGCTTCTCGCACATGTAGCACTCGCCCTGCGCTGACTCCCAGTCGGCGATGAACCGCTCGAGGTTGCCCACGCCCACCGGCTCCATCTTCTTGGCCAGCACGCACTTGCCCTCGCACTGCTCTTCCTGCGGGCAGACTCGGCCGCAGATGGCGGGCAGCATGTTCGTGCCCTTCATCACCTTCACGGCTTCCCACAAGTTGCCGAGCGCGATCTGGCCGATGAAACCCGGGATGTCGACATTGACCGGGCAACCCTGCACGCAGGTCGGCTTCTTGCACTGCAGGCAGCGCTTGGCCTCCTCCACCGCCTCCTCGGGCGTGTAGCCGTGCGGCACCTCGTCGAAATTGTGGATGCGGACGTTCGGGATTTGCTCCCGCATCGGCGTCTTGGTCGGTGATGGCTTAGCCACGGCAGCACTCCTTGTGCGCGCCGCAGCAGCCGCCCCCGCCCTGCTCGAAGAGCTGCAGCGACTGCTTCTCCTCGGGTAGGTACACCCGCAGCCGGGCCATCAGCAGGTCGAAGTCCACCTTGTGCCCGTCGAACTCGGGCCCGTCGACGCAGGCGAACTTGGTCTCGCCGCCGACGTCGACGCGGCAGACGCCGCACATCCCGGTCGCGTCGAGCATTATCGGGTTCAGGCTGACCAGGGTGGGTATGCCGTGCGGCTCGGTCAGCTTCGAGACCATCTTCATCATTATCACCGGTCCGACCGCGAACACGCGGTCGACCTTCTCGCCCCGCTCGATGACGGCCTTGAGCATGTCGGTGACGAAACCCCGGTTGCCATTCGAGCCGTCGTCGGTGCAGACGATGAGCTCGTCCGACGCCGTGGCCATCTCCTGCTCCATCAGGATGAGTTCCCTGCTGCGGAAACCAATGATCGAGATGACCTTGTTGCCGGCGGCCTTCAGCGCACGCGCCACGGGCAGCACCTCGGGCGTGCCCACGCCGCCGCCGATGCAGACCACCGTGCCGAACTTCTCGATGTGCGACGGCTGGCCCAGCGGCCCGATGAAGTCCAGCAGCGCATCGCCCTCGTTCAGCGTGCCCAGCAGCCGGGTCGACTTGCCGACTTCCTGGAAGACAATAGTGACGGTACCCTTGTCCGGATCGGCGCCGGCGATGGTCAGCGGGATGCGCTCGCCTTCCTCGTTCACCCGCAGAACGATGAACTGCCCGGGTAGCGCCTTGCGGGCGATATCCGGTGCGTCGAGGTCGAACAGCTTGATGACAGGCGACAGAACCTGCTTCCTCAGAATCCTGGTCAGAAAGCCTCCTAGTCTCGGGTTCTCATCTGTGGTGCCGTCACGCCCGACCGGCGGAGTAGCTTCCGCTTGTGCCGTGACTCGGCCGCACCGAGCACGGCTGCGAGAGGCCAGCGGCGGGCTGTAAGCATATCCACAACCCGCAAATTGTCAATAGGTTATCTTGCAGGTGCCCGCTGCCGGGCTGAGACTGTGACCCGGGCGGCCCGCCGTCGTCCCTGCCTTACCTGCGCTACGTATCGCGTTCCGCGACACAGAAGCGCAAGCGGCCGGGGAAGCGGTCCCCCGAACCGTGCCTCCTGCGGCAGCCGGCAATCACAACAGCCCGAAACTGAAGCAGTTAGGGAGGACTGCGCCCCCGAAGACAATCTCCGCCTCAAGCCCCCGCAGTATACTGAACAGTATACTCGCGACGGTACCAAAGCAAAACTCGGGCAGGGGAATCCCTGCCCGAGTTGCTGACTTATCGCGGCCTAGACCACGCCCTGGTCGATCATCGAGTCGGCAACTTTG
>JAWOHG010000003.1:0-2823 GCA_046485245.1 bacterium
ACTACTACGGCTACAACAGCCAGGTCCGGCAGAACAACATCTTCCACGGCAACACCTACGGCTGGTACAAGTACTACGGCGACGCCATCCCGACCACCTCGAACTACAACTGCTTCAACTCCAACGGCACCAATCCCATCTACCACAATTCCTACGGCGCGATAACCCTCGCGACCTGGCGGAGCTACTCGAGCCGGGACCTGAACTCCATCCAGGCCGACCCGCAGGTCGTTTCCCTGACCGATATGCACCTCAAGACGGGCTCGCCCTGCCGGGACTCCGGCCTGTTCCTCGCCGGCCACGGGCTGGACTTCGAAGGCGACCTGCGTGACACCACCTCGCCCGACATCGGCGCGGACGAATGGCGCTACCCGGGCGACCCGCTGTCCGGGGTGTACACCATCAAACAGCCGCCCGACACCACCGGCGACTTCCAGAGCTTCAACCACGCGCTGGCGGCGCTGGGCCTGCGCGGCCAGTCCGGCGACGTCACCTTCTGCGTGTACGAAGGCACCTACAACGAGAACATCGTCCTCTACTCACCCTCCAACGGCCAGTACAGGGTGGTGTTCCAGGGCACCGATACCTCCGGCACTCCGACCGGCGCGACGCTCGCGGCCAGCGGCACCTACGCCGTGGCCATGCGCGACGCCAAGCGGTTTGAGTTCCGGCACCTGACCATCACCTCGACCAGCTACGCCTTCTACTGGCACTACTCCGGCAGCTCACCCTACAACGGGATTGACTCCTGCGTGGTTGAGGACTGCGACATCACCGGCACCTACGGCTTCTACATCTACTACGGCGACCACAACAACCGCATCGAGCGCAACATCATCCGGGCCACCTCGAGCTACGGCATCTACCTGTACGGTTCCTCCGCGGGCTACAGCAGCAACAACATCATCGCCAACAACATGATTCTTGGCTTCACCTCCTACGGCATCTACTCCTACTACCACACCGGCACCAAGTACTACTACAACACGATGTACGGCACCGCCAGCTACGGGTTCCGCAACGCCTACGGCACCGGCTTCGATATGCGGAACAACATCCTCTACGCCGGCACTTACGCCTACTACCACTACTACGGCGACAACGTCCCGACGACCTCGGACCACAACTGCTTCTACACCGGCACCGCCACCCCGATCTACCACAACGCCGGCGGGGCGCTGGACCTGGCGGGCTGGCGGACCTACTCGGGGAAGGACGCGAACTCGATATCCGCGAACCCGCTGTTCATCTCCTCCTCCGACCTGCACCTGCAGGACAGCTCGCCCTGCGTCGGCGCGGGCACGCCGATTACCGGCTTCCCGACCGACATCGACGGCGACGCGCGCAGCGCGACCGCCCCGACCATCGGCGCGGACGAGATCTCCGGCGACATCGCGGTCACGGGCATCCTCACCCCGACCGGCATGCTCCAGTCGGGCGTCGGGTTCACCCCGCAGGCGGCGGTGGCCCACGTATCCGGCGCCGGCGCGACCGTCCGGCTGACGATGGAAATCCGCAAGGCCGGCTCGCTGGTCTATACCGGGCTTTCGGAATACACCGCGCTCGGCGCGGGCGACGCCGACACGCTGGACATCTCGCCGCGCTGCACCCTGTTCCTGGCCGGCGACGATTACAGCGCGACCTGCTGGCATTCCAACACGCCCGACCTCGAACCGGCCAACGACACCGCGAGCGTGACCTTCGAGGTCGGCAACGTGGACATGGCGATGCTCGCCATCACCGCGCCCACCGCCCAGGTGCCGGCCGGCACCCTCGTTTACCCGCAGGTGCGGGTGGCCAACCTCGGCGACTTCCCGGCCAACGCCACGATCAACTTCGTGATTGACGACCTGAGCGACGGCGGCAGTGAAGCGGTCGGGGTCGGGCAGGCGCCGCCGATGTCCGCCGGCATCCCGGCCGGCGGGGTCGCCGGCATCGAGCCGGCCGCCCGGCAGGCGGACGGCCCGGACGCGGCGCTCGGCGACGCGGTGGTCTACAGCGCGATGATGAGCTCCGGCACGATTGCCCCGGGAGACACCGCGCTGGTGACTTTCGTCGTCTCCTGGACCGCGGAACCGGCCGCGAACTACCAGGCCCGGGCCTGGCACCTCCTCGAGTTCGATACCGACCCGGCCAATGACTCGGCCGAGCTCGATTTCACGGTCTCGCAGGCTGACGCCGACGCCGGCGTGGCCCAGATCATCCAGCCGGGCACCTTCGTGGACACCAACGCGACGTTCACGCCGACCGCCCGCTGGCGGAACTACAACACCAGCGACCCGGTCAGCTTCACCGCGTTCTTCGAAATCGAGAGCCCGACGCTCGGCTGGTTCTACGCCGAGCAGGTGGCCGTCTCCGGCCTCGGACCGGGGATGGACACGGTACTCAGCTTCACCGACGTATCGGTGGGGATGGACACCGGCAACTGGAGCCTGCGCTGCTCGACGTTTGTCGGCGGGGACATCAACCCGGCGAACGACGTCGCGCGCCGGGCGTTCGTGGTCGCGGCCCGGCCGCCGTTCGACGAAGGCTGGGTCGAAGTCAAGCCGATGCCGCTGGCGCCCTCGGGCAAGGCGGCCCGGCGCGGCGCCTGGCTGGCGCTCAACCCGGGCGACGGGATGATCTACGCCACCAAGGGCTACAAGACCCAGGACTTCTACCGCTACGACCCGATCGCGGACACCTGGACCGAGCTGGCGTGCGCGCCGGCGGACCCGGTCAAGGGCCGGCCGCTGGAGAAGGGCTGCCGGGGCATCACGGACGGTGACAACACCATCTACATGGTGCACGGCAACAACACGGTGGCGTTCTGGAAGTACGACA
>JAWOHG010000336.1:0-5874 GCA_046485245.1 bacterium
ACCTTGTCACCGGGCCCGAGCAGGGGCCGCCGGTCGATGAGCGCGGCCGCAGCCCGCTGGATGTTCTTGAGGCGGCGGGAGACTTCGGCCAGGCTACTCGCCCTGCAGGTTGACCTGCGGGTAGGCGCGCAGGCGTTCGTAGAAGAGGCTGCGGATTTCCTCGAGCTGTTCGGGCGTTCGCGCCTCGAAGCGAAGGACGAGTATCGGCTGGGTGTTCGAGGCGCGGACCAGTCCCCAGCCGTCCGGGAACAAGACGCGCGCGCCGTCGATGTCGATGACCTTGTGGTCCTGCTTGAACGCCGCGGCTAGTTCGGCGACGATGCCGAACTTGAGCTCGTCCGGGCAGCCGACCCGGATCTCCGGCGTCGATACGTAGGACGGGATGCGCGCGGCAAGCGAGGAGAGTTTCTCGCCCGAGTCGGCCATTATCTGAAGCAGGCGGAGCGAGGCGAAGATTGCGTCGTCGTACCCGTAGTAACCGTCGGCGAAGAACATGTGGCCGGACATCTCGCCGGCGAGCGGCGCGTGCAGTTCCTTCATCTTGGCCTTGATGAGCGAGTGGCCGGTCTTGTACATCACCGGCTTGCCGCCGAGCGACTCGAGGTACTCGACCAGACCCTGCGAGCACTTGACCTCGAAGACGATGGGAGAGCCGGGCTTGCGCTTGAGCACGTCGGCGGCGAAGATGCCGAGCAGCTTGTCGCCGTAGACCATCGCGCCGGTCTCGTCGATGGCGCCGATGCGGTCTGCGTCGCCGTCGTAGCCGATGCCGCAATCGGCCCCGGTTTCGCGGACGAGCCGGACGCACTGGTCCATGTACTTGAGGACGGTCGGGTCGGGCACGTGGGCCGGGAAGTTGCCGTCCGGTTCGAGGTTGATGAACCGCGGCCGGACCCGGGTGCCGGAAAAGAGCCGTTCGAGCAGGACGCCCGCGGTGCCGTTGCCCGGGTCGAACACGACGGAGAGGTCCCGGCTGATGCTCACCTTGGCGCGGAGCATCGCGACGTACTCGGGCAGGATATCGAGGTGCTCGGCCCGGCCGGTACCGGAACGGAACCGGCCCGCCTCGACGATGCCGCACAGGCGCTGGATTTCCTCGCCGTAGATGGTGGTCTTGTTGAGACCGACCTTGAAGCCGTTGAACTCGGGCGGGTTATGGCTGGCCGTGACCATCATCCCGGCATCGGCGTCGAGGTGGAAGAACGCAAAGTAGAAGACCGGGGTCGGCACCATCCCGATGTCGACCGTGTCGAGCCCGGTCGAGCGGATGCCCTCGCCGAGGGAGCGGGTGATGCGCGGGCCGGACAGCCGGGCGTCGCGGGCGATGACGCAGCGGGCGATGCCCTGGTCGAGGATGTAGCTGCCGTAGGCCTGGCCGAGCCGGAAGACTTCGTCGTCGGGCAGGTCGGTCGCGGCGATGCCGCGGATGTCGTACTCGCGGAAAATCAACGGGTTCACGGGAGATGATATTCGGCAGGGGTCGCTATTCAAGCCGGGCGGAAAAGAGGCAGGGGCCCGAAGGCCCCTGCCGGGAAGCTCGCTGCGGAGTTACTCGCCGTAAGCGAGGACCGAGTACGTCGCGATGATACCGAGGATGTTGGTGACCTGCGTGTCGACGTGGTGCAGCTTGGTGATGCCGCCCGCGCGCATCGCAGCGTCCAACCCGGCGTCACCGGTGAACAGGATGCCGAGGATCGAGGTGCAAGATGCCTTGCCGACCTTGCCCATGCTGTTGGACGTCGCGCCGTAGTATGCCACCGCTGCAGACGGGACCTTCGTGTCCTGGTACAGCGTGCCGCCGCCGCCGAACGCGATCAACGCGCCGCAGCCCGTGAACGAGAAGACGCTCACGGCCAGGATGGCGAGCAGTGCAATACGCCTCATGTTGCAGACCTCCTTTGGTTTTGTACTTCCGGCCACAGCCTCAGCTGGTGCCTCTGGGGCACGGCACAATTTAGCCCTGTATCGTGCAGTGTCAAGCGTCTGCGGTCCCCTCCTGTCGGTCGATTGGGACGGACCGATGAGAGCGCGAGGACGGCAACTGGTCGCGCGGGCCGGGAGGCGGGCTTTGACTCGCAGTTGTCCCGGGAATAGAATCGCCGCGTGAGAGTTGCCACGCTGCGCCGGGACCGTATCGACAACCTGCTGCGCCGGGTGAACGGGCGCATCGAGGCGCTGTGCGCTTCGCGTCCCGGCATCGCGCTGATGGAAGTGTGCGGTACGCACACGATGGCGATTTCGGCGACCGGCATCCGCCGCGCACTCGATGCGCGCCTGCGCCTGCTGTCGGGTCCGGGCTGCCCGGTCTGCGTCACGTCGCAGCCGGAAATCGACATGGTGACGAGGCTGGCCCGCCGCCGGGGCGTGGCGGTCGTCACGTTCGGCGACATGCTGCGCGTGCCGGGCAGCAGCGGGTCGCTCGAGTCGGCGCGGGCGGCCGGGGCCGACGTGCGCGTCGTTTACTCGCCGTTGGACATCGTGGCGATGGCCGAGGCCGAGCCGGCGCGCGAGTTCGCGTTTGCTGGCGTCGGGTTCGAGACTACGGCGCCGACTGTGGCCGCAACGCTCATCGTCGCCCGAAGGCAGAAGCTGCGCAACGTTTCGGTCGTGCCGATGTTCAAGCTGATACCGCCGGCCCTGCGGGTGCTGGCCGGTGCGCCGGGACTGGGCATCGACGGGTTCATCCTGCCCGGCCACGTGTCGGCGGTAATCGGCACCGCGCCTTACCGGTTCCTCGCCGAGGAGTGGGGGATGCCCAGTTGCGTGGCCGGGTTCGAGGCGTCGGACATACTCGCGGCAGTCGACGAACTGCTGCGCCAGATCGAGCACGGCCCCGAGGTTGCGGTCCAGTACCGCCGTGTGGTCCGGGACGAGGGCAACCCGCAGGCCCTGGCGGTGATGCGCAGGGTATTCGCCCCGGCCGACGCCGAGTGGCGCGGGCTGGGCCGGGTACCGGGTTCGGGCCTGCGGTTGAGGCCGGCGTTTGCGCGTTTCGACGCGGTCGCGCGGTTCGGGCTCAAACCGGGCCGCGCCGTGCGGACCCCGTGCCGGTGCGGCGACGTGATGCTGGGCCGGATAACGCCGCCGCAATGCCCCCTGTTCGGGCGGCGCTGCAATACCGAGAACCCGGTGGGGCCGTGCATGGTGTCGTCCGAGGGCGCCTGCGCGGCGTACTACAAGTACGAGAGGATAGAGTGACCAGGAAACTGAATCGCACACCCCGGTCTCGCGGCGAGGGGGCGCGGCGTGCACAACAGGCCAGGCCCGGTGACCGCATCGTGATGGGCCACGGCGCGGGTGGGCGCAAGATGCACCGGCTCATCCGCGAGCTTTTCGTCCGGCATTTCGGTTCGGCCGCGCTTGCGCCGCTGGCCGACGCGGGCGTCGTCAGGCTCGGGGCCGGGCCGGTCGCCGTGTCCACGGACAGCTTCGTGGTCCAGCCGCTGTTCTTCCCGGGCGGCGACATCGGCAAGCTCGCGGTCTGCGGTACGGTGAACGACCTCGCGGTGAGCGGTGCGGTGCCGCAGTTCCTCTCGGTCGGCTTCATATTGCGCGAGGGCCTGGACGTGGCGCTGCTGGAGCGGGTTTGCCGCTCGCTCGGCGCGACCGCACGGTCGGCCGGCGTCGAGGTCGTGACCGGGGACACCAAGGTCATCGAGGGCGGGCCGGACAGCGGGCTGTACATCAACACGACGGGCATCGGCCGGCTTGCGCCGGGCGTGCGGCTCGGGGCGGGCCGGGTCAGGGCGGGCGATGTCGTCATCGTCAGCGGCGGGGTCGGCGAACACGAGGCGGCAGTGGCCGTGGCGCGGGGCCAGTGGGGGTTCCGCTCCCGGCTGCGCAGCGACTGCGCACCGCTGCACCGGTTGGTCGAGCGCGCGCTCGCGGCGGGTGGTGTCAGGCTTGCGCGCGACCCGACCCGGGGCGGCCTGGCCACGACCCTGAACGAGTTCGCCGACGAGACCGGGCTGGAGTTCGAGGTCGAGGAGTCGGCGGTGCCGGTCCGCCGCGGCGTCCGGGCCGTGGCGGCGCTGCTCGGTCTCGACCCGCTGTACATGGCCAACGAGGGCAAGGTCGTGATGGTCGCGGCGCCGGGGCGGGCCGCGGCCGTGTTGCGCGCGCTGCGCACTCACCCGCTTGGGCGGCGGGCAGCGGTGATCGGGCGCGTGGCGGCCGGCCCGGCCGGGGTGTGGCTCAGGACCGCGACCGGTTCCCGGCGGCGGCTGATAATGCTGGAGGGAGAGCAGTTGCCGCGCATCTGCTAGGTTCGCTTGACTTGGCGCGGCCGGCAATTAGCATAGCCCGTGTTCCCGACAATACTGAGGCTGGGCAGCATCCACATCTACTCGTACGGCGTGATGCTCTTCCTGTCATTCATGTTCGGCATCGCGATCGTCGAGCATCGGGCCAAGAAGTTCGGCGTCGACCCGCGCAAGATAACCGACCTCGCTCTCTGGGTCCTGCTGGCGGTCGTGGTCGGCTCGCGGCTGTTCTACGTCGCGTTCCACTGGGACGAGTTCGCCAACGACCTCATCGGCATCGTCGCGTTCTGGCGTGGCGGCCTGGCCGGGCTGATGTTCTATGGCGGGTTCCTCGGCGGCATCGTCGCCGGGCTGGTCTTCGTGCGGGTCAACCGGCTGCCGATACCCAAGCTGATGGACGCGGTGGCACCGGCAATAATGCTGGGTGAGGGGCTGACGCGCATCGGTTGTTTCCTCAACGGCTGCTGTTTCGGCAAGCCGACCGGCTGCCCCACCGGTATGGAGTTCCCGACGCATTCGCCGGCCGGGGCGACGTTCCCGTACCAGGACATTCACCCGACCCAGCTCTACTCGTCTGCGGCAGGGCTGGTCCTGTTCGGCCTGGCACTCGTGCTCGAACGCCGGCGGCTGAAGGAGGGTGTCCTCTTCAGCATCCTGCTCATCCTGTATTCCCTGTTCCGGTTCGGCATCGATTTCGTCCGCCACTACGAGGATGCGGCGAACTTCTGGGGCAACCAGGTCGTGGCGCTGGGCCTGACCGCGGTCGGCATTGTGCTCCTCGTGTTTTTCAGCCGCCGGCATCCGGCTCACCCTGCCACTGCCAGCAAGGCCCGTTAGCGGCCTGCGGCTGCTCTGCCGCGCCCTCGCTGATTTCCTGCTGCCGCCGGCCTGCTTCGGCTGTGACCGCGAGGTCGATGCCGGGCTGGTCTGCGCCGACTGTCTCCGCAAACTCGGTTCGAGCGCGCCGGGGTGCTGCCCGGCCTGCGGCCGGCCGGTGTTCGGCGGTGCCGGCCACGCGCAGCATTGCCGGGCGTCGAGCATCGCGCGCACCCGCGTGCTCGGGCCGTATGCGCCGCCCTTCAGTTCCCTGGTCCATGCCCTGAAATACGAGGACAAGACCGCGCTGGCCCGGCCGCTCGGTGATGCGCTGTCTGCGCTGGTCGAGTCGGACCCGGAACTGGCGCGGGCCGACTGTGTCTGCCCGGTGCCGTTGCACCCGGCCCGGCTGAGGGAACGAGGCTATAACCAGTCGGAATTGCTGGCGCGCGAGGTCGCCTCCTCGACCGGCAAGGAGTTCCTCGACCTGCTGGTGAGAAAGAAGAACACACCGACCCAGACCCGGAAGATGGACCATGTCGAGCGCCGGCAGAACTTGAAGGGGGCATTCGTCGCTCGGCCCGTGATGGGCGCGACCGGGCGTACGGTCATCATCGTCGACGACGTGACGACCAGCGGGGCGACGCTGGACGCGGCCGGGCGCAGACTTCTGCTCGAGGGGGCGACCGCGCTCTTTGGGCTGGCGGTCGCCGGGGTCTAGCGTAGCCGGTCCATCAGCCGGGCCAGGCTGTCGCGCGTGCGCGCGAAGTCGGCCGCGTGGGCCTTGCGTACGGGC
>JAWOHG010000337.1:0-2788 GCA_046485245.1 bacterium
CCGACGACCCCCTTCTCGTGACCAGCCAGATCGATTCGAAGGACGACATTCCGGAGTCGATCAAGGTGTTCTTGGGGAAGGGGAGGTAGGGGGCGCTGACAGAGTTCCACGGTGGAACTCGCTGCGGGCGCTGTGCGCGCGATTACCACGACCGCTTCAACTGGCAATCATGAACTGACGTCGTCCGCGTCGCTGGTGCCGGGGCCGTGGATCCTCCCCTTGGACCGCGCGCCTCGCGCCGCGTGGTGCAATCGCCCCCTTTCGCTGGCCACCTCGTCTGGTCCATGCTCGGTTCGCTCTCCATGCACCGAGGAGGCCTCCATGCGCACCCATCTCTTCGCATGTCTGCTCCTGTTGACCGCGTGCTCCGGTTCCGACGACGCTGGATCCCCGACCGATCCGGGCGGTTCGAGCGACACGATCGCGCCTGCCGCGATCGACGATCTGCAGATCGTGTCGTACGGCGCCGACAGTGCGGTCGTCGCATGGACCGCGACGGGCGACGACGGCGACACGGGAACAGCGACGGAGTACCGGGGCGGCTCGCGCTCGGACGTGTTCAAGCTCGTCTGGGCCGAGACAATCCTGACGACCGTGCTGGGCGGCATCGCCGGCGTGGCCCTGGCCCTGGTCTCATCCCGCCTGGTCGAGGCGCTCATCCGCGGCTTCATCCCCTACGCCCCGAAAGGCTCGCTCATCGGCTTCTCGCTCGTCACGATGCTCGCCTGCGTCGGGCTGTCCCTGGCGCTGGGCCTGCTGGCCGGGTTCTACCCCGCGTTCCGCGCCGCCAGCATCAAACCGATAGAGGCGATAAAGGCGGACTGATGGCAAACCGGTTCCTGCCCGACGGGTCCGACGCCGGCGCGGTGCGCGCCCGCGGCCTCGTGCGCGAGTACCGGCGCGGAAGAGAGCGCATCCGGGCCCTGAAAGGCATCGACATCGACATCGCGCCGGGCGAGTTTGTCGGCCTGGCCGGCCACTCCGGCGCGGGCAAAACCACCCTGCTCAACCTGATCGGGCTGATGGACCGGCCGACCGAAGGCAGCCTCGTGGTGCTCGGGCACGACGTCACGCGGCACGGCGGCCTCGACGCCTTGCGCCGCCAGAACACCGGCTTCGTGTTCCAAGAGTTCTACCTGATGCCCAACCTGACCGCGCTCGACAACGTGCTGCTCCCGACGCTGTGGGGCGGCCCCAGGCGCACTCAGCGGGCGCGCGAACTGCTCGAACTGGTCGGCCTCGGACGCCGCATCTCGCACCGGCCGACCGAGCTCTCCGGCGGCGAGATGCAGCGCGTGGCCATCGCCCGGGCGCTGGTCAACGGCCCGCGCCTGCTTCTGGCCGACGAGCCCACCGGCAACCTCGATACCACGACCCGCGACGACGTGTTTCGCCTCCTTGCGAGCCTGAACCGGGATTCCGGACTGACCATCGTGGTTGCCACCCACGACTGGAGCCTCGAGTCCCGGTTCTCGCGGGTCATCCGGCTCGAGGACGGCGAGGTGAAAAATGCCTGACTCCTCCCCTGTCCCTCGCCCCTCGCCCCTCGTCCCTCCTGTTTCGTCATTCGTCATTCGTCATTCGAATTTCTCCTCGCCCCTGCTCGAAGTGCGCGACCTGTGGCGCACGTACCGGCGCGGCAGCGAGACCATCCACGCGCTGGCCGGGGTGGACCTAGACCTCAGGCCGGGCGAGCTGGTCGCCGTGATGGGCCGCAGCGGCTCGGGCAAGACCACGCTGCTCAACCAGGTCGGCTGCCTCGACCGGCCGACCCGGGGCAGCATCAAGATTTCCGGGGTCGAGGTCACTAACCTCAGGGAACAGGAACTGGTGCGCTTCCGCCGAGACCACATCGGGTTCATATTCCAGCTCTTCTACCTGATACCGACCCTGACAGTCGAGGAGAACATTCGCCTGCCGCTGATCTTCGCCCGCAGGAAGGACGAAGCCCGCGTGACCGAGCTCATCGAGCGGGTCGGCCTTGCGCGGGCGCGCCGCGCGCTGCCGCACCAGCTTGACGGCGGCGACATGCAGCGGGTGGCGATTGCCCGGGCGCTGGTCAACCGGCCCAGGTTCCTGCTTGCCGATGAGCCGACCGGGCGGCTGGAGCGGTCCTCGGCCGCCGCGGTCAGCGCCATCTTTCACGAACTCGCCGCCGAAGGGTTGGGCATCCTCATCGCGACCCACGACCCGACGCTGGCGAACGAGGCAAACCGTCTGGTTGAATTCTCGGACGGCCGCGTTGTCCGGGAGCATCTGCTCAAGGAGAAGATATGAGATACGTCACTCTGGGACTCGCATTGCTGATTGGGGCCGCGCTCGTTACCGGGTGCGGCGGCGGCAAGGCGGCGGCAAAGGCTGACGCGTACGGCAAGGCGATACCGGCCGACATGGCCGTGACCGCAGCCAAAACCATCCTCGACGACCCGGCCGCATTCGACGGCAAGGACGTGCTGGTTGAGGGTAAGATAACCAGCGAATGCCCTTCCGGCGGCTGGATATGGGTGCAGGACTCGACCGCGCAAATCTACGTCAACATGCACCCGACCAACGTTTTCATACCGCAGCGTGCCGGCGGCAGCGTGCGGGCGATGGGCAAGGTCGTGCTCGAATCGGGCCAACCGCAGGTCGTCGGTTATGGCCTGGAGCTCAAGTAGATGAACGCGCTGAGGCTTTTGCCGGTACTGGCCGCGCTGGCCGTTGCCGCAGCTCCGGCTGCGGCGCAGTGCGGCGGCTGCCCCGCTGCCGCGAGTTGCGCCAGCAGCCCGGCCGTCAGCCTGAAGCTCGC
>JAWOHG010000341.1:0-3170 GCA_046485245.1 bacterium
GCTCCAAGGCGGCCGAGGCGGCCAAGGTGATGCGGATGACCGCGGCCGAGATACTGAGCTTCGGCGTCATCGAGGCGGTCGTGCCCGAACCGGTCGGCGGCGCCCACCACGATTGGGCCGAGGCGGCCGGGCTGCTCCAGGCAGCCGCCATCGACCAACTGCGCGATTTGAAGACGATGAGCGCCGAGGACCTCGTCCGGACGCGCGTCGAGCGGTTCGGGCGCATCGGCGTCCTCGGCTCGTGACCGAACCCTCCGCGCTCGAGCCCGTCGGCGGGCAGTTCCGCTGCGGCTATGTCGCAATCGTCGGCAAACCCAACGTCGGCAAATCGACCCTGACCAACGCGCTCGTCGGCCTGCGGGTGTCGATCGTCGCGCCCCGGCCGCAGACGACGCGGCACCGCATACTCGGCATCATCTCGTCGCCTACCTACCAGGCGCTGCTTTTGGACACGCCCGGCCTGCTCGACCCGAAGTACCCGTTACAGGAACACATGGCGCGCGAGATCGAGTCGGCACTGGCCGACGCCGACCTGTCGGTGGTGGTGTTCGACGCGACGGCGGCGGGCGAGCCGGACGAGTCGGCGCGCCGCTTCGCGGGCCGGCGTTCGATCGCCGTGCTCAACAAGGTCGACCGGCTCGAGGACAAGGCGCGGTTGCTCCTTCAGACCGCGGCACTCGTCAAGGCTGGCTACCGCCGGGTCTTCATGGTCTCGGCCCTGCGCCGCAGCGGCCTGGACGAGCTGCGCGCGGCGATCGGCGAGGCCTTGCCGCCCGGCCCGCCGCTGTACCCGCCGGACCAGGTCGCGGACCGGCCGGAGCGGTTCTTCGCCGCCGAGTTCGTGCGCGCCGCGGTGTTCAACCTCTACGGCGCCGAGGTGCCCTACGCCACCGCGACGGTCTGCGAGGAGTTCGCCGAGCGCCCCGGGCGCAAGGACCTCATCAAGGTCGCCATCTACGTCGAGCGGGATTCGCAGAAGGCGATCATCATCGGCCGCGGCGGCAGCGCCCTGAAACGGCTCGGCTCCGCGGCCCGGCGCGACATCGAGGGGTTCCTCGGCCGGCCGGTCTACCTCGAGCTCGTGGTGAAGGTGGCGGAGGGCTGGCGGCGCGACGAGCTGTTCATCAAGCAGAGCATCTACAAGCGGTAGCGTTCGGGCGTCGCTTGACAAAGCTGTCAAGCCTACTACAATAGCTCATTACAGCGGGTTCACGGCACCAAACGCACTGTGCCGTGGCCTGCCCGAAATGTTGAGGCTATAACGCAGATGATTCCAAGCAAGAAGTCCAAGGCTATCGGGCTTTTCTCAGGCGGTCTCGACAGCATCCTCGCAACCAAACTGATATCCGAGCAGGGCGTCACGGTGCTGGCGCTGCACTTCCGGTCGCCGTTCGAGGTGCCGGGGCGCGTGCCGTCCGAGGACCGGCTCCAGAAGCTGGCCGCAACCGCCGGCGCGGCGCTGCTCGTCCTCGAACTCGGCGACGACTACCTTGACCTCGTCCGCCAGCCGAAGCAGGGCTACGTGCGCCAGATGGCGCCGTGCGTGGACTGCATCATCTTCATGCTCGCCAAAGCGAAGGAGCTGGCCAAGGAGATCCGCGCCGACTTCCTGTTCACCGGCGAAGTCGCGGGGCAGCGGGCCATCTGCCAGAACAAGCGGGCCCTGAAGGGAATCGAGAAGGCGGCCGGGCTCGAGGGCCGGCTGCTGCGGCCCCTGTCGGCCAAGCTGCTGGAGCCGACCATCCCCGAGCTCACCGGGCTGGTCCGGCGCGAGCGCCTGCTCGACATCAAGGGCCGGAGCCGGCGCCGCCAGATGCGGCTGGCGCACGAGTACGGCATCTTCGACTTCCCGATACCCGGCACCGGCTGCATGCTGCTGGACCGCAACTACGCGGCCAAGGCCCGCGACGCGGTCGCCCAGAACGAGCTGACGCTGGAGCTGGCGGCGCTGCTGAGGCACGGCCGGCACTTCCGCCTCGACAGCGGCGCGCGGGTTGTGGTCGGCCGCAACGAGGGCGAGAACGCCGAGATAGAGAAGCTCGCGCGCGAGACGGACGTGCTCTGCCGCCCGGTCGACGTGATGGGCCCGGTCGTGCTGTACCGCTCGGCCAAGGTCACCAAGAAAGACACCGAGCTGGCGGCGCGGCTGTGCGCGCGCTACTCCGACACGCCGCACGGCAAGTCGGTCAAGATTGCCTGCGCCGGCAAGGAGATGTCGGTCAAGCCTTTCTCGGACGCCGACATCGCGGAGTGGCGCATCAAGGCGGCGGAGTCGACCAGGCGCGACGAGGAGACCACTGCCCAACCCGCAAAGGAAGACAAGGATGAATGACGAGATCAAGGCCAAGGTCCGGCAGATAATCGACGAGAAGGTGCGGCCCAACCTGCAGGGCGACGGCGGCGACATCGAACTGGTGAACGTCACCGACGACGGCGTTGTCCAGGTCCGGCTGACGGGTTCGTGCTCGGGCTGTCCCTTTTCCGCAATGACGCTGGCGTTCGGCGTGGAGAAGGTGCTCAAGGAGAGCATTCCCGAAGTCAGCAAGATTCAGCCGGTGCCTTGAGCATACGGTTCTTTGACCCAGCCGGCGGCCAACAGGCCGCCGGCCTGCTTTTGGCGCGCGAGGACCGGGTATGAACGGGTTGGGCAGACTGCTGTTCCGCGCGCGCGGGGCAATCGGCGCGGCGGCCGCGGTCGCGGTCGTGGCGCTGGGCCGGCCGACGGGGGGGTCGGTGCAGTGGGGGCTGCCCGTGATTCTGGCCGGGCTGGCCCTGCGGTTCTGGGCGATGGGCCACATCGGCGCGGCGGCACGGTCGTTCCGCATCGGGGCGCAGGCCCGGGTGACGAGCGGGCCTTACCGGCTGCTGCGCCACCCGCTGTACCTGGGCAACGCGCTGATAGTCGCCGGGATGCTGGTTGCTTTCCGGGCGCCGCCGGGGCTCGCCGCGGCAGTGGCGGCAGGTTTCGTGGTCGCTTACGGGCTGATGGCGCGGGCCGAGGAGCGGCAACTCGCCGGCCTGCCCGAAGCCAGGCCGGGCTTCGAGTTCGTCCGTGCGCTGGCCGACTGGTGGGCCGTGCTCGCCTGCGTGCTGATGCTCGGGGTGGCGCTGGCCCGAATCGCGTTCAGGGCTTGCGGGTGATGTCGAACTCGACCGTGCCCGAGGACTGC
>JAWOHG010000014.1:0-4515 GCA_046485245.1 bacterium
AGCCGAGGTTGACCCAGACCAGCGAGTCCTGCACCCCGGTGACGCCGTAGCATCCGCCGGTCGTGCGCGGCGAGGTCCAGCTCCACTCCTGCTTGAAGTAACGGTTGGGCGCGCCCGACGCCAGCCCGGTCACGCGGGCCGTGTCGTTGGATGGGTTCTGGTCGCCCGACAGCGCGCTCCACGCGGTCACGCCGTACAGCGGACCCTTGCCGCCGACGTGGAACGACGTGCTCATCGCCACGCTGGCGGTGTCGCCCGCCGCAAGCGGGCCGGCATAGGTCGCGTTGGCCGAGTAGATGACGGTCCCGGCCGAGTCGGCCGTCACGTACACCGGGATGGCCGATTGCGACGCGGTGCCGCGGTTCTTGATGCGTACCACGGGCGTCACGTCGGTGTTGGAGTAGAACCGGGCCGGTTCGAGGATGGCGTCGAGCGCGATGTCGTTGGCCACCGGCAGCTCATACCGGATGCGAATCGAGTCGACGTACATGTTGTTGCCGTACTCGCTGACCGCACGGAAGCCGACAAAAACGCGCGCGTTGGCCGCAGCCATGCCGAGTTCGACGTTCTTCTGGTACCAGCCGGCCACGGCGTTGTAGCGGCTGAACGAGTCGACCACGTTCCAGGTTGCCATCGAGTCGGTCGAGTACTCGACGATGACCCGGTCGTCGGAGGTCGAGTAGCCCGGGTCGCCGTACATGAAGAACCGGCAGAACAGGTTCTCCGGCGAAGCGCCGACCGAGAACGGGTGCGCCACCAGCCGGGCGACGCCGTCGGAGGTGGACCAGGAAAGGAACCCGGTCATCCCGGCGCCCTCGAGCGGTGCGCAGGTCGGCAGGGTGCCGCTTGAGAACAACTGCCAGTTGTAGGTGCCGGTCAGGATCTGTGCCCGCCAGCCCGGCGGAGGGAATGTCGAGCGGTTGAAGAGCTGGCCGACCTTGGTACCGGTCACGAACACCGGCACCGAGGTGTTGAACCGGTTGTTGGTCGTGTCGGGGTCGCCGACCACCGCGGTAGCGCAGGTGAAGGCGATGCCGCCCGGTGCCGCCGGGGTCCAGGGCGCCGTGAAGGTGTAGCTCGTGCTCGCGCCCGGGTTGAGCGTGCCGGTCCACGTTTCGTTGACGTTGCCCGCGCCGCCGTTGTAGAACAGCGGGATGGAACTCATCACGCTCGAGCCGTAGTTGCGGATGGTCGCAGTGACCGTCTGCGGCTGGCCCTGCACGGACGTGTAGGGCTGAGCGATGTAAGCGTCGGTGATGCCGACATCGTTAGGGAGCGTCGGGGCCACCCAGAACTTGATGGCGCGGCTGTTCTGCAGGTAACCCATCAAGTGTGAGTATACGAGGTAGTTCGTGCCGGACGTTGCGCCCTGCTGGCCGACGGTGGCGTAGACGCCGTTCTCGGTGGCGAGGTCGGCGTATTGGAACGTGATGCTGTTCTCGGTCTCAGCTAGCACGATCTCGAAGTCCATCAAGGCCGTGCCGCCCAGTCGCCGTACGTTCTGCCAGATGATGGCGAACTTGCGGTTCGGGGCAGTGCCGGTGGTCTTGTAGAATATGTTGCCGGTCGTGCCGTCGACGTACAGGTCGTCGAACATGGCGCAGACTGAAACGGCGGGGAGGTACGTAGTGGGCAGCGGGTAGCCCTCGTTGTAGTAGCCGGTGCCGGAGCCGCTCAGGCCCGCCCAGCCGTTGGTGCACGGGTAGATGGTCGTGTACGCGTTGCCGTAGTAGGAGAACGTGAAAGGTATGGTCACCGTACCGTAGCTGTCGTCGCCGGTGATGTTGGTGTTGATGGCGCCGACCGTGTCGATCCACGCGTAGGTCGGACCGCCGGGCTCGGTTTCGTCTTTGTAGACGTAGCCGAAGCCGTCCGGGCCGCCGGCCCGGTCGATTTCGAGTTTGGGTGCGCTGGTGGGTCTTGCGCTATTGTCGAGCTTGCCAAAGGGCACTTGCTTGACCGTCCTGTCCGGTGCGAGGACCGGGGAGGACAGGTCAGCGAGGCCCGCGCCGAGAGCTGCGCCGGCAAGAACGACAAGGCAGGTCGCGATCAGCAGACGATTCTGCATCTTGCCTCCTTGGGACGTTAACCGGACTTTGAGAAGTCCACCCGCGGGCAAATGGCCGTTGGACGGGCGCCCTGCCCGTCCGGTCCGGCCCCTTCGTATTGTTGGTGACTTCGCCTGAACCATCTTAGACGACCCCCATACGGCCTGTCAAGTCGACGCTCTCTTGACGCTCGGGCAGGGCCGGGTTAGACTCAGCGGAAAGCAGGCCGCAAACCAGACCGTCCGTCCCAACATAAGGAGGCAGCTCAAGTGAGAGTGCGAGTGTTAGCGGTCGTCTGTCTTGCGTTGTGTGGCTTCGCCGGCACCGGGCTGGGCGTCGAAGTCGGCATGATACTGAAGGCAGTCGACGAGCAGGTCGAGGTCGACACGGTGCGATTCCTGTCGCCGATCCCCCAGATGTTCGTCACGGCCGGGTTCGCCGTGGAACCGGGCGAACAGGATACTCACTCGTTCGGTGAGGTCATCGAACCGACGAAGGTCCTCTTCTCGTGGCAGCTCGCCGGCAGCCGCAAGGAACCTTACCAGGTAAACGAACTGCAATTCAGCCGGTGGTATGATTTCCCGCGCGGCGAGGATGGGCCGTTCGCCCCGCCCCAGATGATGTTCGTCCGGCTCGAGACTGGCGTGGAGGAGGGCGTGCGCGTGAGACCTTCCCGCTACGCGGCGTCGCCCAACCCGTTTCGCACGAGCACGGACATCAGCGACCACGCCGGCCGCATGCGGGTCGAGGTGTGCGACCGGGCCGGGCGCGTGGTGCGGACGCTCGAGGGCACGGGCAGGGTGACTTGGGACGGCCGCGACACGCAGGGCCGCCGTGTTGAGGCCGGGGTCTACCTTGTCCGGCCTGTCGACGGCTCTCGCCCGGGCGCGGTGCTGGTGCTGGCCCGCTGACCGCCGGATTCTGTATCGCGGGGTCGGCTTGCGCCGGCCCCGCTCTATTTGGACAGGAGGCGACGCCGCGGCCGGGCCGGCGCGTCGCGCTGGGTTGGTGAGCGTGTCAGTGTAGATGCCTGAAGCCGTGACAAGCGCAGCGTACCGGGCCACCCAGTAGGCAGGGGTGCATCATCGCGCCAAGCTGGAAAAGTCTCTGCTGCACAGTAAGTTAGCCGCAGCAAATTAGAATTCGCATGTTGTGACACAGCTTGCAGGACCGGGCCGACCGTAGGTCGGTCCGGGCATAGGCGATTCCTCGACGGGAGGACTGCCACGTCGCTGCGCTCCTCGCTGTGACGGAACCCGGCCGGGTAGGAAAAGCGAGAGGGGCGGCAGATGCCGCCCCTCTCAAGGTCAGAACTCGGGCTAGTGCTGGACGACCAGCTTGTGGGTGGACGACGAGACCCTTCGACTCAGCGCCGCAGGCGCTTCGCTCAGGGTGACGTCGGCCGGCGTCATCTCTGGACGACCAGCTTGTGGGTGCTCGAGTACCCTTCGGACTCGAGTTTCACAAGGTAGATGCCCGCACTCAAGGAACGCAGGTCCAGGCTGGCAGTCCCGCTGCGGCCCGCAACCAGGCTCTGGCTCGAAACCGTACGCCCGGTCACGTCAAACACCCGCAGCATCGCCGGCCCGGCCTTGGGCAGCACGTAGCGCAGCGTAGCATAGCCCGTGGACAGCGGGTTGGGACCCAGCACCGTGCCGACACGGTTCAGGGTCTTCTCCGCCATCACGCCCGAGCGGGTCGGGGCAGCGCCAAACGCCGTGCCGATGCGGTAGGTCCACATCTCCGCCGTCTTGTTGCCCTTCAAGGCGTACAGCCCCTCACCGTCGGTCGTGATGCCGCCGCCGCCCTTAACGCGCTTCTTCTTGGCCGTGGAGCCGATGTCGGGCATCAGCTCTTTCTCGGTCCAGGTCGCCGTGGCGAAGTCGTACGAGTAGAACTCGACGGTATTGCCGCCTTTGAGCGTCCAGATGAAGCCGCCCCATATCACGGCGTCAGACCCGTCCTTGGCCTTCTTGTTCTTGCCGGTCTGCTGGTTGGCCAGCGGTATCCCCGGCATCATCGCGCTCCAGGCGAGCGAATCCAGCGAGTAGGTGTACATTTCCTGGTACTTCGCCTTGTGCGCGTAGATCTTCCGGTTGGGCTCGTCGTACACCAGCCACGAACCCTTGTCGTACTTCGCCTTGGCGCCGATCGGCGCTTCGGCCAGGGTCTCCCAGGTCGCGGAGTTCACGTTGTAGCGGTAGAACTCGCACTTGTAGCCCTTCAGGAGGTACACGTACTCGCTCGTGTCGTCGACCACGTAGACCATGTCCGTGCCGCCCTTGACCTTCTTGTTGGACAGCCCGAGCGGGACGTCGGCCAGCGCGGTCCAGGTCGAGTCTTCGACCGTGTACTTGTAGAACCCGGACTTGTTGTTGCCCTTGGTCGCGTAGAACGTGCCGTTGCCGTCAGGGCAGATGTTGGCGCCCTTGTTGGGCGGCTTCGCCTCGATGCCCAGCGGCATCCC
>JAWOHG010000050.1:0-4179 GCA_046485245.1 bacterium
CGCCGGCATCTGGAACGAGGCGGCCATCGACCGGATGAGCGACGAGCGGCTGGGCGAGATGGTCGACGTCAACCTGAAGGGCGTGTTCGCCTGCTGCCGCGAGGTTGTGCCGGTGATGAAGCGGCAGGGCAGCGGCCGCATCATCCTCGTCTCGTCGACCGCGGGCCAGCGGGGCGAGGCGTTCCACTCGCACTACGCCGCGACCAAGGGCGCGGTCATCAGCCTGACCAAGTCGCTCGCACCCGAGCTGGCGCACGACGGGATACTGGTCAACTGCATCGCGCCGGGCTGGTTCGACACCGACATGTCGGTGCCTTCCCTGAGCGCGCCGCGGACACGAAGGCAGGTGCTGTCGACCATCCCGCTGGGCCGGGTCGGGCGGCCCGAGGAGTTCGCCGGGGCGGTGCTGTTCCTTTCGTCCGACCTGTCGACGTTCGTGACCGGCGAGATTCTCAACGTCAACGGCGGCGCGGTGCTGGTCGGCTGATGAGCACACCGGACCCGGCAGCGCCGGGGAAATCCCAGGCCGCAAACCCCGCGTCGCTGGCGCTGGCCGTTTTCGGGCTGGTGGTGCTGGCGGCGGTGCTGGTGTTCGGCGGGCAGTCGATACTGCATTACTTCCGGCACCCCGAGGAGCTGCGGCAACTGGTCGCCGACTGGGGCCCGTGGGCGCCGGTCGGCATCGTGCTGCTGCAGATGGTGCAGGTAGTCGTCGCGCCGCTGCCGGGCAACGCGCTGTCGTTTGCGGCCGGGTACGCGCTGGGGGTCTGGCCGACCATCGTCTGGCTGATGGCCGGCATAATGCTGGGCGCGACCGCGGATTTTCTCATCGTGCGCCTGCTGGGGCGGCGAGTCCTGCGGCGGCTGGTGACGGCCGAACGGCTGGCGCGGCTCGACCGGCAGGTGGTGCGGCGCGGGACGTTTTTCATCTTCCTGCTGCTGCTGGTACCCAACCCGGTCGGCGACTGGGTGTATTACCTGGCCGGGCTGACCGCGATTCCGCTGCCGGTGTTTCTCGGCCTCGTGCTGGTGGCACGGCTGCCGTCGAACCTGCTGGAAAGCTGGGTCGGCGCGACCGCGACGGGCTTCGGCGCGCGCGAGTGGGTTGCGCTTGGATTAGTGGCAGTGGCGATGGCGCTGGTGTATTATACGTACCGTGAGCGCATCCAGGCGTTGCTCGAGCGGCTGAGCCCGCCGCCGGCCGCCGAGCGATAACGCCGCGAAAGGAGCCTGTCGAATGTCCAGAGACCCCGGTCTGTCATCAGTGGTTTTCATCGGCAATTACGTGCCGCGCCAGTGCGGCATTGCGACTTTCACCAGCGACATCTGCGAGTCGGTGGCGCGCGAGGCGCCGGACATCGACTGCTTCGCCGTGGCGATGAACGACGTGCCCGAGGGGTACGACTACCCGACCCGCGTGCGGTTCGAGGTGCGGCAGAACGACCCGGACGGCTACCGGCAGCTGGCCGACTTCATCAACGTCGCCCGGGCCAGCGTGGTCTGCGTCCAGCACGAGTACGGGATTTTCGGCGGGCCGGCCGGGGCGGACCTGATGCTCGCCCTGCGGCGGCTGCGGGTGCCGATCGTCACGACCCTGCACACCGTCCTGCGCGACCCGAACGAGGACCAGCGCCGGGTGATGGACGAGCTGTGCCGGCTGTCGGACCGGCTGGTCGTGATGAGCAACCGGGCGCTGGAGTTTCTTCACTCGGTCTGGCACGTGCCGGCCGAGAAGGCCGAGATGATTCACCACGGCATCCCGGACATGCCGTTCGTCGACCCGGCGTTCTACAAGGACAAGTTCGACGTGGAGGGCCGGCGCGTCATCTTGACGTTCGGCCTGCTGTCGCCGAACAAGGGCATCGAGAACATGATCGACGCGCTGCCCGAGATTGTCCGGCGCTACCCGGACGCGGTGTACCTCGTGCTCGGCGCGACCCACCCGCACGTCCGGCGCGAGCACGGCGAGGAGTACCGGCTGGGGCTGCAGCGCCGGGCGCGGAGTCTCGGGGTGCAGGACAACATCGTGTTCCACAACCGGTTTGTCGACATCACCGAGTTGTGCGAGTTCCTCGGCGCGGCCGACATCTACGTCACCCCGTACCTGACCGAGGCGCAGATAACCTCGGGCACGCTGGCCTACGCGCTGGGCACGGGCAAGGCGGTCGTGTCGACGCCCTACTGGTACGCTACGGAGATGCTCTCCGACGGCCGCGGCGTCATCGTCCCGTTCCGCGACCCGCCCGCCCTCGCATCCAGGGTCTGCGACCTGCTCGACAACGAGGTCGAGCGCCACGCGATGCGCAAGCGGGCCTACACGCTGGGCCGCGAGATGATCTGGAAAGAGGTCGCCCGGCGCTACCTCTGGGCGTTCCAGCGGGCGCGGGAGGGGCGCCGCCTGCGGCCCAAGTCGATGGGCCGGGCGCCGACCCTGGCCCAGCAGGACATCGACATGCCCGAGGTGAGCCTGGCCCACCTGCGGCGGATGACCGACGACGTCGGCATCCTCCAGCACGCCCGCGCCTCGATACCCAACTACGCCGAGGGCTACACCACCGACGACAACGCCCGGGCGCTGATGGTGGCCGAGGGCTGCCAGGAGTTCGGGCCGAGCGAGAGCGAGGTGCGGGCGCTGGCCTCGCGCTACCTCGCGTTCCTCAGCTACGCGTTCGAGCCGGGGCTGGGCCGGTTCCACAACCTGATGGGCTACGACCGGCGCTGGCTTGACACCTGCGGGTCCGAGGACTGCCACGGCCGGTCGCTGATGAGCTTCGGCTGGGTCGTGAACTTCTCGACCGACGAGGGGATGGCGGCCGCGGCGATGAGCCTGCTGCAGGCGGCGCTGCCCGCGACCGAGACCTTCACCAGCCCGCGCGCCTGGGCCTACACGCTTTTGGGCCTGGACCACTACCTGCGCCATTTTCCCGGCGACTCGAACGCCCGGCGGATGCGCGAAGTGCTGTCGACGCGGCTGCAGGAGCTTTACCGGGCGGTGGCCGGCGAAGGCTGGCGCTGGTTCGAGGACACGGTCAGCTACGCCAACGCGCGCCTGCCCCACGCGCTGCTCGCCGCGGGCCACGCGATGGGCCGCGAGGAGATGGTGCGCGACGCGCTCGAGGCGCTGGATTGGCTCTGCGATGCGACGACCGCGCTCGAGGGCCACTTCGTGCCCATCGGGTCCAACGGCTGGCTGCGGCGCAGCGGCGCCCGCGCGCGGTTCGCCCAGCAGCCGGTCGAGGCGCACGCGACCATCGACGCCTGCCGCGCCGCGTTCCAGGCCACCGGCGACGAGAAGTGGTGGCGGCGGATGGTGACGGCCTTCGAATGGTTCTTCGGCCGCAACGACCTCGGGCTGCCGCTGTACGACTACACCACCGGCGGCTGCCACGACGGGCTGGAGCCGGACCGCGTCAGCCTCAACCAGGGCGCGGAGTCGACGCTCTCCTACCTGCTCGCGCGGCTGACGATGGGCCGCACCAAGCGGCTGGTCGGGGAGGCGACGTGACCGGGGTCGACGGACTGCTGGCGCGACATGCGCGCAACCCGATACTGCAGGCCGGCGACTGGCCGCACACGGTCAACGCGGTGTTCAACCCGGCCGCGGTGCGACTTCGGGACGGCACGACGCTGCTCTTGTGCCGGGTCGAGGACCGGCGCGGGATGTCGTCGCTCTGGGCGGCGCGCTCGGCCAACGGTATCGACGGCTGGCAAATCGACCCGGAAGTGACCCTGCCGCCGGACCCGGCGCATTACCCCGAAGAGCTGTGGGGCGTGGAAGACCCGCGCATCGTGTGGCTCGAAGAAGAGGGTCGGTACGCGGTCACCTACACGGCCTATTCTCCGGCCGGCCCGGCGGTCGCGCTGGCGCTGACCGAGGACTTCCGCAGGTTCGAGCGGCTCGGCGTGGTGATGCCGCCCGAGGACAAGGACGCGGCGCTGCTGCCGCGCCGGATGGGCGGCAAGTGGCTGATGATTCACCGGCCCAACACCGGCCTCAGCGCGAGCATCTGGCTGGCCGAGTCGCCCGACCTCGTCCACTGGGGCCGGCACCGGACGATGCTGATCCTCAATCGCTCATGGGCCTATATTGAAAAAGGACTGCTTGACCAAGCCATTTTAGACGCCAAAACGGCCCTGCTGATCGATCCTCAAAATACATATGCATTAAACAACCTGGGG
>JAWOHG010000240.1:0-20206 GCA_046485245.1 bacterium
GGTGGCGAAATCCTAATGAGCCGCGCGGCCAAGTCAAGCAACGAGGGTCACTCGAGCGGCAGCGCTTCGACCCAGGCTTCGCGCAGTTGCGGGCAGCGCCCGGAGTAGACCAACTGCACCTGCCAGCCGGCTATCTCCATCGGGTCCGGGTTCGGCGCGAAGTAACGCAGGAGCAGCCGCCGGTTGACCGAGTCGTAGCCGGCATACATGAACCTGAACTCAAGTGGCACGTCCGCGTCCAACCGGTCGCGCACCGCACGACGGAGCCACGCCTCGTGCCGCTCGACATCGGACCGCAACCGCTTGACCGGACGGTGGGCCCGATGGTTGACGCTGATCATGTCGAAAGGCTGCTCGTAGCGCCCGACGCGCACCGGTGGCGAGCTTGCTGCGTCGCGTCGCTCGAACTGGGAGCGCACGGCGCAACCGGCCAAGAGCGCAAGCAGGGCTGTCGATGCGAGACGCACAATCGCTGACAGGTTACAGCACGCGGGAAGGCAGTCAATCCGGGTGGATGGTTTGACACCCTACAACTCAGCCTTATAATCCACTGCTCGTGGAGCGGCCGAGACGCCGGCCGCACACCCGCGAGCAACGAAAGGCGTCAAATGAAGTTCGTCTACTCAAAACGGTACAGGCTCGACATCGGCGCGCACGTATTCCCCACAGAGAAGTACGTGATGGTGGCTGACCGGCTCTTGGCCGACGGTCTCGTTGCCGCCGATGACTTCCTCGAGCCGCCCGAGCCACAATTGGACGACGTCCGTCTCGTGCACACCAAGGAGTATGTCGACGACATGCTCAACCTCCGGTGGACTCAGCGGACTGTTCGTTCGGAACTGCCCCTGACATGGGAAGTCGTGAACGGATTCCTACTGTTCGCGGCAGGCTCCGTTCTGACCTGCGCGCGCGCGCTGGAGGATGGGGTCTGCATGCACATCGGCGGTGGTTTCCACCATGCGTTCGCCGACCACGGCGAAGGATTCTGCTACGTGAACGACATCGCAGTTGGGATTCGGAAGGTCCAAAAGGACCAGCGCATCACTCGCGCCGCGGTCATCGACTGCGACCTCCACCAGGGTAACGGCACGGCACGCATCTTCCAGGGCGATTCGAGCGTGTTCACATTCTCGATACACCAGGAGCACCTGTACCCGATGAAGGAGCAGTCCGGCTGGGACATCGGACTGGACGAGGAGACGGGCGACGACGTGTATATCCAGCAAATCCAGGAGGCCGTCCCGGCGATTCTGGAACGGCACGAACCGGAACTGGTAGTGTACGTGGCTGGTGCCGACCCCTTCAAGTACGACCAACTCGGTACGCTGCGCCTCACCAAACGCGGTCTCGCGTTGCGGGACAGGATCGTCATCGAAGGCTGCCGCAGGCGCAGCATTCCCGTCGCGGTCGTAACGGCGGGTGGATACGCGCTTGACACGAAAGACACAGCCGACGTGCACTATAACACGGCGCGCGAGTGCCTGCGCGCATTGGGCCAACTGAAACAGGCAACTCCGCAGTCGGGCAGCACGGCTGAAAATGCCGGCGCCGCTGAGGAGAAGTCGACCGACGGCTAGTCGTTGCTGAGCTGATGCGGGTGTGCCTTGCCACCGGCTCGCACCCGGTCGATTACACGCGATTCCTCCACCGTGAAGCTGCCTCGCTCGCGCGAGTCGGTCACGATGTCCACCTGTTCGGCCTTGAGGCCGCAAACGTCTGCCCGCCGCCGGGCGTAGCGCTTCATCCTCTGAAGACTCGATACGGGTGGGCCAAGCGGCGCTTCGTGCGTGAACTCGCACTAGAGGTTGCCGGCTTGGGCACCGACGCGTGCCACTGCTGCGACCCGTGGTCCCTTGCCGCCGGACTTCAGCTGAAGCGCGCGGGCCGTTGCCGGGCGTTGGTCTACGATGCCACCGAAGATTTCCCGTCGGCCTATAGGGCCAGGTCCGACCTTTCGCCAATCACGAGACTCCTGTTGACCCACGCCGTGGTTCGCCTCGAGCGCAGGGCCTGCCAAGAAGCCGATGTGATCATCGAGACTAACGCCACCCGGGCACGCCGTTTCGCGAGGTTCGACCGTGAGGCGGTCATCGTCGGCAACTTTCCGCCATCCGATGCGTTTCCCGAGCCCGTGCTTCTGCGCAAGCCGTCATTCGCCTATACCGGGCCAATCACGCGACACCGCGGCTTTCTGCAGTTGTTGGATGCGTTGAAACTGGTCCGGCGCGAATACCCGAATGCTGGACTCAAGGTCATCGGCACCTATGACCCGCGTGACAACCTGCGTGCGGAAGTAGAGGAGAGGCTGACTGCCGGAGAACTGAGCGGAGCGGTTCGACTGCTCGGAACAGTTAACTACGAGGCAATGTTCCGGGAGATAGGCGAGTGCGTCGCCGGCGTGATTCTCCTCCAGCCGGGCAGGCCCAATGACTACACTGGCCAGCCCAACAAGCTGTTCGAGTTCATGGGTTCCGGCCTGGTGGTCATCGCTAGCGACTTTCCCGAAATCGGCCCAATCCTGAGGCGGGAGGAATGCGGATGGCTGGTTGACCCGACCCGACCCGACGCCATCGCCGCTGCCATGGCCAGTGTACTGGCAGACGCGAACAGGGCGGCCGATATGGGGCAACGCGGCAGACAAGCTGTCCGGACACGCTACAACTGGGCCGCGGCAGAGCGGGCCTTGCTGGCCGCATACGCGAGGTTGGCGTGCTGAAGCGATCATTCCGCAACGCGCTACTCCTGCTCAGCGGAGAAGGCGTGACCCGCCTGCTCGGGTTCGTCACGACCGCGATACTGGCCCGAAGACTGGGCGTGGACGCATTCGGCCAAATCGGCTTTGCCACGGCCGTGCTAGCTTACGGCGTGTCGCTGAGCGACTTCGGCCTGGTGACCACTGGCAGCAGGAGGACCGCCGAATCAAGCAACGACCCGACCACGCTGGCTCGCAGAGTACTGGGCGCCAGGGCTGTCACCGGGATGATCGCCGCTTGCCTTGTTGTTACCGTCGCCCTGCTCGTGCCGAAGCCGCCGCAGGTTCGATTGCTTGTCGCGGCATATGCCGTCGTTACTCTGATCCAGGCGTTCAGCCTCGAGTGGCTCTTCTTCGGCTTGGAGCGCACCGGCCGCGTGGCGCTGTCGCGCTCACTGACCTCGGCCATTTACTTTGGCCTGTGTCTCGCACTCGTGCGCGGGTCCGCTGACGTACTCATGGTGCCCGCGGCGTTCGCCGTGGCGACAGCGACTGGCGTCCTGTTCCTCGCTGTTCTCGCGGCCGCGCGGTTCTCTGCGCGCGCGCTGCGACCTTCCCTGTCAGGACTGCGCGACACGTTCAAATCGAGTTGGCCGGTGGGCCTGGCCGGGTTTCTGATACAGGCACACGTGAGCTGCGGAGTCGTTTTCCTTGGCCTGCTGCGGTCCGACGCTGAGACCGGCCTATTCACCGGTGCCAGCAAGCTGGCGCTGGTGTTCCTGACGCTTGACCGGGTGCTGTACACCATCTTCCTGCCCGTTATCGCACGTACCCTGGCTTCCGCCCGAGAACGGGTGCGTGAAGTTGTATCCGACGCCGCACGGATTGCGTTGGCAATCGGTAGCCCTCTGTTAGTCGGTACTGCGACTCTTGCGCCGTGGCTGATCAAGGTCGTGCTGGGAACCGAGTACGCCGATGCGGCTGCCACCCTTCGGCTTCTCGGGGTCTTCCTGCCGTTGACCCTGGTGAACAGCGTCTTCAGCTATACGGTAATTGCGAGCGGACGCGAAAGGCTGTTTCTGCGCAATGTCGCGATAAGCGCGGCGCTCTCGGTGGTCGGAAGCGCGGCACTCACGGCGACGATCGGACCGCTCGGTGCTGCAGCGGCACTGATTCTGGGCGAGGCACTCATGTTGCTGCTGATGGCTCGTGATTGTAGAAGGATAGCGGGTCTGCATTTCGACCTGCGCATTGCCTCGCCAATCCTGGCCGGAGCCTGCATGCTGGCAGCGATGCTTCTGTTCGGCAGGTCGGCACCCGTTGCAGCGTTAGCCGCAGGATTGGCAGTTTACGTTGTCACGCTATTTGCCACCAAGGGAGTAACCTTGGAAGAGATCGTGCACGGCGGGACGAACGCTTGATGATCGCCCTCCTGTCGGGCCAGCCTCACTGGCGCTCGCTGCTGCAACAGGAGGGCGTGCCGTATGGCGCGATCGACGCAGCAACGGCAGTTGAGACCACGGCGCCGGTGCTCGTTCTTGACCGCAGGCCGGTTGGGCCTGAACTGAAGACACTCGACCGGCAGCTGCGCGCGGGCCGCGCGGTGCTTGCCGGGTCTGACTCGATACCGGTCCTCCTTGGCCGCTCCCGGTCTCGGCGCGTCTACATCCGATTCATCGCGCCTGACTCGTCGAGCCAGTTCTCAAAGCTGGGTTTGCTGGATATCGACCAGTGGACTCACGTCCCCGCTGGCGCGCAGGCGGGCATCACCGATGGCGGTTACGGCGCTGTATTCGTCGGCTCAATTGGCAACGCACCCGTGGCCATCCTGCCGTTTGAGTTGGAGCACCTACTCAGCCGCACAGAATCTGCCACGCGACACTTCCATCTTGTTTCTGGCCGTTCCCCGGCAGAAGCTGTCTCCAGCGTGGCCAGGGGAGAGGTCCGCCGGCTCATCGGCAATTGCCTGCGTGGTCTGCTCGACAGACTTGGGTTGCCATACGTCCGGCTTTCACCATTCCCACTCGGCTGTCGCGGTCTGGGCGCCCTGCGTGTAGACACCGATGAGGCAATTGGCGCTGCGCTCGACCCGATGGTTGACCTCGCGCGCAGACTCAATCTCACTTTCACATGGTTCATTAACACCTCGCTCATGCTGGGCAAGACTGCCTTGCCGGATGCGCTCACCGATGGCCGGCAAGATGTCCAGCTTCACTGCTACCGACACCGTGCCTATTCCGACTACCGGCGCGCCCTCAGCGACATAAAGACAGGACTCCAATACTTGGCGGCCGCGGACGTGCGCCCAAGCGGCTACGCGGCCCCATATGGTGAGTGGAGCCCCGGTCTGCAGCGCGCGATCTGTGATGCCGGACTGGATTACTCGTCCGAATTCGGCTTCGCATACGACGACCTTCCGGTCTGGCCGATTCTCGGAGTCGACGAGTCGCGTGCGTTGCAGGTGCCCGTCCACCCGATATGCATCGGTTCGCTCAGGCGGGCCCGGGCAACAAGTGAGCAGATGAAGCAGTACTACGGCGAACTCATCCAACACCGTTTCGCGCGTCGTGAACCATGCCTGTTGTACGATCATCCGGCCAGCAGGCAGGCAGGCGTCCTGGGAACTGTGCTTGAAGACTTGCGCCAGACCTGCGGCCGCTGGACCACCCTGACGGAGTATGCCAGCTGGTTTCGGTTACGGCAACGCTTCGCGTACACTGCCGAAGCGAGCCCGAAACGTCTGTCGCTGGTTGCAGGGAACGTTGCCGAGAGGGCAGAGGTTATCGTGGAGCGCGAGGGTCGAGAAACTTGGGTTGAACTTGCAGACAGCGACCTCGACCTGCAGGCGCTCAATTGGCAAGCCCTGCCCACGGGCGGTAGACCGCCCAGGCCAGACCGAACCGTGCGGCAGTTCGACCTCAGAACGGCGGTACGCGACGTACGCACAAGCTGGCGTCGAGCCTTGCAGAAGCGCCAGCGAGAGCTATAGTCCTAGTCTATGAAAGTCCTTTTGGGTACGTTTCCCGCGGTGACGATGCTCGGAGGCGGGGTCGAGGTACAGGTGCGGTCACTGCAAAGAGAGCTTGTCCTGTTGGGCATCGATGCGGAGCTGTTCGACCCCTGGAAGGTGTACGACCGCTCCACGATCAGCCTGTTTCACCTTTTCGCCGCAAACGTCGGAACATATCACCTAGGACGCGCGATGAGCAATTTGGGCGTCAAGCTGGCGGTCTCGCCGGTCTTCTTCAGTCGCCACAACGCGGCTGCTGTTTCCCGTCGGCTCGGCATGGCCCGCAGGCTACGGAAGGTCGGCGGCGTCTGGACCGAGCACATGTTCTGCAAGGAGCTCTGTGACATGGCCGCGCTCATCCTTCCGAATACCCAGGCCGAGTTGATTCTTATGCGCGAGGCGTTCGCTGTCCCGCTTGAGAAGCTGACCGTCATCCCGAACGGAGTCGACGCACGCTTCGCGGACGCGACGCCTGACCTCTTTGTGAAGGACGTTGGACCTGGCGGTTTCGTGCTCTACGCTGGACACATCGGCTGGGAGCGCAAGAACGTCCTGCCGCTCATCAGGACGCTTGCTGAGATGAAGCAGCCCGCCGTATTCATTGGAGCAGTGATAGACAACCGCTATGGCAGGCAATGTCGGGATCTAATCGCCGCGTCGCCCACCATGCGGCACATACCGGCCCTGCCGTCCGACTCTCCGCTGCTGGCTTCAGCCTACGCCGCGTGTGATGTCTTCGTTCTGCCCGCCTACTACGAGACCCCCGGTCTGGCGGCACTTGAGGCCGGCCTGGCCGGCGCCAGGATCTGCATCACCCGGCACGGCGGCACCATGGAGTACTTCGGAGACCTGGCTGACTACCTGGAGCCGTCTGATCAAGCGTCAATCCGTAACGCGCTCATGGCCGCGCTTGCTCGACCGAAAACCCCCCAACTTCGAGAAACGATATTGTCCAAGTACCTCTGGTCGCACGCAGGGAAGAGGCTCGCAGCGGCATACGGTCAGATGATGGGATAGCGAACGCGGGCCACAGGGCCCGCGCTCGACTGCCATTGGCCTAGTTTACGTAATCCATCTTATCGGAACGAACCGGCTAGAACCTGAACTTCTCCGCTAGTGCGCTGACACCCAGTGGGCACTTCCACCACTTACCGCCCGCCGCATTGATGATGCCCATAATGGCGAAGACAAGCACGAGTATCGATCCTACAGGCAGGAGAACAAACCAGCCGACGAACGGAATGATGCTGCCAATGATGCTCACGCCCACGGCGTAGATCGACAGAACGATTCCCTGCTTGACGTGGAATTTGGCGAAGGAGTTCTCCTTCATCGTCAGCATCGGTATTAGCCAAAGGATACCGATGTACGATAGCCATGCAGTCCCTTTGGCTTTGTCGACATCATCTTGCGAATCGGACGACTGGACCGGAGCGGGTTGGATAGGTTCCTGATCCACGTTACCTCCTTGGAGTCACTGCATTAGGTCTGGTTGCCTGATCCAGGCGCGAGCACGTCCAGCCAGCGCCCAGCGGTCTGCACGTACCGTTGCATACCTGGAAGCGTTCTCGAAGCCCCAGCAGAAGCGTAAGTCATGCCCACTGCAACAGCGGCGATGTAGCCGATCGAAACCGCGATGCCGACTGGGTAATGCACCGCCCACGCCAGTGCGCGAAAGAAGTAGCCGGCTATCACCATGTTGGCAAGGACTTGACCGAAGACCAAATCTACGAACCACGTTACCACACCCACCGCGCAGAGCGCCGCAAACAGCACCAGGCTTTGCGCTGAATGATGCCGGGACACCGCGTTTGTTCGCGTCGCCAGCAGTGGGACAAAGAACAGACCTGGAAGGTAACCGATTGCGGCCGCCAATCGCGGATCCAGCAAGTGCTGGCCTCCGGCCGAACCGGTTCCCATCGAGTCTTGGCTGGTCAACACCCGATTATAGCCGGGCGACCGGCCTGGAGTCAAGGTAGTTGAGATCATGTCCAGCAATGTGCTTGACAGCGCACCGCACCCGGTCATCATTGACATATGATGTTGATCCGCCTTGTCCCCCTTGTCGCTACGCTGACGGTCTGTTGTGGTTACTCGACCCGTTCGCTGTTGCCCTCTCACCTGCGGACAATCGGCTTTGAGCCGGTCGAGAACCTCACGCTCCAACCCGAACTCACCGACCTGCTTAGCGACGGGCTGCGCGAGGGGTTCGCACACGACAGGAGCCTGCGAGTGACAACTCTTGAAGGTGCGGATGTCGTGCTCCGAGTTCAGCTCGTGAGTTACTCCAAGGAGGCCGACGCCTACACGGGCGACCAGCGTATCTCCAGCTATCGTCTGTCGGCCGCGGCAGCGCTGTCGGCGCAGGACAAGGTCCGCGGTGAGGCGCTCTACTCCGGCAGCGTAAGTGCGCAATTCCCCTTCAACCCGGATGCGGCAACCGATGAGGCAGCGAGCGACTCCCTGATGACCAAGCTCGCCAAAGAAGCCGTGCGCGTATTGCTCCTGGCGTGGTAGTCGAACTCTCAGTCGACCGGGTCGTCGCAGGCGGCGACGGACTCGCCGAGTGGGACGGACTCAAGGTTTTTGTTCGCGGTGCCGTGGGTGGCGAACGCGTCAGAGCCCGAGTTCTTGAACGCAAGCGCGACTACGCAGTGGCTCAAGCCGTTGAGATAGTCAAGGCGTCCCCGGCTCGACGCACTCCCCCGTGCCGCTACTACCCCGAGTGCGGCGGCTGCCAGCTTCAGCACCTGAGCTATCCCGAGCAGTTGATTGTCAAGCAGGGTTTCGTCGAGGAGAGCCTGAGGCGGCTCGGCCGGCTCAGCCTGAGCGCAGCTCGCGTCACTGGAGCGGCCGATCAGTGGCACTATCGGAACAAGACCCAGTACCCGGTGAACGAGTACGGCATCGGGTTCTATCGCCGTGCGAGTCACCACATCGTGGATGTCGAGCAGTGCCTGCTCCATCCCGAATCGTTTGACGCCGCGCGCCGTGCGTTCGTGGCCGGACTCGATGC
The DNA here is from genome assembly GCA_046485245.1 of bacterium. Classification (GTDB taxonomy): domain Bacteria; phylum Hydrothermota; class Tepidihabitantia; order Tepidihabitantales; family Tepidihabitantaceae; genus CBFGJX01. The sequence continues at coordinate 8,719 of JAWOHG010000240.1, forward strand.
GCGCATCGACATACCTTACTCGGAACGTTACCGCGACGGCAACATCCGGCACGTGGTTCTGCGCACGGGCGAACCGCCGGAGTCGGTCCAAGCGACGGTAGTGACCCGGACCGAATCGCTGAGCCCGAAGCTGGTCGAGTCCGTGCTCGGCTCGGGTGCGATCGGAGCCGTCCTGCAGAGCTACAACCCTCACCCGGGCAGCCGAATCATCGGTTCGGTGCCGCGCCTCGTGGCCGGGTCGGGACGTCTCTCGATGGCCGTTGCCGGCTCGATATACGATATCTCACCTGGCTCGTTCTTCCAGGTGAATACACAGCAGGCCGCGGTGCTGACCGAAGCCGTGCTGCGTCTTGCCGGTCTCCAGGGCGACGAAACGGTGCTGGACCTCTACTGCGGTGTCGGACTGATCTCGCTCCTGCTTGCCCGACACGCGCGCCGCGTGGTCGGCGTCGAACTCGACCCGGTTGCGGTCATCGATGCTCGGGCTAATGCCTCAGCGCAGGGCATCGAGAACGCCGAGTTCATCTGCGCCGACGCGGAGAAGGCAACCGAGCTCAGCCGAGGCGAGGTCGAGGTCGTTGTTATGGACCCGCCGCGCAAGGGGTGCGGCCGCGAAGCCCTGACCAGCTTGGCCGCACTCGGGCCGCGCCGGATGGTCTACGTCTCCTGCAACCCGGCCACGCTAGCCCGGGACCTTGCCATCCTGCTCACGGCTGGATACGAACCGAAGTGCCTTGAGCTCATTGACATGTTTCCTCAGACCGCGCACGTTGAATCGGTCTGCCTGCTCGAACGCAGTTCTAATCGGTGATGGTCCTCCGCGCCAAAGTCATCACCCGTGCTGACGCTCCGGCAGTCCCATCAGCAGTCAGGGTCAGTATGGGCCGAGTCAGTTCGGTCGCGGCTATCGGAGCTTCGCCCACAATTGCCGTTGCCGTACCCGGCCTCATCGACTCGCACACCCATCCGCTGCAGGCCGGGCTTGAACGCCTGCTAGTCGACCTGCGCGATGCAGGATCTGTTGCCGATGCGCTCGAGCGCATCGCATCACGTCTCGCGCAGGGCCGTGGCGAAGGACTGCTCCTCGCCTTCAACCTCGAGCCGGACGCACTGGCTGAGCGCCGCTACGTCGCGACCGTGGAGTTGGACCGGGTCGCGCCTGATTTGCCGCTGCTCGTCTACCGCGTTGACGGTCACTCAGCGGTGACCAACTCGGCCGGTTATCGCCTGCTCGATTCTGCCGGCTGGCGATTCAAACCGGCCAAGGATGGAGTCTTGCGCGGCCAAGCCTACGAGATGGCCTCATTCGCGTTTCGACGCCGGCTCTCCCCTGAACTCATTCGTCAGGCGCTGGCAGTCGCGGCCGACGCCGCGGCCGCAGCCGGCGTGACCACGCTCGGCGCGATGGTCGGCGATCCGGAGCTGACCATGGCTGAGTGGCAGGCGTTGGTTGACGGGCTCGCATCGGGGAAGGTCCGCGCCGTGCCATACCTGCAGACCTGGGACGTTGCCGTGGCCCGGCATTTCGGACTGGCACAGGTCGGCGGCTGCCTGCTTGTCGATGGTTCGTTCGGATCCCGAACCGCATGGCTCAACCAAGGCTACGTCGACGCGCCGGGCAACTCCGGTCGGGGTTACCTCACTGACGAGAAACTCACTCGGTTCATCGCCGAAGCCCGCGCCGCCGGTCTTCTCACCGCATTCCACGCCATCGGCGACCGGGCAGTCGAACAAGTCGTTCGCTGCCACGAGTCGCAGAACACCTCCGTCCCCGGCCACCGAATCGAGCACGCCGAAATGCTGTCGGGAGAGCTAATCGGCCGCATTGCCAAACAGGGGGTCCATCTTGGAGTCCAGCCGGCATTTGAGGCCGAGTGGGGTGGACCGGACCGGATGTACGCGAGCAGGCTGGGCGAACGCTGGCGCAGCACCAACCCTTACCGCGACCTGCTCGATGCCGGAGTCGACCTTGCCGGCGGCTCGGACTGGCCGATAACAGCAATCGACCCGCTCGGCGGAATCCGCGCCGCGGTCAACCACCCCAACGCGGCCCAGCGCATCACTCCTGCCGAGGCATTGGCGATGTTCACGACCGGCGCTGCCGGTGCCCTCGGCCTGGCCGACGAGATCGGCACCATCGAGCCGGGCCGCAGCGCCGACATCACACTGCTCGACGCCGACCCGCGCGATGGTCCCGGCGCCCGCGTCATCGCCACTTGTGTCTGCGGCGAATGGGTACACATCGGCCTTCCCGAACTGTGGCGCGGGGCGGTCAGCGATGCCTGAGACGAACCGAGAGGCGGCCCGGCTCTTCGAGCGCATTGCCGATGCACTGGAGTTGAAGGGCGAAACCGGGTTCCGAGTGCTTGCCTACCGCAAGGCCGCCCGAGTCCTTGATGAGACGACCGAGGACCTGCGCGAGTTGAACCGCGACGACCGGCTTTCCGACCTGACTGGCATCGGCGACGCCCTGCGCAAGAAGATCAGCGAGTTCCTGGCCACCGGCAAGATGGCCAAGTATGACGAGGCCATCGCCGGGCTGCCGGCCGGGTTGTTTGACCTGCTGGAGATACAGGGGCTCGGCCCCAAGACGGTCAAGCTGGTCTACGACGAACTCGGCGTGACCGACGCAGTGGGCCTGAAGAAATCCATCGACGACGGCTCGTTCGCCCGGCTGCCCGGGATGGGCACCAAGAAGGCGACGCGCATTCTCCAGGGACTGCGCACCGGCGAAGTCACCACGCAGCGCATGTACCTGGTCGAGGCGTTCGCGGTCGCCCAGTCGCTCATCGACTGGCTCGCCGCGCTGCCTGGGGTCAAGCACCTCCAGTTTGCCGGGTCCCTGCGCCGCGGCAAGGAGACGGTCGGCGACATCGACATCCTCATCACTGGCCCCGAACCGGCCCGGGCCATCGAGCGCTTCAGGTCGCACCCGCGACTGCAGGAGCTCATGAGCGCGGGCGAAACCAAGACATCGGGCCTGTTTCACGGCCAGTACCTGCGCCAGGTCGACCTGCGCGTGCTGGACGATTCGTCGTACGGCGCGGCCCTGCAGTACTTCACCGGGTCAAAGGAACACAACGTCGCCCTGCGGGCCATGGCCCAGCAGAAGGGCCTCAAGCTCTCCGAGTACGGCCTGTTCAAGGACGAGCGCCGCGTCGCTGGCAGGGCCGAGGCCGGCATCTACAAGCGGCTGGGCCTTGCGTACATCGAGCCCGAACTGCGCGAGGACCGGGGCGAATTGGCCGCGGCCGCCGAGGGTCGTCTCCCCTCTCTGGTGCAGCTGTCGGACATCCGCGCCGACCTCCACGTCCACACCGGCAACTCGGACGGCACCGCTTCGATGTCTGAGATGGCCGAGGCCGCGCGCAAGCTCAGCTACACACACATCGCGGTCGCCGACCACTCTCGTTCGGCCCATTACGCCGGCGGTCTTTCGCAGGACGACCTGTTGCGCCACTGCGACGCGGTCGACCGGTTCAACCGGCGTTCGCGCGGACTACGCGTACTCAAGGCCAACGAGGTCGACATCACACCGTCGGGCGAACTCGACTACCCTGACGAGGTGCTGGCCCGGCTGGACTTCGTCATCGCGTCGGTGCACCAGGCATTCAAGAAGGACGTCACGCGTCGCATCTGCGGTGCGCTCCAGCACCCGCTGGTCCATGCGGTCGCCCACCCGACCGGCAGGCTTATCGGCAAACGCGAGGGCTACGATGTCGACGTCGAAGCGGTCATCGACTGCGCGGCGCGGAACGGCAAGGCGCTGGAGATCAACTCGTTCTATGCCCGGCTCGACCTTTCCGACATCTGGGCACGCACGGCGGCCGCGGCCGGCGCCCTGCTGTGCATCAACACCGACGCGCACTCGACCGACGAGATGAGCTGGATGAAGTTCGGGGTCCTGACCGCGCGCAGGGCATGGCTCGAGCCGCGCCACGTGCTCAACTGCCTCACCTGCGACAGGCTGCTGGCCAAGTTGAAGAAGATGCGGGCCGGCTAGGGCCCGGTCGCACGCTCGAGCCAGCGGCAGGCCTCGAGCAGCTCCCGCCTCGGTCCAATCGAGTGCGGCCCGGAGTCGGTCACGAGTTTCGCCTCGACCCCGGCGCTGCGCATCAGGCGATACATCAGATTATTGTCGGCGCGGTTCAAGTCCTCGGTGCGCGTGCGCAGGAGCACCTTGGTGTCGGACAACCTCGACAGGTCGGCGCCCTCGATGCCGCCGCGGTGCGCGCAGGTCGCCGCGACCCCGCGCAACAGGTCCGCGTGGGCGCAGAGCGATGCGAGGGCCTGCACGCCCATCCCGGAGAACCCGAACACGAACAGCCGGTTCGGATCGGCATTGAACCGGCGCAGCAGCTTGGTCGCGGTGCGTACGATGTCGGCGTCGTTTGAGCGCGAGTCGCGGCGGTTGCGCGGGCCGTGGCAGGTGGCGAATGTCCAGCCCAGCGAGTCGGCAACCGAGCGCACGGAATCGAGGTCGGCTCTCGTGGCGCTCACGCAACTCAGCACGATGAGTGCAGGCGGGCGCCCGCTGGAGTGTGTGACCGGTACGTAGAAGCAGTCCGAGTCGGCGTCGCAGGTGACCAAGCTGACCGGCGCGGTCTGGGCCAGTGCCAGGACCAGCAGGGCGACCACGTCAGCTGCGCCGCTCCACGGTCAGGAACAGGCCGCAGGCGATGAGACCGAACACGATGTTGGGCAGCCACGCGGCCATCGCCGGGCTGATGATGTGCGACGTGCCGAATGCCCGGCTGGTCTGAATCGCGCCCCAGTACAGAAACGACAGCAGGAGCCCGAGGCCCAGCCCGAACATCACGCCGCCCTTACGGAGCCGCACCGATACCGGCAACCCGAGCAGGATGACGACCAGGCCGATGAGCGAGTATGACAATCGGTAGTGGTACTCGACCTCTTCCTTGGCCACGTTCTCACCGGCGCGGCGCATCCGCGAGATAAACCGGGCGAGGTCACGCGTCGAGGTTTCGTCAATCGGCCGGTGGGGTGCGGCGAAGTCGGCCGGCTTCTCGGCCATCGCCGACAGCTTCACCGAGTCGTACCGGACCAGCCGCTCGTTGCCCGCCGAGTCGAACGTGCGTTCGCTGATGGAAAGTCCGAACCACACGCTGTCACGGAAGACCGCCTCGCGGCCGTCGAACCGGCGCACTACCCGGCGTGAGTCGTCAAGTTCGCAGAGCGAGAAGTTGCGCATCAGGCTGTTGTTCTCGAACTCGCGGATGTAGTACACCCGGCCCGCCTCGCCCACGAAGTAGACATTGCCGCGCTTGCGCATCTCTACCGGCGGCCGGCGCTCTATCGCGCTGCGGCGCAGGTTGCTCAGGTTGGCATTGAACGGGATTGTGATGAACTCGTTGGCCAGCAGGTATCCCGGAATCGACAGGAGGCCGATGGCGATGGCCGGCGCGAACAGCCGCATCGTCGGCACGCCGGCCGAGGCCAGCGCGTGCATCTCCCGGTAGCGGGTCATCTGGCCGTAGACCAGGAACACTCCCAGCACCATGCTCACCGGGTATAGCAGGCTCACCGCCGAGGGCGTGCTGAACAGGTAGTAGAGCAGGATGCTGCCCAGCTTGACCTTGCGGGTCGTGAAGTAGTTCAGCTCCTCGAACAGGTCTATGAGCAGGTATATCGCGACCACGCAGGTCACCGCGATGAGCGCGAACTTCAGCATCTCGCGGCCGATGTGACGGTCGACGACTGTCACGCGCGCCTCCGCACCAGCAAGGGCCGTTCGAACAGGGCCCGGCTCACCAGTTCGGCGATGGGCAGGACCAGTACGAGATTGGGCAGCCACATCCCGATGGCCGGGGCCAGCTTGCCCGAGTCGGCCAGGTTCTGACCCGCCAGGAGCAGCACGTAGTAAAGCGCGAAGAACACCAGCCCGACCATGAACCCGGTGCCCACGCCGCCCCGGCGCAGCAGCAGGCCGACCGGCGCACCGAAGAGCAGGAAGAAGAACGCCGAGAACGCCACCGAGATGCGCTTGTGGAACTCGACCTCGTACCGGTTCAGCTCCATCCGGCGGTAGCGCAGCTTTGACGTCTCCTCCTCGAGCCGCACCCTCTCGTCGTCGTTGGTGCGCGCGGCCTCCGCCGCGGCGCGCACGCGCTCGACCTGGGCTGACAGCTCACCGCGCAGTTCGCGCACCTGTGAGAGCAACTGCGGCAGCATCATCTCCTCGTCACCTCGGTACTCGCGGTCGCGGCGCACCATTTCCTCATCCATCTCGACGTTGATGGTGTGGCGGCGGAACTTCAGGCGCCGGTAAGCGCTGTCGGCGGTGGTCTCGTGCATCTCGCCGCCCAGAAGCGTCAGCACCATGTACCGGTCGTCGGGCGTGTACGACAGCTCGCCCTCGGGCGCGGTCAGGAACCCCGGCGTGCCGCCCGGCTGGTTGGTCGAGAAGATGGCCACGTCGTGGACGCGCGAGCGTCTTTCGTCCATCGACCCGATATAGATCATGTACCCGGAGAAGTCGTCCATAAACACGCCCTCGCGCACGCGCAGGGCCGGCTTCTTGCGCGCCACGTCGGTCAGCAGGTTGCGCACCTGGTGTTGTGCCTCGGGCACGACGAACGAGTTGAACCCGACCATCGCGACAAACAGGCCGAGGCAGACGAGCGCGGTCGGCATGAACACCCGTACGATGCGGATGCCGGCCGCGCTGATGACCCGGGCCTCGTTGTCCTGGGCCAACCGGCCGAACGACGTCACGCCACCGATGAGACTGCCCAGCGGCGCACAGATCATCATCACGAAGGGCAGGGAGAGCAGCATTATCTCGCCTACGACCACGACCGGAACACCCTTGCGCACCAGCAGGTCGGCCAGCAGGAACAACCGGTCCATCAACAGCACGAACGTCAGCACGAAGATGGCCAGGAAGAACGGCGGGATGAACTGCCGCAGGACGTAGCGTTGAAGGGTTGACAACGCTCCATCATATTCGGCGCGGCCCGGGAGTCAACGCGGCGCCGAGAGGAGCAGGGCTGCAGGTGGATGTCAGGTCACTCGGTCCACGGTATCCAAGGGTTCGGGCAGGCGAGTTGCACCGACGGCGATGCGTACTGGCCTGTCTTGCGCTCATGCTGCTCGCCTTTCCCCGCAACGTATTCCCCGTCCTGGCGTTCAGCACGTGACCGGACCCGTAATGCGAATCACGGGATCCAGGATCCGGGTTGATCGATCCAGCTCGTAGCTTGGCGCACTGTTACGGAGTTCTCGGTCAAGTGTGTATCCCTGCTCCCCGGGCCGTCCTCCCGGCATCCCACAGCTCGCAGGCAAGGACTTCGGAGGCTGCGCCCACGGCCCAGCTTGGCAGGCTCCGCCGCCTATGGCCCTGCTTGACCGTGCGCGTGAACGGCACTAGACTGCCTCGTGAGCAATGCGACGGGTTCGAGACTGCCGAAGGCCCGAAAGTGAGAGGAAATGTGACAACCACGCTGGACAAACCAAGGCTGCTGCTGGTCGATTTTGAGAACGTGCCGCGGATCGACCTGACGCGGCTGGACGAAAGCTACCGCGTCATCATCTTTGTCGGGATGAGCCAGAAGAGCGTGCCTCTGGAATTGGTGACCGCGACCCAGAAGCTGGGAGGCCGCGTGGAATGGCAGAAGGTCTCGGGCGAGGGCCGCAACGCGCTGGACTTCTTCATAGCTTGGCATCTCGGCCGGGTGTTCGAGCATCAGCCACGGCCCGAATGCGTGGTGCTCTCCATGGACAAGGGATTCGACCCACTGCTCAAGCACCTGAACGCCGGCGGTATGCTGTGCCGCCGGGTAAACAGCATCCAGGAGTTGGGCCACGTCACCCCGCACAAGGCCGAGCCGCCCAAGCTCGCGCCGTTCAAGGTCGCCCCGAGTCCGGACGACCCGGCCCTGAGACGCGTGATGGAGGTGCTGGGCCGGTCGGCCAAGCGGTCGCGGCCACGCAAGCGCAAGACCCTGGCCCAGGCCATATCGGCGATGTTCCAGAAGAAACTCGCCCGCGAAGACATCGACCGCATCATCGACTCGCTGCTGGCCAAGCGACTCATCGTCGAGGCGCACGGCATCTTCACTTACGAGTTCTAGGCCGCCGAGCCTGCGCGGAACGATCACGCACCGGCAGCTGAAACCCGTGCATCCCGTCGAGTATTGACATCCGCCGGCTGAGAACTAGAATCCCGCCCGATGTCGGGCTTCCGCGGCGGCGTCCACCCAAAAGAGCATAAGCACTCGACCGAGCACAAGCCGGTCGAGGCACTGCCCTTGCCCGCCCGCGTGAGCATCCCGATGTCCCAGCACATCGGCGCGCCCTCCAAACCGGTCGTGGCCAAGGGCGACGAGGTGAAGACCGGTCAGGTCATCGGCGAGGCGGTCGGCGCGGTTTCGGTGCCGACCCACGCGTCGCTGTCGGGCAAGGTTGCCGAGGTCGTGCCCCTGCCACACCCGCTGACCGGCAGGCGCGTCCCGACGGTCGTCATCGACTCCGATGGCAACGATACGCTCGCGGACGGCATCGGTGAGCGCGACTACTCCAGCTTCACCCGGGACCAGGTGCTGGAAGCGATTCGCTCGGCCGGCGTTGTCGGCCAGGGCGGTGCCGCCTTCCCGACCCATTTCAAGCTGAACCCGCCCAAAGAGAAGCCGATCGACTGCCTCATCATCAACGGCTGTGAATGCGAGCCGTTCCTGACCGCGGACCACCGCGTTATGCTGGAGCAGCCGACCGACATGGTCGAAGGCGTTCAGATACTGGCCAGGGCACTCGGCGTGAGCAACGTGGTCATCGCCGTCGAGGACAACAAGCCCGACGCGGTCGAGGCGGTGCGTTCGGCTGCGGCCGGTTTCACGGTGCGCAAGCTGAAGACCCAGTACCCGCAGGGTGCTGAGAAGCAGCTCATCAAAGCCTGCCTGAAACGCGAAGTGCCGTCCGGAGGCCTGCCGATGGACGTCGGCTGCGTGGTGCAGAACGTCGGCACGGCCGTGGCCGTGCGCGATGCCCTGCGCTTCGGCCGACCGTTGATCGAGCGCGTGACCACGGTGACCGGTCCGGCCGTTATCGAGCCCAAGAACCTGCGCGTGCGCATCGGCACTCCGGTGAAGAGCCTCATCGAAGCCTGCGGCGGGTACAGGGGCGTCCCGGTCAAGCTGGTGATGGGCGGCCCGATGATGGGCATCGCTGTGAGTACCGACGAGGTGCCGGTGCTGAAGGGTACGTCGGGCGTGCTGGTGCTGGACCGGCAGGCCGCGGCTGAACCCGAGGAACAGGACTGCATCCGCTGCGGGTCTTGCATCCGGGCCTGCCCGATGGGCCTCGCACCCCAGCGGCTCTACTACCATTCATTGCGCAAGCGGCTGGACGCGGCCGAACGTGACCACGTGCTCGACTGCATCGAGTGCGGCTGCTGCGCGTTCGTCTGCCCGGCCAAGATACGCCTGGTCCAGCGGTTCAAGCACACCAAGAGCGAGATCCAAGCGAGGAAGAAGAAATGAGCGAAACCCGGCTGATGACCGTCTCGGCCTCGCCGCACCTGCGGTCGCCGAAGTCGGTGAGCCGGATAATGTGGCTGGTGTGCATCAGCCTCGTTCCAGTCCTCGGCGCATCGGTCTGGTTCTTCGGCCTGAGAGCGGCTTGGATTGTCCTGCTGTCGGTCGGATCGGCGGTGGGGTTCGAGGCCCTGACCCAGCGAGCATTCGGCCGGCGCATCACCATTACTGATGGCTCGGCCGCACTGACCGGGCTGCTGCTGGCATTCAACCTGCCGCCCGGCGTCCCCTGGTGGCTGCCCGTGGTCGGCTCGGCCTTCGCGGTCGTGGTCGCCAAGGGCTTCTTTGGCGGGCTCGGGCACAACTTCGTCAACCCGGCGCTAGCCGGCCGGGCCCTCCTGATGGCGTCGTGGCCCGGCCTGATGACCGCACGCTGGCTCGCACCTGCCGGCGGTAGCATATCGGGCATCGACGCCGTCACGGCAGCCACCCCGCTGGGCGTGCTCAAGAACGCCAGCGAGATAGCCGGGGCGACCGGCGGCCCGGCCGGCCTGCTGACCCAAGTCCAGTCATGGCCGGTCATCGGCAAGCTCTTCTTCGGCCAGGTCGGCGGGTGCATCGGCGAGACCTCAGCCTTGGCATTGCTCATCGGCGGACTGCTGCTGGTTGTCACGCGTGTCGTGGACTGGCGCATCCCGCTCTCCTACCTGCTGACTGTCGCGGTGCTGGTGCTGGTCCTGCCCGGGGCCAAGGCGGCCCTGCCCAACTACGTGCTTTTCCACCTGCTGGCGGGCGGCCTGATGCTGGGCGCGTTCTTCATGGCCACCGATTACGTCACTTCGCCCATCACGGGCAATGGGCGGCTGGTGTTCGGCATCGGCTGCGGCGTGTTGACCGTTCTCATCCGGCTGTGGGGCGGATTCCCCGAGGGCGTGTCCTACGCCATTCTGCTGATGAACGTCGCCACGCCGTTCATCGACCGGCTGACCCGGCCCCGGCTGTTCGGGCAAATCAAGGCGACGAGGTGACAAGCAGGATCTGGATGGTCTTGTCGCTGGTCGTGACCTGCCTGGTTGCGGCCGTGGCCCTCGCCGGCGTCTACGGCATCACCAAACCGGTCATCGAGAAGCAGGCGGCTGACGCGGTCAATGCCGCCCTGTCCGAGGTCCTCCCGTCGGCGGAGCGGTTCGAACCAGTCGAACCGGACTCGCTGTGGTACGGACTCGACGCGGCCGGCCAGAAGGTCGGCATCGTCCTGCGCACCGCGCCGCGCGGCTACGGCGGCCCGGTGACAACGATGGCCGGTGTCGGTCTTGACGGCCGCGTCATCGGCGTCAAGGTCGCGGCCGAAGGCCTGAAGGAAACGCCCGGCCTCGGCCTGAAGGCCCTCGAGCCGAGGTTCCGCGACCAGTTCACGGGCAAGACCGCGGCCGAAGTTCGGCTCCGCAAGGACGGCGGCACGGTCGACGCAATCAGCGCCGCGACCATCACGTCGCGCGCGGTCGCCCAGGGCCTCTCTTCCGCCATCGAGAAGTACGCGTCTCACCTCGCGCCATGACCCAGAAGAAACCCTCGCGCCTGTCCTACCTGACCAGCGGCATCATCAAGGAGAACCCGGTTCTCATCCTGATGATCGGCCTCTGCCCCACGCTGGCAACCACGACCTCGGCGCGCGACGGTCTGGGTATGGCCGCCGCGGCGTCCTTCGTGCTGATGGGTTCGAACTTCGTCGTCGCACTTGTCCGCAAACTCGTGCCCGACTCGATTCGCATACCGATATTCATCATCATCATCTCGACCTTCGTCACCATCATCGATTACGTGCTCCAGGCCTACCAGCCGTCGCTGTACCGCGTGCTCGGCGTCTTCGTGCCGCTGATTGTGGTGGTAGTCGAGACGCTGGCCATCAATATCTACTTCCACATGATTTTTCGCATCTGTCTGGCGCTGAAGACCTCGCTGGTGGACTTGCTGTACGCCAAGAGCCTGCGCCTGAG
>JAWOHG010000264.1:0-4356 GCA_046485245.1 bacterium
GCCTTGGTGCGCAGGACCGGGTTGCCGTAAAGGACGACGCGGCGGTTCTTGCCGGCCATCGGGGTCCGGGGCGGTTACTGCGGGGTGCCGACCTTGTAGGCGACCGACGCTTTGTCGATTTCCAGTTCGGTGGTCTCGGCGACCTTGACGAGGAAGGTGTGCTCCTTGACGTTGCTGACGATGCCGTGGATGCCGGAGGACAAAACGACCCGGTCTCCACGCTTGATCGCTTCGAGCATCTGCTGCTGTTTCTTCTGGCGGCGTTGCTGGGGCAGGATCATCAGGAAGTAGAGCACGGCGAAGATGAGGATGATGGGCAGGAACCCCAGGATCGTGTTCATTCCGCCGCCGGCGGCCGGCGCGGCCGGTGCTGCGGCCTGGGCATACGCGATACCGAACATCAGTGGACCTCCAGTCGGTTGGTTTCTTTCGCAGCTATCGAGCGGGCCGGTAAAGCCGATGGCGGCCGATATACCGGTCCACTTCGGTGGGTAACATATACCGCACGGAGCGGCCCGAGGCAAGCCTTGCGCGGACCGCGGCCGATGAGATTTCGACCGGGATGACGTCGAGAAAGCGCACGCGGGCGGGACTGTGCCCGCTCCAGAGGCGCGGCCGGGCCGCGCCGGGCCGGCTGATGACCGCCAGCCGGGCCACGCGGCCGAGGGCTTCGGGCCGGTGCCAGCGCGGCATCTCGGCGTACTGGTCGGCGCCGAGTATGAACCAGAGCCGCGAACCGGGCAGTTCACGCCTTATCGCGGCGAGGGTGTCGACGGTGTAGGAAGGCGATGGCAGTCGTTCCTCGATGGCGAGCACTTCGAGGCCGGGCAGGATGCGGCAGCCGAGTTCGGCCATCGAGCGGCGGTGGACATAGGCCGCGGCCGGCGCGCGGCGGTGCGGCGGGACGAATGTCGGGACGAGCAGGATGCGGTCGAGCCGGAGCGCTTGCCGGACACAGTCGGCGACGAGCAGGTGGCCGAGGTGAACCGGGTCGAACGCGCCGCCGAAGATTCCGAGCCGCATCGCGGCCCTAGCGGCCGGGTTGGAGCCGGGACCGGGCAAGGTCCTTGTACGCCGCCTCAAAGTTGCCGTCGACGATGCCTTCGAAGGTCTGGCGTGCGCGTGCGGTGTCGCCGGTTTCGGCCAGCGCCACGCCGTACTGGTAACGGTCGAGCCCGGTCCACTTCATGTCGAGCCGGGTGTCGGCCAGGTACGCGTAGTAGACCAATGCCGAGCGGTATTCGCCGGCCTTGAAGTAGAGCCGCGCCGCGCCCAGTTCCTTGGCCGCGACCCGCTCCTCGATGACCGCGGCCAGCGACTCGGCGCGGGGCGCGAACGGGGACTCGGGGTACTCGTCGAGGAATTCGGTGATGATCTCGCGGGCCTTGAGCGCGCGCGTCTGGTCGCGCACCGCGGGCGGCGCCGAGCGCAGGTAGGAGTCGGCCAGCTTGAACGTCGCCTCTTCGCCGAACCGGCCGTTGGGGAAGTTCTTCAGGTAGAAGTCGAACTCGGTCTGGGCCTGGTCGTAGTCCTTGCTGCGGTAGTAGGTTTCGGCCAGCCAGTACTGGGCGTCCGAGGCCTGGCGTGAGCCGGGGAAATTGAAGATGACGAAGGTGAACGACTCGACCGCGGTCTTGTACCGGGCGGAGTCGAGCTGGGCGAGCGCCCGCCCGACCGCTTCGTCGGCGTCGGTCGGCGGCGGCAGCGTGGCCTGACGCTTGGGGCAGCCGGCGAGCAGGGCGAGCGCGATGAAGAGCAGGCAGGATGTGCGGTTCAGAGTTTCTCCACAACTGCGGCGACGAGCCGCGTCAAGTTTGGTTCGGCCTGGGCCGCGAAGCGCAGGACCTCGGGCAGGTCGACGGCGTGGAGCGCGTCGGGCAGGCCCATGTCGGTGATGACCGAGAAGCCGAGCACCCGCAGGCCGCAGTGCCGCGCCACGATGACCTCGGGCACGGTCGACATCCCGACCATGTCGGCGCCGATGGCGCGGATGTAGCGGTACTCGGCCGCGGTCTCGAGGTTCGGGCCGGTGACCCAGGCATACACGCCGCGGCGCAGGGCGATGCCCAGGCGCAGTGCGGTCGCCTCGGCCAGGTCGACCAGCGACGGGGCGTAGGCCTCGAACATGTCGGGGAAGCGCGGGCCCAGCGAGTCGTCGTTCGGGCCGCGCAGCGGGTTCAGGCCGGTGAGGTTGATGTGGTCGGTGATGACCGCGATGTCGCCGGCGCGGAACTGCGGGTTGACGCCGCCGGCCGCGTTGGACACGACCAGCGTCGTCACGCCGAGCGCCTTCATCACCCGCACCGGTAGAGTCACCTGGGCCGGGTCGTAGCCTTCGTAGTGGTGAAACCGGCCCTGCATCACGACCACGCGCCGGCCGGACAGCGTGCCGAAGATTAGCCGGCCGCGGTGGCTCTCGACGGTCGGCTCGGGGAAGTTGGGGATGTCGGCATAGGGGATGACAGTCTCGGCCGTGACCTCGGCGGCGAGCCGACCCAGCCCGGTACCGAGGATGATGCCGACCTCGGGCCGGAACCCGGTCTTACTCTGTATCGCCTGCAGGCTCTGCTGAATCAGCAGGCTCGTCGTCATTGTCCGGTTTCTTGTCCATGCTTTCGGCCAGCGAGAGATAGGTGCGCGCGACCGCGGCAATCTCGTGCGTGAGCGCGGAGCGCCGGGCGGCCAGCGTGCGGATCTGCTCGCGCATCTTGTCTGACTCGCGCCGGGCCTCCAGCAGCATCCGGTCGGCCCGGACCTGCGCCTCGGCCTCGAGGTTCCGGGCGTTGCGCTCGGCCGAATCGCGCAGGTCGCCGGTGGCCTTCTGGGCGGTCACCAGCGTGTCCTGCAGCAGCTTCTCGGCGCGGCCGTAGGCCTGGACCTGGGCGGTCAGTTCCTCGACCTTCTCGGCGAGCCCGGACCGCTCGCGGCGCAGTTCTTCGACCTCGGCGGCGATGGCCGCGAGGAAGGCTCGCACCTCGTCGGGCGAATAGCCGCGCAGGGCCTTGGCGAATTCCTTCTTGCGAATCTCAAGTGGGGTTACCGGCATGGGCCGATTCTATTCTGCGCGGACAGGAGAGTCAAGACAGGACCGGTCAGGCGCGCTCAAGCGCCTGCGCGAGGTCCGCGATGATGTCCTCGACCGCCTCGATGCCGACCGATATGCGGATGAGGCCGTCGGTAATCTTCGCCTGTCGCCGCAGGTCGGCCGGCATCGTTGCGTGGGTCATCGAGGCGGGATGCTGGATGAGCGTCTCGACGCCGCCGAGGCTGACCGCGAGCGCGCAGAGCCGGGTCGAGTTGATGAGCCGGGCGCCGGCCTCGACCCCGCCCTTCAGCTCGAAGCTTATCATCCCGCCGGGCCCGGAGGCCTGGCGAGCGTGCAGTTCGTGCTGCGGGTGGCTTTTGAGTCCCGGGAACGCGACCCAGTCGACCTTGGCGTGTTTCTCCAAGTACTCGGCAACACGCTGGGCATTGGCGCAGTGCCGCTCCATTCTGAGGCCGAGGGTCTTGATGCCGCGGTGAACGAGGAACGCCTCGAACGGCGCGAGGGTGCCGCCGAGGTGGTTCAGGGTCTTGCGTACGACCGGGTAGTCGGCCGCGCTCTTGGTCACGATGACGCCGCCGACCACGTCGGCGTGGCCGTTGAGGAACTTGGTCAGGGAATGGACCACAAAGTCGGCGCCGAGCGCAAGCGGCTTCTGCAGGGCCGGTGACATGAAGGTGTTGTCGACTGCGACGCGGATGCCGCGCTCGCGGCACAGTTCGGCGATGGCGGCGATGTCGGATACCACGAGCGTCGGGTTGCCCGGGGTCTCGACAAACACCAGCTTGGTCTCGGGCTTGATGCTCGAGCGCACCGCAGCGAGGTCCGACGTGTCGACCAGCGAGTACTTGATGCCCAGCCGGCCCAGCACCGTTGTCAGCAGCGTTGCGGTCGGGCCGTACACCGACTCGGAACAGACCACGTGGTCGCCGTTCGAGAGCAGCCCGGCCATCAGGGTCGACGTCGCGGCCATGCCCGAAGCGCAGGCCAGGCCGTGGCTGCCGCCCTCGAGCCGGGCGATGCAGTCCTCCAGCGCCTTGACCGTCGGGTTCAGGAGGCGGGTGTAGATGTAGCCTTCTTCCTTGCCTGCGAACAGGTCGGCGCCGTGTTGGGCGTCGCGGAACCGGAAGGTCGAAGTGGCGTAGATGGGCGTGACCACGGGCCCGGCGCCCTCGTGCGGCTGGCCCTGGAAAGTTCCCCTCATCTACATTGGGTTCGGAGCCATCGGTTATTTTATTAACTGGAACAATGAGAATTACCAGTTATTCAGAATCGGTTATGACCACCTGACCGACCAAAATCCGGAAACACAG
>JAWOHG010000083.1:0-5291 GCA_046485245.1 bacterium
AGTTTGGCGGACGAGCGCGTCATCGACGGTTGACCCGGCTTTGAAGGCGGCATAGAATGCGCCGACCCACAACCGCGGCCCACGACGGCCGGCCAAGGAGGCAAGATGAACCTGACCCTGCTCGCAGGATTGCTGTGCGCGCTCGCCGCGCCCCTGCCGTTCGCCATCGAACTGGTGCCCGCCCCCGCGCCGGTGCCGGCCGCGCCTGCGTTCGACACCGAGGACACGCTGCACTTCGATGCCGACCCGGACCGCGGGGTGAGCGTCAACGGGACGTACTCCTATGGCGGCGCGGCCCGCTTCACTGCCGCTGCGGACCTGCGCGTCGTCGCGGTGCTTTACTACCTGACCGGCAGTGCCGACGACATCATCGTCCGCGTTCACGGCCAGGGCTCCGAAGCCCAGCCCGGGCCCGAACTCGACACGGTCCGCTCGACCGGCAACGGCGGCGGGGTATGGCGGCGGGCCAACATGCCGGTGCAGCCGCTCATCAGTGCGGGCAGCGATTTCTGGACCGCGGTGATCGTGCGGCGCCACCCGTCGGGCCAGAGCCCGCTGACCCTCGACCTCGGCCCGATGGTGGTCTGGCGCGGCGGCTACATCACGCTGCCGTCAATCGGCTCCGACTGGTACCAACTCACCGACCCGCCGTTCTGGACCGACCGCAACTGGAACATCCGCGCCGTGGTCCAGTACGAAACCGGCGTGGAGGAAGTTGCCGGGCCCGTGCCCGAGCCGGTCTGCCGCCTGCTCGGCAATCCCTGCCGCGGCGCGGCCCGGTTCGCGTCCGGTCCGGCATTCGCCGGCCCGGTTCGCGTCACGCTGTTTGACGCCGCCGGCCGGACAGTCCTCGCGACGGTCGCCAACTCGCCGACATTCACTGTCGACGTCAGCAGCCTGGCGCCCGGCGTGTATGGCTGGCGCGCCTCGGCCGGCGCGCTTGCCGCATCGGGCCGCGTGGCCGTGGCCGACTGAACCGGGTGAGGTACATCACCGCCTGATGCGCCGGTTCGCGTTCTGGGCCGTGGCGCTGGCCGTGCTGGCCATCGTCGTGTTCAACGTGCAGGGCTGGCTGATACTGCGGCGCACCAGCCGCGCCCTGGAAAACGAGCTGGGCGAGCGGCTGCAGGCGGTGGGCCTGACCATCGCCGCCGCGACGCGCTGGCCCGACGAGCGCACCGGCCCGCTGCTCGAACAGACGATGCGCGCCAACAACCTGCACAATGTCTTTGTCGTGAGCGAAGCGCTGGAGTACCTTGCGAATGCGCGCGACTCGGGCCTGGTCGGCACGGCCGACCCGGCCCTGGAGCTGGACGCGGACGAGGTGCTGGCCGCGTTCTCGGGCGTGCCGACCCGCTCGAAGCTGTACAACGCGGGCGGGTACTTTCTCAAGACCGCCTACGTGCCGCTGGCCGATTCGCTCGGCCTCGTGTCGGCCGTGCTCGGGGTCGAGGCGGACGCGCGGTTCTTCTCAGTGCTGGGCGGGTTTCGCAGCTCGCTGCTGCTCATCAACGCGCTGTCGCTTCTGGCCATCGCCGCCATCGTGCTGGTCTCGGCCAGTCTCGCCCGGCGCGCACTGGCGCTGGAGCGTGCCGCGGCGCGGTCGAGCACGCTCGCCCTGCTGGGCCAGCTTTCCGCGGCCGTGGCCCACGACATCCGCAACCCGCTGGGGATCATCCGCGCCTCGGCCGAGCGGCTGAAGAAGAAGCACGGCGGCGATGAGCCTGACCCGGCTTTCGACTACATCACCGAAGAGGTCGACCGCCTGGACCGGGTGGTCGCGGGCTACCTGAACCTCGGCCGGGCCCAGCCTGCCGCGCCCGAGCCGGTCGACGTCGCCGAACTGGTGCGCTCGGTCGTGGCCGACCTAGAAAGCGAGTTGCGCGCTCACGCCATCACGGCCGAGCTCGATTTGGGCGAATTGCCGCGCGTCACGGCTGGCCGCATCGAGCTGAGGCAGGCATTCCTGAACATCCTCCTGAACGCAATCCAGGCCCAGCCCGGTGGCGGTTCGGTGCGCATCGGCGGCGCGGTCGAGCGCCGGGGCCGCCGCGGCTGGCTGGTCCTGCGGTTCGCGGACTCAGGCCCGGGCATCGAGCCGCGCCTGCGCGGCCGCGTGTTCGAGCCGTTCTTCACCACGCGCGAGAAGGGCTCCGGGCTCGGCCTGTTCTCGGTGCGTCGCGCCGTCGAGTCCTGCAACGGCCGCGTGACAATCGGGGACGCCGAGGGCAAGGGAACCGTCGTGGAGGTATCACTGCCGCTATGAGAATCATCATTGTCGACGACGAAGAGAAGTACGTTCACCTGGTCGGCGAGAACCTCAAGGACGCCGGTCACGACACCGCCTGTTTCACGTCCGGGGCCGTGGCGGTCGCGGCGCTTTCGCCCGGCGACTTCGACCTCGTCATCACCGACCTGAAGATGGCGCCGGTGGACGGGATGGCCGTGCTGGAGGCCGCGCGGCGGGCCAACCCCGACGCCGCGGTCATCGTGATGACGGCATACGGCACGATACCGGACGCGGTGCGGGCGATGCGCGCCGGCGCTTACGACTTCATCACCAAGCCGTTCGTGATGGACGAGTTGAGCCTGCTGGTCGAGCGCGCGGGCGAGCGCGGCGCACTGCGGCGCGAGAACACCGCGCTGAAGGCCGAGCTTTGCGCGGTCGACCGGATGGCCGAGATGGTCGGGTCGAGCCCGGCGCTGGAGGCGGTGCGTGCGCTCATTGCCAAGGTCGCGCTGTCCGACGCCACTGTGCTGGTGCTGGGGGAGAGCGGCGTGGGCAAGGAGCTGGTCGCGCGGCTGATACACCGCCAAAGCCGCCGCGGGGCCCGGCCGTTCGCCGTGGTCCACGCCGCGGCCCTGCCCGACACCCTGCTCGAGAGCGAACTGTTCGGCTACGAGAAGGGCGCGTTCACCGGGGCGGTCGGGCGCAAGGCGGGCCTGCTGGAACAGGCCGAGGGCGGCACGTTGTTGTTGGACGAAATCGGCGAGATATCCGCGGCCCTGCAGGTGAAGCTGCTGCGCTTCCTGCAGGAGAAGACTTTCACCCGGCTGGGCGGCCACGCGACGGTCAGGGTCGACGCGCGCGTGGTCTGCGCCACCAACCGCAACCTGCTCGAGGAGGTGCAGCAGGGCCGGTTCAGGGAGGACCTATACTACCGGCTGTCGGTGTTCCCCATCACCGTGCCGCCGCTGCGCGAGCGCGCCGGCGACATCGCGCCGCTCGCCCGGCACGTGCTTGAGCGCCTCGGGTACCGCCGCGAGTTGGGGCAGGAGACCGTGCGCCTGCTCGAACGCCACGACTGGCCGGGTAATGTCAGGGAACTGGAGAACGTGCTGGAGCGGGCGCTGATTCTGGCCGGCGGCGAGGAAATCGCGCCGCGCCACATCCAGTTGCCCGAGCCGGTGCTGGCCCGGCCCGAGGCCGGCGCGGGCGGGGCAGCGCTCTACGACGTGGAGCGTTCGATGGTCGAGGACGCACTGCGCAAGGCCGCGGGCAACAAGAGCAAGGCGGCCAAGCTGCTCGGCATCACGCGCCGGATGCTGTACACCAAGCTGCGCAATTACGGCATCGACGCCGGGGAAGACAGTGAACCGGTCTAGCCCTGCCTGCACGAATCGGTCCACGCCCGCCGGTCGGCCCGCGACGTTAACTGTCGCTGTTGCGCCACTTGAGGCGTGGCACGCTGCGTGCATTGAATGGGGTCGGAGCTAATGATGAAACGCCTGCTGATACTGCTGTTAGTCACTGCGGCCGTGCTGTCGGCGCAGACCCAGAACGAACGAGAGCGGGTCCGCGCCGAACTTGAGCGGACCGACGAGATGCTGCGCGACGCCGAGGACCCGGTTCGCCGGTCCGGCGTTGCCGCCGCCGTCGCCAAACTCCAAGAGGCCAATTCAAGCCAGGACCTTGCCTGGAGCGACTTCCGCGGCAGCCGTTTGCGGATGGCCGTGGGCCGCACGGTGCGCGCCCGTGAGCTGGTGCGCCAGGCAGTCGAACTCGCCCGCTTCGACCCGGAGCGGGTCCGCGCCGAGGTGCGCCGCACGCGCGAGCGGATGAACGAGATCAAGCCGGTCGTGGTCCGGGCCAACGTCCCGCGGGCGCTCGAACTCTGGCGCATCGCCGAAGGCGAACAGCAGACCGCCGAGCGCTCGCTCGAAGCCCAGCGATGGCTGCTGGCGCTGAAGTTCACCAAGGCCGCCCGCGACCACGGGATGGCGGCCTGGCGACTTGTGTCGCGCGCCGCCAGCCCCGAACGCGTCGAGCGGCTGGTCGAGCGCGTCGGCGCGCTCATCGACCGGGTATCGCCCGCGGTGCGTTCCAGCGGCAACGCGCGCGCCATCGGCCTGCTCGACCGGGCCGCCGGGTGGCTCCTCGACGCCCGCGCCGCCCTTGCCCGCCGCGACCTGTGGCCCGCGCTCAAGCGCGCGCTGGCCGCGCGCGACCTCGCCCTGCGCGCGTGGGAGATGTCGCGTGGTTCGGTCGGGCCGGACATGACCGAGCAGGCCCTGGCCGAAACCGACCGCCTGCTCGAGGACTGGGCCGACGACATCGCCGCCGCCGACAAGCCCGAGGCCCTGCGCCTGCTGGACCAGGCCCGCGCGCAACAGCGGCTCGCGGTCGAGCATTCGGCCGCGAACCGGTTCGCCGCAGCCTGGGCCGCGACCGCCAACGCCCGCCGGCTGGTCGACCGCGCGGTGGAACTCATCGAAGCCGGTCAGTAGCGGCCGCCGCTTCAGGGTGTGATGGCGGCCAGGCGAACGAGCGCTCTGCCCTTGCTCTGCCTGCTCCTGTTCGCGGCAAGCGCCTCTGCCGCGAGCATCACCAACTCCTATTCCCTCGGCGCCGACTACTCGAGCCAGCGCTACGGCGTCTACACCGAGGACACGCTCAACTACGAAATCGAGGACGACACGCTGACGACCGAGACCGAGGCGCGCGGCACCTGGAGCTTCGACCTCGGGCTGGGCGGCGAGGGCTCGTCCTTCTCGGCCGGCAGCCGCCTCAGCCTGTCCACCAGCGCAATCCACGAAGGTCTCAGCCTCGACCTGCGCCGCGCGCTCGGGCCGCGGCTCGAACTGGCCGCGTCCGACTTCGCCGACCTGCGCCTGTACCACCGGCTCCTGCCCGCGCTCGCCGACACCGCCTTTCGCCGCGACTACCTCGACAACTCAGCGCGCGTCGGGCTCGCCTGGCAGCCGGCCGAGCCCACGCGGGTGTCGCTCACCGGCCGCGCCGACCTCGGGTACTTCCCGCGGCCCGACTCCTACAGCTATAACTACCTCAC
>JAWOHG010000296.1:0-14794 GCA_046485245.1 bacterium
CGGTCGGCGCGTTCGGCGTGCCGGCCAACCCGGCCGCGCTGGGCTCAAACCGCGGGCTGGACTTCCTCTGGTTCTACAACTTCCAGGGCGGACTGGTGCGTGAGTCGTGGCGCGACCATTCCTTCGTTGCGGCCGCCGGGCCGGTGGGTGCGTACTGGGAGCCGGGCCCGGGCGGGTACGGCATCGCGGCCGGGTTCGGTCGCGGCGCTTTCGCGGCCGGTGCGCGGGTCGCGGGCGACAGTTCAGGTTCGGGGCTTGACCTTGGCGCGCTCATCCGCCCGTTGCGCTGGGCGTCGGCCGGCGCGGTCTGGAAGTCGGTCGGCCAGGGCCGGTCGCGGATCCAGGCGGGCATCGCGGTCCGGCCGCTCACCGAGCGCGTGACGTTGTTCGCCGAAGCCGTGATCGAACGGCCGCTGCTGGGCGTGTTCGGTCTCGAGGCTCAGCCGGTCGACGGCCTGGTGCTGTCGTGCGCGGCGGCGCCCGGCCCGACCCTGCGCGAGACCCGCTGGACCGCTGGCGCGCGGTTCTCGGGCTCTCACGCCGGCATCGGCTGGGTCGGCTCGGTCGCACCCGGGTACAAGCAGTTCGGCGAGACCGCCCTGTACCTGCGCGCCACGTCTGAGCGCCGGCCGAGCGTCCTGCCGCAGATGCGACGGTACGTTGAAATCCGGCTGTCGAGCCGAATCGTGGAGGCCAGGTCGGGCCCGTCCATCACCGGCGGCCCGAGCCGAACACTGTGGGACTTGCTCGAAACCCTGGAGCAGGCGCGCACGGACCGTTCGATTGCCGGGTTGCTGCTCTGGCTCGACACGCCCCAGATGAGCCTCGCGCAGGCCGAGGAAATCCGCGCCGCGCTGGGCCGGTTCCGCGCCGCGGGCAAGAAGGTCCTTGTCTACGCGCCGGCCCTGGGGATGGGTGGTTATTACCTCGCGTCGGCCGCGGACCGCATCGCGTGCCACCCGCTGGGCGGGGTGGACATTCCCGGCTTCGCCGCGCAGTCGCTCTTCCTCAAAGGCACGCTGGAGAAGCTTGACGTCGGTGTCCAGTACCACCGCCACGGCCGCTACAAGTCGGCCATCGAGACGTTCAGCGAGGACTCGATGTCGGCTGAGAGCCGCGAGCAGTTGGGCGACTACCTTGACGCGGTCTACGACGTGTTCCGTGGCGACGTCGCGGCGGGCCGGTCAGTCTCGCCGGGCCGGGTCGATTCGCTCATCGAGGTCGCGTGGTTCGGCGCGCCCGAGGCGCAGGAGGCCGGCCTGGTCGATACGCTGCTCTACTACGACGAAGTGGCCGACGCGGCCAGGAGGCTGTTCGGGCGGGCGCACAAGGTGAGCGAGTCCGACTACACCGGCGTCAGCCGGGCTGAGGACCGCTGGGGCGAGCCGCCGGCAGTTGCCGTGATCTACGCGGTGGGCGACATCGTCGCCGGCGCGTCGGGGACCGACTTCCTGTCCGGCTCGCGCCGGCTCGGGGCCAGGACCCTGTGCGACGCCATCGCGGCCGCGCGCAAGGAGCGCCGGGTCAAGGCGGTCGTACTGCGCATCGATTCGCCGGGCGGGGACGGTTTCGCGTCCGACCTCATCTGGCGTGAGCTGGAGTTGCTGCGAAAAGAGAAGCCGCTGGTCGTGTCGATGGGCGGTATCGCGGCGTCGGGCGGCTACTACATCGCCTGTAATGCCGGCCGGGTCTTTGCCTCGCCGACGACACTGACCGGCTCCATCGGCGTATTCGACCTCGGGTTCGTGACCGAGGGCCTGTACAACAAGCTCGGTGCGAGACGGGAAGTCGTCAAGCGCGGGAGCAAGGCCGACGCGCGGGCGGGCACGCGTCCCTACACCGCGGCCGAGGACTCGCTCATCCAGGCCGAGGTCGAGCGGTTCTACCGCCAGTTCACGCAGAAGGTGGCGGCCGGCCGCGGGATGCAGGAGAGCGCGGTCGACTCGGCAGGGCAGGGGCGGATATGGTCGGGCAGCGACGCCCGACGACTGGGGTTGGTGGATTCGCTGGGCGGGCTGCACGAGGCCCTGGACTGTGCGCGTTCGCTCGGCAAGGTCGGCGAGTGCGACTACATCATATACCCGCGACGCAAGCCGGGCCTGTCCGGCCTGCGCGACCTGCTCGCCGAGCAGGTCCTGGAGGCGTTGCTCTGGTGAAGAAGCGCAAGTCAGCAAGGCCGCGCCGGCCCGAGGCCCGGGCGGCGGGGCGGAGCACGATAGTCTGCCGCTGCGAGGAGATAACCGAGGCCGATGTGCGCGAGTGCATCCGGCGCGGCTACCACTCGCTGGAGGAAATCAAGCGGGTCCTGCGCACCGGTATGGGGCATTGCCAGGGCCGCGGTTGCCTGCGCATCATCGCGCGGCTGATACAGGAGGAGACCGGGATTCCCGCGGCCGAGCAGCGGTTCCCGACCGCGCGGCCGCCGCTGAAGCCGCTGCCGCTGGGACTGCTGGGAAAGGCAGAGCGTGAATAGGACGGCGGATGTCGTCGTCATCGGCGCCGGCGTGACCGGCGCGGCCACGGCCTACTACCTGGCCAAGCGCGGCCGCAAGGTGCTCGTGCTGGAGCGCGACTACCCGTGCGCCGGTTCGACCGGGCGGTGCATCGGCGGCATCCGGGCGCAGTTCTCTCACGACCTGACCATCAAGGTGATGCTCCAGAGCGTGCGGATGTTCGCCGAACTCGACGAGGAGATCGGCCAGGACGTCGAATGGTTCCAGGGCGGGTACCTGTTCCTCGCGTTCGACGAGGCCCGGCGAACTGCCTTCCTTGAGGCTATCCGCATCCAGGCCGGTTACGGTCTCAAAGTTGATTTCGTGTCTCCTTCGACCTGTGCCGAGATCGCGCCCGGGCTCAACTGCGACGGGTTGTTGGGTGGCGCGTGGTGCCCGACCGACGGCCAGGCCAACCCGTTCAAGGTCACCTACGGCTACCTGGAGGCGATGCAGCGGCTCGGGTCAGAACTACGTGTGCGGACCGCGGTCCGGCGCATCAACCGGCAGGGCGACCGCGTCGTGTCGGTGACCACCGACAGGGGCGAGGAGATCTTCTGCGACCAGGTGCTCAACGCGGCCGGGTGCTGGGCCGACGAGATCGGGTCGCTGGCCGGCGTCGAGGTCCCGGTCAAGGCCGACCGGCACGAGTCGCTGGTCACCGAGGCGGTCGAGCCGGTGTTTCGCCCGATGCTGGTCGACTACCGCGCAGACGGCTGCTACTTCGTGCAGCACGTCGGCACCGGTCATTTCCTCGGCTGCTACACACCGGTGCCGGTCGTGCCCGGCCACGGCGTCGAATCGTCGAGCGAGTTCGTCACGGAGATGCCGCGCCGGATGGTGCGGCTGGTCCCGCGCCTGGCCGGGGTGAAGGTGCTGCGCCAGTGGGCCGGGTCCTACGAGATGACCCCGGACGGCAACCCGATCTGCAGCGCGACGCCGCTGCGCGGTTTCTTCGTGTCGAGCGGGATGAGCGGACACGGGTTCATGTTCGCGCCGGCCCTGGGCCGGCTCGTGGCCGAGTTGATGGACTGCGGTCAGCCTTCACTGCCGCTGGACGAGTTCCGCCTCGACCGCAGCTGGGGCAAAGCCGAAGCGATGAAGTAGCCGGAACCGGACAAAAGTACGGGGCGGGAGTCGACTCCCGCCCCGCAGTGTTTTGGCTGTGTCCTACCAGCGGTTGCCGGAGGAGCCTTCGTCGCGTCCGCCGCGACGGCCGCCGCGGTCGCCTTCGGCGCGGGCGCGCGCCTCGTTGACCGTGAGCGGGCGGCCGGCCATCTGGTACTGGTTCAACGCCGCGACAGCGGCAGCCGCACCTTCGTCCGTGGCCATCTCGACAAAACCGAAGCCGCGGGAACGCTCGGTGTAGCGATCCTTGACGATCTCGGCCGTGACGACTTCGCCGTGCTGGCCGAACAGCTGGCGCAACTCGTCTTCGGTTGCGCTGAAGGGGAGATTCCCCACGAACACGCGCTTACCCATCTACTTTCCTCCAGTGAGTAAGTTTTGCGCTTGAGAATCGTTACGGACTACGGGTGCGGGCAGAGCACTCTCCCGAACCGTGCCTACGCGGCGCATGCCGCCGCCGCACTTGCACAGTGCGGTACGCTGCCGCGCCGTACGGACTCATAGACCCTTACCGACCACAAGCGGACTGGAGCCCGTCTTTTTCTCTGCCGGATGCCGGGCTCCTCGTGGCATCCGACGCAGAATGTTAAGCCACGACCTGTGCTTGTCAATACCGACCACACCCTGCGGCGCGGCAGAGCCGAAAACGCGGCAGCGCTCACAACTGGCTGCGATTTCTTGACTTCGCCGGTCGCCTCGGTAGCATCGAGTGCTTACCATGACAACCGATCTGAGCATCATCGAACAGGTGAAGGCAGTCGAGGCCGAGGTCGCGGCCGAGATAGCGGCGGCCGAGGCGCGCAAGACCGCGGCGGTCGCCGAAGCGGGCAGATTCGCGGCGGCTGACGTCGTTGAGACGCGCGAGCGACTGCGCAGGGAACACGATGCTGCGCTGGAGCGGGCGCGGGCGGAAGCGGCAGGACTGCTTGAGGAAGCCGCCGAGGCCGCGCGTCGTGACGCCAGTTCAGCCGAGGGTGTGTCCAAGGAGTCGCACGAGCGGGCCGTCAAGCTCGTGCTCGACGCGCTCAAGTCCCGGTGGCAGTAGAGCAACTCGCCAAGGTCCTGATCGCGGTCCACAAGGACGACCGCGAGGAGTTCCTTGTCCGGTTGCAGAAGGCCGGGCTGATGCACATCGCCGAGGCGGCGGCCGAGGCGGAGGCGCAGCCGGCCGCGCCCGGGCAGGGTGACGACCGCATGACCTCCAGGCGCGTGGGTGGCGCGGTCGAGGAACTTGAGGCCCGAACGCGCAAAGGTGGCCTGTTGGCCGGGTTCGGCTCGGCGCGCGCGGTGGTATCGCGGTCCGAATTCGAGGAGCGCGGCGCGGCGTATGACCCGCTGCCGGCGCTGGATCGCTTGGCTGCGGCCGACCGGCGCCGTTCGGAAGCCGACGGGCGGCTGAAACAGATTGCCGCCGAAGAGAGTCGCCTTGGTCCCTGGCAAGGACTGGCCCACGCGCCGGCCGACGCGCAGTCGCTGCGCTACGTACGGGCGGCCTACGGGCGGTTCGGGGAAGCAGGTGAGGTTGATCGATTCGTGTCCAGCCTGGGCGGTGTGCCGTGCGTGGTCAATCGCCTGGGCACGGAGGCGGGTGCGGTGCTCGCCGAGGTCGTCGCCCCGGCAGCGGACTGGCAGCGCGTCACCGATGAGCTTTCGAAAGTGCGCTTCGAGCCGGTCGACCTGCGGGGCGTGGCAGGGCGGCCGGCAGACTTGCTCGAGGAGTTGGTCGGTGAGCGGGCCGAGCTTGAGGCGCGGCTACTGGAACTCGGGGCAGAGGCCAACGCGGTCGCGGTGGAGCTACGTGACCTCAAGGTCGCCGCGGACACTCTTGCCGACCGAGAGGTGAGGCGGACCGCAGCCGAGCGGCTCGAGCAGACCCGCTCGGTGTCCGCTGTCACCGGGTGGGTGAGGCGTCGCGACCTCAACCGGTTGACCAGGGTCGTGCGTGAGGCCGGGCCGGGCGCGATCGAGGAACTGGTGCCGCTACCCGGCGAACAGCAGCCGGTCGCCCTCACCAACCCGAGGGTCTTCCGGCCGTTCGAGATGGTGCTCGAGTTGTTCAGTCTGCCCTCGGGCGGTGAACTGGACCCAACCGTGCTTCTTGCGCCGTTCTTCGTGATTTCGTTCGGCCTTTGCCTGACCGACGCCGGCTACGGTATCATCATCGCCGTGCTCGCGCGGTTGCTGATGCGCAAGATGGGCCGGGACAACAAGCTGCTGGGAATCATCTTCTGGGGCGCGATATTCACCATCCCTGCCGGCGCGATGGTCGGCGGGTGGTTTGGCGACCTGCCGGACCGGCTGGGACTTGATTGGCTGCTGCGGTTCAAGAACACCGTGATGTGGTTCGACCCGATTAAGGACCCGATGAAGTTTTTCATCCTGTCGCTGGTATTCGGGTACGTCCACATGATGTACGGCTTCGTCATCGAGATCGCCGACTGCATCAGGGTTCGCAACTACCCCGCGGCGCTGCTCGGGCAACTGCCGTGGTTTCTGTTCATCAACTGTCTGGTCGCAGTGGTTGCGGTCGGCGGGGCGGCGCCGGGCTGGCTGCGCCACGCGCTGTTGGCCCTGGCGCTCCTGTCGGTCGCGGCCATCATAGTGTTCACGCAGCAGGACTCGGCCGCACTCGGCCGGCAGGCGCTCTGGTTCGTCATCGTCGGTTCGGCCCTGCTGGTCATCGGGCGGATGCTGGGCTGGCTGCCCGCCGTGTTCGGTCTGGCCAAGTGGTCTGCTTACGCAGCAGTGCTGGCCGGCTATGCCCTCACCGGTCTCGGGCTGCTGCGGTCCGGCCGGCCCAGGCCTGTGCCGATCGTGTTCGGCGCGGTGGGCCTGGCCGCCGTAGCGTTCAACGTCGCCGGGGTCGTTCCGGGCGCGCTCGCCCTGCCGCTGTCCCTGCCGTTTCTCTTCGTGGCGCCGACGGGCAGAAAGCACGGCGTCGCCATGGCCTGGGGCGCCTACGCGCTGTACGGTGCGACGGGCTACGTCGGCGTCGTTCTGTCTTACATCCGGCTGATGGCATTGGGTATGGTCACCGGTGGCATTGCCATGACTGTCAATGTCATTGCCTGGATGGTGCTGGACGTGCCGGTCGTCGGCATCGTTCTGGCCGTCATCGTGCTTGCGGGCGGGCACGCCTACAACATCGCCGTAAACGTGCTGGGCGCGTTCGTCCACACGCTGCGCCTGAATTACGTCGAGTTCTTCCCGCGGTTCTACAACGGCGGCGGCGAGCCGTTCCGGCCGTTCCGCGAGGAGCACCAGTACACGGCCGTCAAGTGAGTTCAAGGAGGTATCGTGGTTGTGACTGATGGACTGATGTGGGCCCTGCTCGGCTGCGTTGCAGCGGCGCTGCCGGCCGGTATCGGCTCGGCCTTCGGCATCAAGTATGTTGCGACCGTGGCCAGCGGCGTGCTGGCCGAAGACCCGAAGAAGTTCGGCAGCCTTTTCGTGCTTGTCGCCCTGCCCGGCACTCAGGGCTTCTACGGGTTCCTCGGCGCGTTCCTGGCGATAATGAAGCTCGGGCTCCTGGCCGACCCGGTGTCGGTTACCACCGCCCAGGGCCTGCAGATGTTTGCCGCCTGCCTGCCGGTGGGCTTTGCCGGGCTGGTGACCGCGATGATGCAGGGCAAGGTCTGCGCAGCCGGCGCCGAACTCGTGGCGAAGCGCGCATCCGAAGGGGCCAAGGGCATCATTTTCGGCGCGCTGGTCGAGACTTACGCCGTGCTCGGACTGCTCGCGACCATCTTTCTGCAGATGGGAGTCAAGGTCGGCGCGTGATGGACGGCCGGGACGAGCTCATCGCGCGCATCCGCCAGGAAGGCAGGCAGCGCGTGGCCGAAGTTGACGCGGCGCGAGACCGGGCCGTCGAGGAGTTGCGCGAGCGCAGCGCGCGGGAGACTGAGGCCCTCGAGCGCAGTGCGGCCGAGCGCACGCAACGCGAGGCGGCACAGGTCGTCGCACGGGCGCGCAGCGAGGCGCGCCTTAGCCGGCGCAACGCTCGCCTGACGGCGCGGTGGCAATCAATCGAACGGGTGATCGCCGACGCGGTCGTTCGGTTCAAGGGCGAAGCCGGATACGGCGAACGTCTGGCTACGTTGGTCAAACAGCACGCGCCGGCCGGCAGTACCGTGGTCGCCGCGGCGGCGGACGTGGCCAGTCTCCGCAGTGCCGGCGTCAAGGCTGAGCCCGGCCCGATGACTGCCGGCGCGGTCATCTCGGTCGGGAAGCGCGACCTGAACTTCTCGATCGAGGCGGTGTCCGGCGAGGTGCGTGAAGCGATGGTCTCGGACATCGCCCGGGCGCTGTTCTCCGACAAGTAGTTCTGTCAGTCGAACCGGGCCGAATCCTGCCGCGCTGCGGGATCGGCCCGGCTCACTTTGGCGCTTGCCAGGCCGGGCCGCAAGATTACACTATCGCGTGACCATCGAAGTGCGCGGGCTGCTCCTGTCTCTTGCGTTCCTGGCGCTCCCTGCCGATGCCGTCACGTTCCAGCGCAGATACTTCTGGCCGGGTGACGATGCCGCGCTTGGCGTCGCTGTCTGCCCGGATGGCGGATTTCTCGTGCCGGCGCGCTGTATCCCGGAGAGCGGGTTGGGCTTGGCCCGCGTGCTGCGGCTGCGCGGTGACGGGGACACACTGTGGACCCGCGAGTTGGCGATGCCGGGAGGCGACTTCCTGCCGGAGGCCTTTGAGCCGGACGGCGCGGGCGGTGGTGTCATCGTCGGGCGGGTCAAGCGGGAGCGCGTGGACTGGGACAATTGTGTCGTCGCATTCGACTCGGCGGGCAGCGTGATGTGGAGGAACGGCTGGGGCAGCTCAGCGAACGAGTTCCTGACCGGGGGGCTGCGGCTGGCCGGGGGCTGGCTGGTGTGCGGTGTGACTCAGGAGAGTGGCGAGGATGACGTGCGGCTGGACTGGCTGGATGACTCGGGCCACGTGACGCGCACCGTGGTTCTGGCCGAGCCCGGGCCGCAGGTGTCCTCTGACCTGGCGTGGTCGTGGGACGGCTCGCTCCTGCTGGTCGTGAACGAGCTGCCGGGTGGCGGTCAGTACTCGTCCATCACGCTGCGCAAGCTGGACACGACCGGGCGGGCGGTCTGGTCGCGACGGTTCGACGATTCGCTCTGGGATGAGGGCAGGGCACTGGCAAGCCGGCCCGACGGCGGAACCGCCATCGCCGGTTTCTCATCGACGCTCGCCCACGGGATGCAGGGTTTGCTTGTCCGTGCAGATTCAACCGGCCAGGTGTCCTGGTACCGGCAGTATGGGTTTGACGGGAGCGACCGTTTCTTCGCGGTGAGCGCGGTGCCCTGGGGCGGTATTGTGCTCGCGGGCGAGAGCTACCCGCGCGGCGGCGGCAGTTCCGACCTGTACTTCGTGCGGGTGGATGTCCATGGGGCGATGACGTGGGAGCGGCTCATCGGGGGCGACGCGGACGACTTCGGTTGTGCAGTGGCGTGCCTCGCCGACAGCGGGTTCGTCATCGCCGGCGGCTCCGGCTCAAGCGGTGAGCGGGACGTCTACGTTGTCCGCACCGATGCGGCCGGGATAGTGGGCATGGCCGATGTCACCGGTCCGCTGCGGCCGCTGTCGGCTCACTCGACGCTGTTCTCGGACCGGGTGCGGCTGCCGGCCGGAGCAGGACGGCTGACCATCGTCAGCGCGGACGGTCGAGTCGTCGCCTCGGCGGAGCCGGGCGGGCTGTGGACGGGCCCGGCCGCCGGGGTCTACCTCGTCCGCGACCGGGACCGTGTGATCGCAAGACTGGTCAAGCTGGGCGGTCATCGGCCGTGAGCCGCAAGCCGACAACCGAATCGGCCGGCGCGCGCAAGCGCTGCCTCGTCACCGGTGCGAAGGGCTTGCTGGGTTCGGAGTTGACCGCCTGTCTTGCCCGGCAGGGTCACGATGTCGTCGGCTGGGACCTGCCCAAGCACGACATCACCGCGGTCGAAAGTACCATCAATGGCATCCACGGCGTCGGGCCGGACATCGTCTTTCACCTTGCCGCGTACACCGACGTGGACGGCTGTGAGGCCGATGCGGCCCGGGCCACGGCCGTCAATTTCCAGGGTGCGTGGGGCGTGGCGCTGGGCGCGGCCGAACTCGGCTGCCCGGTGTTGTGCGTCAGCACGGACTATGTATTCGACGGGACGAAGGGCACGCCATACCGGGAGAGCGACGCGGCGAACCCGCTGTCGGTGTACGGCCGCACCAAGCTGATGGGCGAGCGGGCGGTCGCGCGGAGCAGCCGGCAGCACTACATCGTGCGCACGAGCTGGCTGTACGGCGCGGGCGGGCGCAACTTCGTCGACACTATCCGCCGGAAGGCCGGCGAGGTTCCCGAACTGAAGGTTGTCGACGACCAGACCGGTTGTCCGACCTGGGCCGCCGACCTCGCGCCGGCGCTGCTCGATGTCGCACTGAGCGGCCACTTCGGCACCTACCACGTCACGAACTCAGGCCACTGCAGCTGGTACGACCTGGCGCGGGAGGTCGTGCGCCTGACCGGGGCGCGCTGCACCGTCCTGCCGCAGTCCACCGCCGAGGCTGCCCGCCGAGCGCCAAGGCCGGCGTTTTCCGTTCTGGAGAACCACAACTTCAGACGACGGTTCGGCCGAGTGCTGCGGCCGTGGCAGGAGGCGCTGGAGGAGTACGTTGGCACAGCCTAGGCGGCCGAGAATCGGCGCGGACTGCATCATAACCGTCGGCGGGCGCGTCGTACTCATCGAGCGCAGGAACCCACCGCCGGGCTGGGCTCTGCCCGGCGGGTTCGTGGACGAGGGCGAGACCGTAGAGGCGGCGGTTCGGCGCGAGATGATGGAGGAGACCGGCCTCGAGCTCGACAAACTCAAGCTGTTCGGCGTCTACTCCGACCCTCGCAGGGACCTGCGCGGCGACTGCATTTCGGTCGCGTTCACGGCTGTCGGCAGGGGAGCGGCGCGGGCCGGCGACGATGCAGGAGCAGTGAGACTGGTCAGCCTCGACGAGTTGGCGGGGCTGGCGCTGGCGTTTGACCACAAAAGGATACTGGCCGACTACGCGGCCAGTATCTCAAAACAGACAACCGATCAGGCCGGGTAGGCGTCCATCTGGACCGCCCACTTCCGCAACAGCTCCATCCGCTTGTTGTCGTCTTCGGGCAGGGCCAGGGGTCGGCCGCGGCAGTCGATGATGACGCCGGACAGGCCGCCCTCGACATTGGCTTCGACCGACTTGCCCGGGCCGGCGCCGACATCGAAACCGCGTTCCGGGTTGATGCTGGCGGTCGCGGATTCGCCGATCGGCAGGGGCAGGACCTTGATATCGCCGAACGCGACGCCGGCCTCCATCGTCTGGCCGTCCTTGCGTCTGACGACGACCGACACGCACTTGGCGCCGTCCTTGGCTGCGCCCACCGGGGCGACGGCGGTGCCGAGGTGGACAAGGCAGTCCTTCTCGAATACCTCGTAGGCGGCCTCGGGGTGGACCTCGGTGAGCACGCCGAGGTGCGGCATCATGAAGATCGAGTCGACGGTCAGCCGGGTCACGCCCTCCGGCTGGAACGCGTCGAGGAGCATCAGCGCCGCCTGGGACCGGCGCGGGGCGTGGGACAGCGCGCCGCCGGAGCCGACCACGAGGCTGAGGTCCATCATGCTGACCAGCGTTTCGCCGGTGCGGGTCTGGGCGAACGCGTCCGATATCGTGCGCTCCTGCTGGACACCCTTGAGCCCGACCGCCATTGACCGGTGGTGTTTGAGCGCGAGGCGCAGCGCCTCGCGGGCGATGCCCTGTTCGAGTTTCAGGTCTTCCAGCGTGGACGGTATGGTCGTCGGCCGGATCATCTTGTTGCGGATGCGGTTGCGTACCTCGGCCGCGGACAGGGGCATCGGCAGCCAGCGCATGATGTTTTTCTCGCCGGCCTCGGCCAGCACGTTGGAGATGGAGTAGGACATCCCGAGGTTGGCCGAGACGGTGCGGTTGAACACGCCCCCGAACACGCTGAACACGTCGGTCGTGGCGCCGCCGATGTCGACGCCGAGCACCGCGATGTTGCGGGTCCGGCCGAGGTTCTCGATGAGCAGTCCGACCGCGCCCGGCGTCGGCATGATCGGGACGTCGGTCCACTCCATCAGGTTGCGGTAGCCCGGCGCGTGGGCCATCACGTGCTCCATGAACAGGTCGTGAATCTTCTGGCGGGCAGGTCCGAGGTTCTCGCGTTCGAGCACCGGGCGGATGTTCTCGACGATGACCAGCGCCGACTTGTCCTTGAGCGTGTCAATGACGAGCTCGCGCGCGGCGACGTTGCCGGCGTAGATGACCGGCAGGTTGTAGCCGACGCCGAAGCGGGGTTTGGGGTCGGCCGCCGATATCAGCTCGGCCAGTTCGACGACGTGCGATATCGTGCCGCCGTCGATGCCGCCGGAGAGCAGGATCATGTCCGGCCGCAGCGTGCGAATGCGTTCGATCTTCTCGTGGGGCAGGCGGCCGTCGTTGGAGGCGATGACGTCCATCACGATGGCGCCGGCACCCAGCGCCGCGCGGGCTGCGCTCTCGCCGGTCATCGTCAGCACGACGCCGGCGACCATCATCTGCAGCCCGCCGCCGGCCGAGGAGGTCGAGATGTAGGTGTCCGTGCCTTCCTTGTCGCCGCGCTTGGGCTTGAGGATGGTCTCACCGTCGAGCAGCTTGATGCCGGAGAGCTCCTCGACCTCCATCACCGAGTTGAGCACGCCGCGGGTGACGTCCTCGAACGGCGCCTCGACAGTGGTCGGCGCTTCGCCGCGCGTGGTGAGGCGGAACTCGTCGCCCCGCTTCTCGATGAGGATGGCCTTGGTCGTGGTCGAGCCGCAGTCAGTGGCCAGAATTCTGGTTATCTTTGACTTTTCTATCACGTCTCTCGTCCTCCAGTCTCTCAATCTGCCGGATCAGCCTCTCCACGTTTCCCCGGTCCTCGAACAGCGCCGCCGCCTCGTCGTAGGAGCGCAGCGGGAACACCGCCGTGATGATGGGCTGGAAAAAGACCATCAACTGGGAGCCGACAAACGACAGCGGCTTCGAGGATTCGAGCAGGATGATGGCGACCGGCGTCAGCCGCAGGTCGACGACCTTGCGGGCGATGCGCTCGAGCACTTCGTCCCGGCGCTCGATCGGAATCTCGGATGCGAACACTAGGCCTGTCCTGAGGGCGCGCAGACGTCGAGTTCCCGGGAGGCGCGCGCCTCGTCGAGCCGGCGCACCGGCGTGGTCAGCGGCGCGGCGCGCAGCTTGTCGGGCTCGGTCCGGGCTTCCTCGGCGATGGCCTTCATCGCGGCGATGAAGCTGTCCAGCGTCTCGCGCGACTCGGTCTCGGTCGGCTCGATCATCAGCGCCTCGGGCACGATGAGCGGGAAGTAGATGGTCGGGGCGTGGAAGCCGAAGTCGAGCAGGCGCTTGGCCACGTCGAGCGTCTTGATGCCGTGCGGCTTCAGGTTGGTGCCGGAGAAGACGACCTCGTGCAGGGTGCGCGCCTTGTAGGGCAGGTCGTACACGCCTTCGAGCCCGGCCCGGATGTAGTTGGCGTTGAGTACCGCGTTCTCGGCTGCGTCCTTGAGACCGGCGGCGCCGAGCATCCGGATGTAGGTCCAGGCCTTGACCATCACGCCGAACTGGCCGTGGAAGCCGACGAGGCGGCCGATGCTCTGCGGCCGGTCGAAGTCGAGCGCGTAGCCGTCGCCGTGCCTGACCACGGCCGGCACGGGCAGGTAGGGGGCAAGCTTCGAGTTGACCGTGACCGGGCCTGACCCCGGGCCGCCGCCGCCGTGGGGGGTGGAAAACGTCTTGTGCAGGTTGATGTGCATCACGTCGAACCCGGCGTCGGCCGGCCGGTGGATGCCGAGGTAGGAGTTCAGGTTCGCGCCGTCGACGTAGACCAGCGCGCCCTGCGCGTGCATGATGTCGCAGATGCGCTTCGCGTCGCCCTCGAAGATGCCCAGCGTGTTGGGGTTGGTCACCATCAGGCAGGCGACGCAGGAGTTGCAGGCGCGCTCGAGTTCAGCCGGGTCGACGCGGCCGTCCGCGTTCGACTTGATCTGAACCGGCCGGAACCCGGACAGGGTGACCGAAGCCGGGTTGGTGCCGTGGGCCGAGTCGGGCACTAGCACGACGTCACGCGCGGTCTCGCCGCGTTCTTCGAAGTACTTGCGCACGAGCATCACGCCGGTCAGTTCGCCGTGGGCGCCGGCCGCCGGGGTCAGCGTGACGTCGCTGAAACCGGTCACCGCCTTGAGATACTCGCCGAGTTCGTACATCAGCCGCAGGGCGCCCTGGGCCGATGCGTCGGGCTGGAGCGGGTGCAGGTCGGCGAAGCCGGCCATTCGTGCGGCCTGTTCGTTGACCTTGGGGTTGTACTTCATCGTGCACGAGCCGAGCGGGTAGAAGCCCTTGTCGACGTGGTGGTTGCGGGTGGACATCCGCGTGTAGTGGCGGACGAGGTCGATTTCGCTCAGTTCGGGCAGGGGCAGGCTCGTGCGGGTCGGGAAGCCGACGGGGGCTTCGGGAACGTCCAGCGCCGGCAACGACCACGCGCCGCGGCCCGGCGCGGACAGGTCAAAGATGGTCGGTTCGTGTTTCATTGCTTCACCGTCCGGGCGAGATTGCGCAGCGAGCGGTCATGGGTCCGTTCCGCTTCCGGCGGGAACAGGCAGGCCGGGGCTTCGCCGGCGCTGCGATGATAGGCGATGCATTCGCAGCAGATGCCCTTCCGGCTACACGGTTCGTAAGTGCAATTGCAGGCGGCGCGGTTAACCTCGACCGAACACTCGCGCTTCATCGGGCAAACCTCGCCAGGAGCTCGGCCAGTCGGTCCATCTCACCGCGCGTGCGCTTCTCGGTCACGGCGACCAGCAGGTTGTTTTTCCACTCCGGTTGGAACCGCCCGAGGTCGACGCCGGCCAGCAGCCCTGCGTCCAGCCCGGCGGCGACGATGTCGGCGGCCGGGACCGGCGCGCGAACCGCGAACTCCTTGAAGAACTGCGCCGAATCCACTGAAAAGCCTTTGAGCCCGGCAATGCGGCCGGCGAGGTAATGGCTCTTGGCGTGGCATTGGCGCGCGACTTCGGCCAAACCCCTGGGCCCGGCCCACGACAGGTAGACCGATGCGGCGAGCGCGCAGAGCGCCTGGTTCGTGCAGATGTTGGAGGCGGCCCGCTCGCGGC
>JAWOHG010000308.1:0-7885 GCA_046485245.1 bacterium
CGGCGTTCTGGCCCGCGATGATGTCGTAGGTGAGCGGGTAAGCGCTCGCCGTTACCGGCGCCGGGCCGGGGGTCTGGACCACATCGGGCGCGCCGAGCTTGTCGCACCCGACAAGCGCGAGCCCGAAGACCGCCACGACCAGCAGGCCGGTCTTGAGTGTCTTAGCTATCATTACTCCTCCGTCGATTTAGAACCTGAAAGCCCTGGGACTCTGTCTCTGCCTGTGATGCCCTTCTCGTCTGCACCTCCGCTTCTTCCTACTGGCCAGTACGTCACGGTCAACCTGCTGCTTGAAATGCCGTCTTGGGTTCGCGGCCTGCGGCCCGCGCTGCCGACACACAGTCGGGCAACGCGGACGGGCAATTGCTGCTGAGATGAAGGGTGGCGAACGCCGAACCGCGGGCGCGCGCCCTCGAGAACCGGGCGTGCTTCTTCAATTCGGAACCGGACGCGGCCCCGGCCGGCAACGGACAATGAACCACGAGCAAACCCCCAATCCGCAAACCATCAAACCCTGCCGTCGCGGACCGCTGCGACGGCTCTCGGAGTGGACGGTGTAACGACCTGCGGTCCCAATCTCCAAGCAGGATTGTGCCGCCCCCGAACCCGTTGTCAAGCCCGACCTTGACCCCGGTCTGACACATGTATAGGGTAAGCTTGTGCCAACTCGGCCGGCCGAGCGCTATTGACAGGCCGCCCGGCCCGACTACGATTGGGCAATCTGAGGAGGTTCAATGCACCGCTCCAATCTGGGTTTGCTGTCCGTCCTGCTCGCCGGCCTCATCCTGGCCGGGAGCGCGTCCGCGCTGCTGGTTGAGATGAGCCCGGCCGAGGTCAGCCGCGAGGCCAGCCTCATCGTCTCCGGCACCGTCACCGCCGTCAACAGCCGCTGGTCCGATGACCGCTCGACCATCTACACCGACGTCACCTTCACGGTCGACGCGCAGGCCAAGGGCCCGACCGAGCAGTCGGTCACGGTCCGCGTGCCCGGCGGCGAAGTCGACGACATCGGGCTCGCGGTCGAAGACCAGCCACGCTTCTCGGTCGGCGACCGGGCCACGCTCCACCTGCGCCCGGCCGAACAGGGTGAGGTGTACGAACTCGTCGGCGGCTACCAGGGCGCCGTCATCGACGCCAAGCCGGTCGCCTACTACTCGTACACCGGTTACCACCGCGCCACCCCGGCCTGCGACTACTACATCAACTCCGGCCTGTCGCAGGACTGGGTCGGCGCCATCACGGCCGGCCACGCCGCGTGGAACGGCGCCGGTTCCCGGTTCGCGTTCAGCTACCTCGGCGGCACAACCCGTACCGGCCCGACTCTCGATGGGTACAACGTCATCAACGCGGGCTACCTCGGCACGGGCGGCACCATCGCCCAGAACGCCTACTGGTACAACCGCCGCACCAAGATCGTGTCCGAGAACGACATCACCTTCAACACCTACTACGCGTGGACGGTCGGCGGCACGCCGACCTCGTTCGACATCCAGAACATCGCCACCCACGAACTCGGCCACTGCCTCGTGCTCAACGACCTGTACAAGGACGCGCAGGCCGAGATGACGATGTACGGCTACGGCGCCTACAACGAGACCAGGAAGCGCACCCTCGAACAGGGTGACCGCGACGGCATCATCCGCATTTACGGTGCCGCTTCCGACGCCGGCTCGCGCCCCCTGCCCAAGCAGCATCCGTCCATCGACTGACCCGCAACTGCGACATTCGGCCCGGGCGCCCCGCGGCGCCCGGGCGGCTTTTGGGGCCGCGGCCGCGGCGCGCTTGACACCCTCGACCCTCCCCGGTTAGCATCGTCCGGCTGCGGCGCCCGGCCGCAGCCGGAAAATGCTGACTAGAACCAAGCCGCGACAGTGGCAGTGCGCGCGGGGCCGGCCCGCGCCGGCACGGCTGGCCGGGGGCGGCTAGGTTGTTCAAGAAGGTCCTCATCGCCAACCGCGGCGAAATCGCCGTGCGCATCCTGCGCGCCTGTCGCGAACTCGGCATCCAGGCCGTGGTTGCCTACTCCGAGGCCGACCGCGACTCCCTTCCCGTCCTGCTGGCCGACGAGGCGGTCTGCGTCGGCCCGGCCCGCGCCTACGACAGCTACCTCAACGTCTCGCGCATCGTCGCCGCGGCCCAGACCACGAACTGCGATGCGGTCCACCCGGGCTACGGCTTCCTTTCCGAGAGCCCGGAGTTCGTCGACGCGCTGGAATCCTGCGGCGCGGTGTTCGTCGGCCCGCGCGCCGAGACGATGCGGCTGCTGGGCGACAAGATCGCGGCCCGCGCCGCGATGACCGCGGCCGGCGTGCCGGTCACACCGGGATCGGACGGCGAGGTGCGCGAACTGGCCGAGGCCGAAAAGGTCTGCGCCGCGCTCGGCTACCCGGTGCTGGTCAAGGCCGCGGCCGGCGGCGGCGGCAAGGGAATGCGCGTCATCCGCCGGGACAAGGACCTCGAGGCAGGCTTCCGGATGTGCCGGGCCGAGGCCAAGGCCAGCTTCGACGACGCCCGCGTGTACATCGAGAAATACGTCACCGGCTCGCGCCACATCGAGGTGCAGATCCTGGCCGACTCCTCCGGCACGGTCGCGCACCTGGGCGAGCGCGACTGCTCCTGCCAGCGCCGCCACCAGAAACTAGTCGAGGAAACGCCCGCCCCGAACCTCGACGCGCTGTCCCGTGCGCGGCTGACCGGCTGGGCGGTCGCGGCGGCCCGCGCCGCGGGCTACGTCAACGCCGGCACGGTCGAGTTCATCTGCGACGAGGCCGGCAACTGCTACTTCATGGAGATGAACGTCCGGCTCCAGGTCGAGCACGCGATCACCGAGATGGTCACCGGCGTCGACATCGTCCGCGAGCAGTTCCGCATCGCCGCGCTCGAGCCGCTCGGCCCGGACATCGCCGCCGCGTCGGAGCGCGGCCCCGACGGCCACGCCATCGAATGCCGCATCTACGCCGAGGACCCGGACGCCGACTTCGCCCCGAGCCCGGGCCTGGTCACGCGCCTGCACCTGCCCGGCGGGCCGGGCGTGCGCGTCGACAGCCACCTCGAAACGTGGTACCGGGTCCACGCCTCCTACGACCCGCTCATCGCCAAGGTCTGCGCCTGGGCCCCGGACCGGGACGCAGCGATGGCCCGGATGGACCGGGCCCTGGCCGAGACCGTGATTGCCGGTGTCACCACCACCGCCCCGTTCCTGCGCCGCGTCATCCGCGACGGCCGGTTCCGCCGCGGCCGGATGTCCACCAACACGCTCGACGAAAACTTCTAGCCGCCGACCCTTGACAAGACGGCCCAAAACGACTAGAACGTAACTGCATCGCACGGGGCGGCGCGCCGGGCCGAGCCTTCGGCCGGCAGCTTGCCCGGTGCGGGCAGGAACAAAGAAGGAGGCACAAATGCGTCACTCCGTGCTCGCGCTGACCGGCATCGTACTGCTGGCCGGCATTGCCACCGGCCAGGCTTGGGTGAACGGACCGCAGTCGACGTTCGGCTACACGCGCTTCGACGGCGAGTACTTTCCCGGCACGGCCAAGGTCTACTTCCTCGGCGGCCGCATCGGCAACGCCACGACCCTCGGCGACATCTACAGCTACACCCCCGCGACCGGCGCCTATGCCGACGTCGGGACAAACATGGTGCAGGCGGTGTCCAACTACGACGCCTGCCTGCTGCAGGACGACCACGACCTGCCCAACGGCGACACGTGGGGACTCTACGTCGTCGGCGGCCGCTACGACGCCTCGCCCAACTACACCGACTCGCTGCAGGTCTACTACCCGGTGAGCAACACGGCCATCAAGCTGCCCTCTGACCCGTACCCGGGCCGGTGCGGCGGCCAGATAACCGTCGCGCTCTCATCCATCGTGTACGACAACCACATCTACTCGATGGGCGGATTCAGCCAGACCTCCAGCGTGACCTCCAAGGAAGTCTGGTGCTTCGACCCGCTCGGCACGGCCGGCTCGCGCTGGACCCGGTTGGCCGACCTGCCGCTCGCGCGCGCCTACCCCATCCTCGCCATCGTCGACACCTTCCTGTACTCCTGCGGCGGCGACACCTGGAACTCCTCGGCCCAGACCCTCACCGCCAAGGCGCAGGTGTTCCGGCTCAACCTCGCCGACACCGCGGCCGGGTGGTATACGGTCGCGTCGATGCCCGGCATCAACGGTGAGTCGCGGGCCTTCGGGTTCGACACCGACTTCCCGGGCAGCTTCGGCGGCAAGCTCGTGGTCGCGGGCCGCGGCACCTGGTCCACCGAATCGGCCCACTGCTACATCTACGAAGTCGAGGAAGACAGTTGGGCGATGTTCCCCAGCCTCGCCCAGCGCCGCCGCAACCACGCCGGCGTCTACATCCCGGCCGAGGCCGGCGGCACCGGCACGCCCGGCATCTGGGTCTTCGGCGGACGGCAGACCACCGACACCAACTGCCTGCGCATCAGCGAGTACTACGTCATCGACGTGGTCGGCGTCGAAGAGCGCCCGGGCCTGGCCCGCAACGCCTTCTCGGTCGCGCCCAACCCCAGCCGCGGCAACGTCACGGTGCGCTTCGCGCCCGCCCAGCTCGGCGCCCAACTGCGCGTCTATGACGTGCTCGGCAAGCCGGTCTGGACCGGCACCGCGCAGCACTCGGTCCGGCTCACCGGCCTCGCGGCCGGCACCTATGTCCTGCGTCTCGACGCGCCCACCGGGCCGGTCGAGCGCAAGCTCGTCGTCACGCGCTAGGCGCGAACTGCGGTCAATCGTGAAGCCGGCCCAGATGGGCCGGCTTCGCTTCACGCACGCGGGCCCAGACACGCCTCGCCGGCCAGGCCGCCGGTTGCGCTGACACCGGCACGGGCACAAGCTCCGACCGAAGCGCCGGGCAAGAGACCCGCCAGGGCGTCGGCCACAGGGCCGAGCGTCGCGCGGGAAGATGGACCGGGACAGGCGCGGGGACAAGGACCGGTCGAGGCGCGGCGACAAGTCGACAGCAATGGACCGACAGCCGGGCTGACTGCTGTGCCTGGCGTTGTCCCGCCGGTTGCCTGGTCACGGGGACCCCGGGTTGCGGCACTCGCGGCGCAGGCCGACGCGGGCCGAAACACGGCCAGGGGGACGGGAGG
The DNA here is from genome assembly GCA_046485245.1 of bacterium. Lineage (GTDB taxonomy): Bacteria > Hydrothermota > Tepidihabitantia > Tepidihabitantales > Tepidihabitantaceae > CBFGJX01. The sequence continues at coordinate 5,111 of JAWOHG010000308.1, forward strand.
GGGCAAAACGCCGGTTTTCCGGCAACCGGTTGCCAACTCAGGGCTTAGGTCACCTCTCGGCCATTCCCCGGATGTAGCCCGGTAGTATAATCAGCCCACCGGACTATGTCGATGAACTAATCTTCTAAATGGGGACGCTTCCCGTTTTTTCCAGACCCGACCAGCACAATCTCAGCCTTTAAACGGGTTCTGGGGCCGCGGCCGGTTCACCGGAACCCGGGCGGCGTCTCCATTACCCAGGTGGGCATGGTCGCCGCGCCCTGTTGACGCCGCCATCAGGCGGCCTACAATCGGGCTGGAGGATATACTGTGAAGTCCGGCTTCGTGTGCCTCGCCTGCCTGCTCGGCGCGTTTTCTCTCGCGCCGGCCTTCGAGCGCGCCATCATCCTGCCCGATTCTTTCGGCGGGCTGAAGGGCCTGCTCGACATCGCCCTCAACCCGGTAACCAATCGGCTCTATGTCATTGGCGAAAGTGGCGGTCGCATCGTGGTCATCGACGGCGCGACCCGGCGGCGCGTCGGCGCTGTCGCTCTGCCTCCCGGGCTCTGGCCGTGGCGTGCGACGTGCTGCCCGGCCACGGGACAGCTCTTCATCCTCGACGAGGCTGACCGGCTCGCTGTCGTAGACTGTAGCCGGGACTCGCTGGCGAGTGTCCTGGGGTTCTCTGAAGGGCTGTATGACCTGTGTGCGAGCCCGGATGGCAGCAGGCTCTACGTCCACGCCGAAGCCCCCCGGGACGGCATACTGCACGTGATTGACCCGGCGACCGGGAACCTGCGAACCAGTCTCCCGGTCCCGAGCCCGTACACCGATGACGACGAAGGCCTGAGCTCACGCCTGCTATATGAACCGGGGCGAGCCCGGCTGTACTGCCTCGGCGAACCCCAATACACCGACGCCGACATCGCGGTCATTGACGGCATCGGCGACAGCGTCCTTGCCTCCATAACCCTGCCCGATATGGATGTGGGCCGCGCGGTGTACGACAGCCGGCGCGACCTGCTGCTCTGTGCCGGTTACTACGGGTATGGCTTCGCTCTGGCCATCATCGACGCCGCAACCAACACCCTGGTCGACAGCATCCTTCTGCCGAGGATGTGGGACTGGCCTGTCGATGCCGTGCTCAACCCGTTTGACGACCGGCTGTACGTTTTCACCGACGCAAGCACCCTGCTGGTCATCGACATTGACCGACGCGTCGTCGAGGATGTTATCTACTCGTCCGATGATTGTGGGATAAGACTAGCCCTCTTCCCCGGGGGCCGACGCCTATGCTGTGCGAACGACGACTACACCATCCGCATTGTGGACTGCGCCGCTCGTACGGTCGTAGCAGACATCGAGATTCAGAGCTCCCTAGGTGTCGGAGTAAATCCGAACGACAGCCTGGTGTTCTATGCGGAGTACTTCCGCGACCTCGTCAGTTTCGTGGACAGCGACGGATGCACTCGAGACGAAGTCCGTACCGCCTGTGACATCGGCGCGGCGCTGTTCGACGATGCGCGCGGGTTGGTGTACTTCGCCGACCGCTCGCAGCACAACGTGCTGGTCTACGACGCCGCGACCGCCGAACCGCTCGGCACGGTGCCGGTCGGGGGCAGGCCCGATGTCTTCTGCGTCAACCCCCGCGCCCCCAGGCTCTACTGCGCGCGGTACAATGATAAGATAGCGGTCGTCGACCTCGAGTTGATGGCCCTCGATACCGTGCTATCGGTGGACGACGACCCCGACAACTTATGCTACGACCCGACCACGGACAAGCTGTACGTCGCCTGTGAGGGCGACGACGTCATTCACGTCATCGACGGCGCCACGTACGAGACCGTCGCCGTGCTGCCCGCGGCCGAGAGCCCGCGGGCGATGTGTGTGGACACCATCGCCGGCCGGTTGTTCTGCTGCCTCGCCCAGACCGACGAGATACTGGTCATCGACACCCGCGCCGACACCATCATCACACGCCTCGCGGTCGGCGACAGCCCGCGCACTCTCTGCTTCGACCCCGCCCGGCGTCGCGTGTACTGCGCCAACTTCTCCGGCAACAGCGTTACCGTGATTGACGCGGTCGGACTCCGCGTCGTCGGCACCGTGGGTGGTCTCGGCCGCTCGCCGGCCGCGGCCGCGCTCGACCCGGCGTTCGGCCGGCTGTACTGCAAGACGTCCGCTTCAATCGATGTCATCGACTGCACCGGCGACAGCCTCGTCCAGCACATCCCCTTCGGCGGCATCGGCTCGGTCGCGCTGGACCGCTCGCGCAACAGCCTCTTCGTCATCGAGTCCGACCCGGGGCGGGTGGTCGCGCTCGACGCGGCGACCGGTGAGGAGGTCCGCTCCTGGGACACGCTCTACTACCCGTCCTCCATCGCCTGCGGCGAGAGCTTTGACCAGCTATACGTCGTCTCCTCTGCCAGCCGTATCTACGTCCTCGACAAGCCCGTGCTGGCCAACGCCCTCACCAGCCCGACCGGCCCGACCCATCTCAAGTCAGAGCTCACCCTGCTCGGCACGCGGGCCGCGACCGTGCACGACATCACCGGCCGCCGGGTGGCCGGCTTCTCTCCCGGCCGCAACGACCTCTCGCGCCTGCCCGCCGGTATCTACTTCATCTGCCGCGAAGGCGAGCGCGAGACCGCGAAGGTCGTCATCACGCGCTAGTCTCGACCGACAGAGTCACCACAAAGACACCAAGAACACGAAGCTGTCGCGGACGACGGCAGACAAGCGACGCCTCGGCTTCGCCAGAATGACAGAATCCGACCTTTGTGGCCTTCGCCGTCT